>DXNX01000001.1 GCA_019413245.1 Oscillospiraceae bacterium
GCTCATGCCTTCGTTCATGCTGCCGAAGTAGCGGATGGCGAAGGTCACCAGACCGATGAAGATACCGTAGATCAGCTTGCCCTTGGTCGTGAAGGGGCTGGTGACGTAGTCGGTGGCCATAAAGACGGCACCGAACAGCAGACCGCCGGCCATGATCTCGGCCACAGCGGCGTGCAGGCTGCCGGTGGCGATCCAGGACAGCACGAAGACCGTGCCCACGATGCTGCCGGGGATGGCAAAACCGATGGTGCCGGTGGCCAGCAGGTAAACCAGACCCAGCAGGATGGCCAGGATGCAGGTCTCACCCATCATGCCGCCGTGCAAGCCCAGGAACAGGTCCATCAGACTGACGGTGGTCTTGTCCACGCTGTCGGCCAGCGGAGTGGCGGTAGCCAGGGCATCCACCGCCATGTCAGGATAGACATAGGCGGTCATGCGGGCGGTGAAGCTCAGGAACAGCACGATACGGCCGACCAGAGCGGGGTTGGCAAAGTTGAAGCCGATGCCGCCGAACAGTTGCTTGACCACGACGATGGAGACAAACGCACCCACGATGCAGATCCACAGGGGCAGGCCCACCGGGAAGTTCAGTGCCAGGATCACACCGGTGACGCAGGCGGAAAGGTCGCCCACCGGGTTGGGTTTCTTCATGATCAGGCAGTACAGATATTCAAATGCCACGCAGGCCAGCGTGGTGACGGCCACGGTGAGCAGCGCTTCGTAGCCGAAGATCAGAGCCGATGCGACGATGCAGGGCACCAGGGCCTTGAGGACGTTGCCCATCAGGCTCCGGGTGGTGGAATCGTCCCGGATATGGGGCGAGGCAGTTACGAACAAAACCTGGTCCATCGTTACTTACCTCCCTTGCGCATTTCGTTGAGATACCAAGCCTTGGCCTGGGTCACGGCCTGAGAGACCGGGCGCTTGGCCGGGCACACATAGGTGCAGCTGCCGCAGGCCACGCACAGGTCCACGCACAGGCTCTTCAGGGCAGCGGTATCCTTCTTGTTGTGATTTTCCACGATGACCACCGGTTCCAGACCCATGGGGCAGGCGCTGATGCACCGGCCGCAGCGGATGCAGGGCTGGGGATCGGGCAGAACGGCTGCCTTGCGGCTGAACAGCAGCAGGCCGTTGTTCTGCTTGAGCACCGGATAGTCCGCGCTGGGCGAAGCGCCGCCCATCATGGGGCCGCCGAAGATGATCTTGCCCAGTTCCACGTCGGGCTTGATGCCGCCGCAGGCTTCGATGACATCCCGGTACAGGGTGCCGATGGGGACTTCGATGTTCTGGGGCTTGGCAATGGCGTCGCCGTCCACGGTGACACGCTTGCTGACCAGAGGAATACCGGTCTTGAGGTACTTGCCCAGGGTGGACACAGAGGTCACGTTCATGACGATGCAGCCGCAGTCAGCGGGCAGACCGGCCTTGCCGGCATCGTTGATCTGGGGCACTTCGCGTCCGGTGCAGGTCTCCACCAGGGTCTTTTCAGCGCCCTGGGGGTACCGCATGGGCAGCGGCTTGACCGAAACGCCCTTCATGTCGCGGGTCAGCGAGCACATCAGGTCAATGCAGGCCGGCTTGTTGCGCTCGATACCGATGATGCAGTTCGGGATCTCGCAGTACTTCATGACCGCCTGGATGCCGGCCAGGATGCTATCACTGCATTCCAGCATTTCCCGGGCGTCGGTGGTCAGGTACGGTTCGCACTCGGCCGCGTTGATCAGCAGGGTGTCCACCTTGGCCATGAGCTTGACATGCGTCGGGAAGCCGGCGCCGCCGACACCCACCAGACCGCAGGCCTTGACGGCCTCCAGCAGGGAGTCCTTATCGGTGACGGTGGGCGGCACGCAGGCCGGGTCAACGGTCTGGTTGCCGTCGCACTGGATGGCCACTGCCTGGCACACCGGGCCGTTGACCATGCGCATGGGCGCCACGTCAACCACCGTGCCCGACACGCTGGAGTGGATATTGGCACTGACAAAACCGCCGGCTTTGCCGATCAGGGTGCCAACAAACACCTGATCGCCTTTTTTGACGACGGGTTCCGCTGGAGCACCGATGTGCATCGACATGGGAATCACGACATTTTTGGGCACCGGCATACGCACGGTGGGCATATCGGCCGTTGATTTCTCATGCGGGACACGGGCGCCTTTGGCGGAGCGCTTCAGGATTTTCAACATGGATCCTGTTCCCCCATTCCTTTGTTTCTCTTTTCGGCAGCCTTTTACCACCAAAAAGACAAAATTATACATGATTTATTTTAGTCCGCTTACCTGGACAAGTCAAGGCCGCTCAGGTGGTCAGATTTTACACAATGTCCATAGTTTGGAAACATTTTTCTGCGGCAGAAAGCCCCTGTTCCCGGGTTTCACATTGCCTTTTGCCAACGGGTGTGGTATACTGTACGCAAGCTTTTTATGACATTACGCGTCCCGGGCTGTGGGATGGAGGTACGCCATATGAAAAATCTTCTTAAAATCGTCGCCGCACTGGCTGTGGCTGCCGGTATTCTGGCCCTGGCCGCCGCCTTTCTGAGCAAGAGCAAACCGGAACCCGCCGAGTACATCACCCTGTACGGCGGCCCGGATGAATCTGAGGACTGATCCTCCGTACCGGTCTTCTGCCGCCCTGCATTTGGGCAATATATGCAAGAATTTCGGTGCAAGAAACGCAAAGTAAAGCGCGCTCCGCAGGCTGTGCAGCCAGGCGGGGCGCGCTTTTTCGTATGGTGTTTTTATGGTGTTTCGGAGGGGTCATTCCAGCCGCAGCAGGACTGCCGAGAACGGTGCCAGCGTACCGCTCAGCTTGCCGTCGTGAACGGTGCAGGGCGAAGCATCGGGTGGGGTCATTCCGCCGTAGGGCTGCCAGTCGCTGTACAGCAGGGTCTGCATCCCGGCGGCAGTCACCGGCACCGCAACGTTCTGTGCCTTGTCGCTGAAGTTGAAGGCGGCCGCCACCCGGCGCTGTCCGGCCCGGCGCTCAAACACATACACGCACTGACTTTCCAGGTGGCAGTCCAGCCACTGGAAGCCGTCGGTGGTTTCGTCCTCCTCCCACAAAGCCGGTTCCTCCAGATACAGCCGGTTGAGGGCTTGTATATAATGGTAGAAGCCGTCGTGGTTGGGGTAGCGGCGCAGGCACCAGTCCTGTTCCCGGGCCGGGTCCCATTCCCGCAGCTGGCCGATCTCGCTGCCCATGAAATTCAGCTTCTTGCCGGGGTGGGTCATCATATACAGGTACAGTGCCCGCCCCTGGGGGAACTTACCCTCGTAATCGCCGTTCATCTTCTGCAGAATGGTGGCTTTGCCGTGGACCACCTCGTCATGGGAGAAGGGCAGCAGGTACCGTTCCTTATAATAATACATCATGGAGAAGGTCAGCTTGTGGTAGTTGTCCGGGCGATAGGCCGGGTCGGTCTGCAGGAAGGACAGGGTATCGTGCATCCAGCCCAGGTCCCACTTGTAATCGAATCCCAGTCCCCCCTGCTCGGCAGGGCGGGTGACGCCTTCATAGCTGGTGGAATCTTCCGCTGCCAGGATACAGCCCGGATGGCGCTGCTTCAGGCCCCTGTTCATGGTACGCAGGAATTCCACGCCGTTGCCGTTTACGCCCCGGCGTTCATCCCCCTGCCAGTAGATGATGCGGCTGATGGCATCATACCGCAGACCGTCAAAGTGGAACTTTTCCAGCCAGTAATGTCCGGCCGACTGTAAAAAGCTGCGCACCTCGCCCCGGGAGTGCATGAAGTTGCAGCTGCCCCACTCGCTGACGCCCACATCATTGTGCGGATACTCATACAACGCGGTACCGTCATATTTGGCCAGCCCGTACGCATCCAGGGCAAAGTGGGCGGGCACAAAGTCCATGATGACCCCGATGCCCCGGCGGTGGAGCGTATCCACCAGCGCCATGAGCTGGGCTGCGGTACCGTACCGGCTGGTGGGGGCAAAAAAGCCGGTGATCTGGTAGCCCCAGCTTTCGTCACAGGGATGTTCCGCCAAAGGCAGAAACTCCACATAGTTATAGCCGCTCTCGCACAGATAATCGGCCAGAGGCTCGGCCAATTCGTCATAGGTATACACGCCACCGTCCGGTTTGCGCCGCCAGGAACCCATGTGCATCTCGTAGATATTCAGCGGACCACGGCGCCGGTCACTGCGGGTGCGCATCCACCGGGCGTCCCCGAAGGTGTATTCGCTCAGGTCCCGCACCACCGACCGATGGTCCGGGCGCAGTTCCATCCCGAATCCGTAGGGGTCGCAGTGGTCGGTATAGCCGCCGTCCCGGGTATGGATGCGGTATTCGTAGGGTGTGCCGGGGCCTGCCTCGGGCACGGTCAGCTCATAGAAATTGCCGTCCCCGATTTTGTGCATGGGTAACGGCCGCCCGTCCAGCAGCAGCTCAATGGCCACCGCCCCCGGTGCAAAGGTGCGGAACACCGTGCCCCCTGTTCCGGGATGGGCGCCCAGGAATTCGTAGGCGTCGAACATCTGACCTGTATAGAAACCGTAAAAGTCCATGGTATTGCCTCCGTTTTATTTGACTGCCGTCCAGTAATTTACTATAATCAATATAGCAGACCTGACAGGGCAGGACCATCCGCGGTTTTGCCAAAAGGTACAATACTGGACGCTTTTGAAAAATCGACAAGCGAGGCAATCCATGGACCTGAGAGAAAAAAAGACCCGGCAGAGCATCCGCAATGCCTTTTTGCAGCTGCGCGCCCACAAACCGTTGGAGCGCATCACCGTGAAGGAGCTGGCCGAGCTGGCCCAGATCAGCAAAGCCACCTTTTATCTGCACTACCACGACATTTACGATCTATCCGAGCAGATGCAGGACGAGGTCATCCGCATGATGCTGGACAGTCTGGAACAGCCGGACAGTTTCCTCACCGACCGCAAGCGGTTTACCCGGGAGCTGTTCGCCTCCTTCATTGCCCACGAGAATCTGACCAACATCCTGTTTTCCGGCAGTCAGGCGGCGGTGCTGCCCATCCGCATCGAGCGGGGCATCAAGGAACACATCTTTTCCATGATGCCCGAAACGCGCAGCGACGCCCGTTTCAATATTCTGCTGACTTACCAGGTGCAGGGGGCATATTATGCCTACACCGAAAACCAGCAGAAGTTCAGGGCCGAGCAGGTCCTGGCCGCTCTGGATGAAGTCACCGACCGCATCACCACCAAACCGGGCAGCTGAGCGCAGCAAAAAACGCCGGACCCTGCAAGAGGGTCCGGCGTTTTTGATGGTGGTTCAGATTCCGGCATGTACGCGGCGGGTACCGGGCAGCAGATGGGCCTTTTCCAGCGCAGGCCGCAGGGCCAGATACAGCACCACGGCACAGACAGTGGACAGCAGCGAGTTGACCAGAGTGACACCGCTGGCGACCTTGGTCATAGTGGCGGCCAGTTCCACTTCCTGCCCGAAGATATACCGGTTACGGAAGTAGCCGATGAACGGATCGGTGAAGACGTTGACCAGCAGGCCGCTGAAGGCGCTGCCGGTGACCATGGACAGGTATTTCAGGTCCGGGCCTTTCTTGCGGGCGGGGTGGCGGTCGGCCAGATGGAACAGCCGCTGGCTGGTAACACCGCACACCAAACCGATGATGAACTTGAGCAGGAAGGTGGTGACCGCATACCCGGGGTCACCAGCCACCACATCGGCCAGGGACAGGCCGATGGCACCGGCCAGGCCGCCGGAAACACCGTCCAGCAGCATGGCGGTCAAGGCCGTGAAAGTGTTGCCCAGATGGAAGGACGACCCCGTGCCCAGAATGTTGGGAATCCGGAAAAACTCATAGGCCACAAAGCTCAGGGCGGCCATCACGCCGATGATGGCGATTTTCTGCACCGTAAAGCGGGTGCGGGACAAAGCCGCGAATACCAGGGTCAGAACGACCACGCAAAAGAACAAAAGCCAGATCATAGCAGGCTGCATACAAAACGCTCCCCTCATAGCCGGCAGCGGCGCGGCGCCCTGCGTCTGCCGGCAGTAATGTTCCCCGGCTTGACATTTCTGTGTGCCCGGGGTATGCTCTCATTATAGCCGTTTCTGGCCTTGTGTGAATATCCAGTATTTGATTTTTTCATGGGGCCAGTTTATGCAAACACTCCCCAGGAGGCTCTGTATGATCACCCTGTCGCCCCAAAGCACCACCCCCATGTATGAGCAGCTGTATGCCCAGCTGGCCGCCGAGATCCGCAGCGGTACCCGTGCCCCGGGCAGTCCCCTGCCCGGCCGCCGCACCATGGCCAACCAGCTGGGGGTGAGCGTAAACACGGTGGATGCCGCCTACCAGATGCTGGCCGCCGAAGGGCTGGCGGAATCCCGGCCCCGCAGCGGGTTTTATGTGCAGGACACCGGTGGTATGCTCTGCCCGGCGCCGGCGGCGCCCATCCCCCAGCTGCCGGCGTCCGCCTCCCCTGCCGTGGAAGAACCCAAACCCCGGTACGACCTTTCTACCGGCAGCATCGACACCGAACTGTTCCCTGCCCGCAGCTGGGGGCGCATCCAGAAAGAACTGCTGTACCAGTCCCCCGAACTGCTGCAGCGCGGTCCCATGCAGGGGGACGAGGACCTGCGGTCCGAGATTGCCCGGTATCTGGCCGCCTACCGCGGGGTGGTATGTACCCCCGACCAGATCGTGGTGGGGGCAGGTATTGAGTATCTTCTGGGGTGCGTGGCCCACCTGTTTGCCGGTTCGGTGGGCGCCGTGGAAAACCCGGGCTATTCCCGCTCCCGCACCGTGCTGGAAAACAGCGGCATCCCCTGCCGGCTGGTGGACATCGACAACCACGGTCTGCCCACCGAGGGCCTGGAAGCCTGCGGGGCCAATCTGTGTTATGTGACCCCCAGCCACCACTTTCCCACCGGGGTGACCATGCCGGCCTGGCGCCGGGCGCAGCTGCTCTCCTGGGCTGCGGCCAGACCGGGGCGGTACATTCTGGAGGACGATTACGACTCGGAATTCCGGTTCAGTACCCGGCCTTTGCCCAGCCTGCAGGGCATGGCGGGCGCCGACGGGCCGGTGGTGTATCTGACCACCTTCTCCAAAAGTCTGGCTCCCGGCATCCGCATTGCCTGCATGGTGCTGCCGCCCCATCTGCTGGCCCGGTACCGCCGGGATTTTGCGGTGTACACCAACACGGTCAGCCGGTTTGAACAGCAGACGCTGTGCCGGTTCATGGCGCAGGGACATTTTACCAGGCACATTGCCCGCATGCGCCTGGCCTACAAGCGGCGGATGGAGACCTTTGCCGCCGCCCTGCGCGCCGGGCTGGGGCCGGATCTGGTTCTGGGCGGCACCCATTCCGGTCTGCATTTTCTGCTGACCCTGCCAGGGGCCGGAGGCGAACACGCCATGGTGGCGGCCGCCCGGGCCGAGGGCGTCCAGCTTCGGGGGCTGAGTGAGTATTATATGGCGCGGCCCGAAACTTGCCGCCCCGACACAGTGGTGGCCGGGTATTCCGGTCTGCGCAGCGAGGATATCCCCGCCGTGGCGGCCGCTTTGGGCCGTGCCTGGAACCGTGGGGGTCACTCCACCGCCGTGCCGCCCTCCAGCAAAGACTGAACGGTTTCCCGGTCATCGGCGGTGAGCTGCCAGCCGCCTGCCGCTTTTTGCAACTCCAGCGACTGATAATCCACATGATAGCCGGAGGCACCCGAAAGCCAGGTCAGGGTCTCTTCCAGCTCGTACAGGTCCTGGGCTTTCAGGTCGGTGAGGGTCCGGCTGCCGGCTCCCCGGGCGCCTTCGGCCAGGCTGGCCAGATTATCCTGGTATTGCCGGAAAAAGGCAGCCCACAAAGCCCCCCGGCTGCGGGACAAGGTGGTGGGCGTCTGCCCGGGCAGGGCTGCCGCCCGGGTCAGGAAGTCCGCTGCCTGCCCGGCCGTGAGTTCCACCACCGATTCCGTTTCACAGCCCAGTTCCGCCCGCTCTTCAGCGGTGAACACCGCCGCCGTATCAAACCGTACCGGGTCTTCCAATCCCCATATGGCGGAAAACGTATCGGCCGTGGCAGCCAGGTAGGCATCCGGGGCAATGCCCAGGGTCTGCCCCAGCAGTTCCGATGCCCGGGCCGGACCGGCGGAAAGATAGCACTCCGCCAGGGTGGTGGTGCCTGCGGGGGCCTTCAGGATCAGTTCTCCCGGCAGGGCACAGAACAGTGCGGCCTGTTCGGGGCCATCCAGGCGCAGCAGCAGAAAAGCCGGCTTGTCGGCCTGCACGGCCAGCAGCAGGCGATGGGTCTGCCTGGCTCCCGCCGGTTCGGCCAGCTGGGATTGTTCGGCGGCCGCCTGCTGAAGCAGCTGCTGCTCGGTGCGCTGAGACACCAGAAAGACCACCGTGCCCATCATGGGAATGACCAGAAGCAGGGTCAGGACCAGGCTCTGGAAAAAAAGTCCGCGGCGTTTATGCATAAAGGACACCTCTTTGCTGCAAAATGTAGTCATAGCTTGGGCAAACAGGCCCGGCCTTATGCAAAAAGGAGGCAAACGTTTATGTATCATGCACCTTATGGCCCCCGCGGCGCCGAGAGCGAACAGGATGATTTCTGGACCGACATCATGGAAGGCGGCGATATGCTGCCCGGCATGATGCCCTCTGAACCGGATGTGATGAAGAAGGAACAGTCGGCCCGGAACCAAACCGAGGATACCGAAGACACCGAAACCACCGAGAACCGGGAATGGTTCGAGATGTCCGACCAGGACGACGAACAGCCGGAAGACAACGACTTCTGATTTTTCCGCAGAAAAAACGGCGGAGTGCCCGCGCAAGGCACTCCGCCGTTTTATTTGTCGTCACATCAAAGGGCTGAACAGCCGCAGCAGACAGTCCACACCGCGCACCGCCACCGACCGCACCTTGTACTGGTCGGTGACTTCCCGGCTCTGGGCGTACAGCTCCACAAAGTCCTTCTGTACGTCCTTCACCGCCCCGCAGCCCGAGAACCAGCAGGCATTCTCAAAATGCAGGTAGAGGCTGCGGTAATCCAGATTGATAGTGCCCACCACCGCAGCCTTGTCATCGGCCACCGCCTGTTTGGCGTGGATAAAGCCGGGGGTATACTCAAAAATGCGCACCCCGTGGGCCGCCAGACGGGCGTAATGGCTACGGGTAACCCGGTATACCATCTTTTTATCCGGAATGCCCGGGGTCACGATGCGCACATCCACCCCGCGGCGGGCCGCCAGGGTCAGCGCCCGCTGCATCTCATCGCTGATGATGAGGTACGGGGTGGTCAGCCACACATACCGGTCGGCGTGGGTGATGAGGTTGATATACACGTTCTCCCCCACGGGCTCTTCATCCAGCGGGTTGTCGGCATAGGGCACCACTACGGCATCCGAACGGCAGATGGTCTGTACCGGCGGCAGGAAAGGCGCCGGGTCGATGGGTTCTTTCTGGGTTGCGCCCCACATCTGCAGGAAAATCAGGGTCAGGCCCCGGACCGCATCCCCTTCCAGACGCAGGCCGGTATCCTTCCAGGTCCCATAGGGATGGGTCAGGTTGAAGTATTCGTCCGCCAGGTTGTACCCGCCGGTGAAACCGATCTTGCCGTCCACCACCGTGATCTTGCGGTGGTCGCGGTTGTTCATGATGATGTTCATGGCCGGGACCAGCGGGTTGAAGACCCGGCACTGAATCCCATGGGCACGCAGGCGCTGGGCAAAGGGCGGGCTGATAAAGCCCATGCTGCCCACATCGTCGTAGAACACCCGCACATCCACCCCTGCGGCGGCCCGCTCCACCAGAATGTCTTCCAGGCTGTGCCAGGCGGTGGAATCCTCGATGGCATGGTATTCCATGAAAATGAAGTGCTGTGCGCTGCGCAGGGCTTCCTGCTGGGCTTCCAGCGCCTCGTTGGTATCGCCGTAGAAGCGCACTTCCGTGTTGTGGTAGACGGGATATCTGGCGGTATTCTGCAGGTATTTCACCTGTCCGGCCAGGTCAGGTGCGGCCGCCTGCAAAGCATCCGTGACCGGCCGGCCCGATTCCACTTCCAGCTGCCGGGCCGGGTCCAGAGCCCGGTCGGCGCCCCGCAGACGGCGGCGAAGCGGCCATACAGCCACCGACTGGCCGAACAGCAGGTACAGGCAGGTGCCCAGAACCGGGAACAGCAGGATCAGAATGATCCAGCTCAGGCGGAACGCCGAGTTCATATTGCGGCCATACACGGTAAATACAACCAGCAGAGCCAGCAAGCTGGATGCCAGCTGAATAACGGCATAATACCGGGTCAGATACAGGGCAAAGCCCAGAATCCACCCCACCTGCAGCAGAACGGACAGGGCCACAAAGGCTGCCCGGCCAATGCTGTTGGGAATCTGCTGACGCTTTTCTTCGGTCTGCATGGTAACACATCCTTTCGGTCCGCAGAGCGGGTTCCTGCTGCCATTGTAGCCCAAAAGTATGGCTTTGTAAATGGCGTATCCAGGTCCTTTTGCGGCCAATAAAAAAGCCCCCGGAAACGGGGGCAACAGATTCAGGATTCAGCCCGGCGGTACAGCAGGAAACGGAAACCGATCTCGGTTGTCAGTTCGGTGCAGGCCGCCAGACGGGCCGCGCCCTCGGTGGGCGTGTTGTAATAGTAGGGCGTCATGGTAAAGAGCGCCTGGGCCATGGCATTGTCCAGGGTGACGGTGTCGGTGACGATGCGCTCCCCTGCCGGGACAAAGCCGGGATACTCGGTGCGAATGTCCGGATTTTCGTAAGGATTCTCGTACAGGACTTCCTTGAGTCCGAACAGATGCCGCGAAGTAGGCACCGCGTAGATCAGCAGTCCGCCGGGGCGCAGCATGCGGGAAAATTCCGCCGCCGCAAAGGGGGAAAAGACGTTGAGCAGGATGTCCGCCCATCCATCCTCCACCGGGGCACAAAAACTTCCCCCCACCGCAAAGGCTGCCTGGGGCACAAGTTTGGCCGCCAGACGCACCGCCGGTTTGGACAGGTCGAACCCGATAAGCTGGGCTTCCTGTCCGGCGGCTGTAAGCATATCCAATACCATGCGGTCATAGCTGCCTTCACCGCAGCCTGCATCCACGATATGCGGGGCCTGAAAGCCGGCCTGCACACACAGCTCCCCCAGTGCACGGCGGAACGGGTCATAGGCACCACTCTGCAAAAAAGCACGGCGGGCCGCCACCATGGCTTTCCCGTCGCCGGGATCGGCAGCGTGACGCTTCTGGATGGGCAGCAGATTCACATACCCTTCCTTGGCAATGTCAAAGCTGTGGTTTTTGACACAGCGCAGCGTTCTGCCCCACAAGCCCAGGGGGCCGCCGCACACCGGGCAGCGCAACCCGGACGCCTGTGCGGCGTTCATTCGGCATCGGCCGGGGTCTCGGGTTCAGGGTCGCCCTCCACCGGCACGGTCACACCGCCGTGGGCGGCAATGTACTCTTCAAAATTGGCAAACTTCTGCTTGGGCGGACGGCGGGTGATCAGCAGCAGGCCCACGTCCTCGGTTTGGGGTTCGTGCCGGGTGCGGGAGGCCCCGGCACGGCGGCCGGGCTGGGATTCCGCCTGGCGGGTAGGGCGCTGTTCCTGAGGACGGCGCTGATTTTTGGGCTGAGCAGACTGCTGCGGCTGGGCCTGACGGCGTCCGCCGCTGTTCTGGTTGCTGCCCTGGCCGTTATTCTGGGGATTACGGCCCTTGCGGGGCTGTCCGTTTTTTTCGGCAGACTGTGCGTTTTTGGCGGCCGGCTGGGCATTCTTGCCCTGCTGCGGCTGCTGCGCCGCCTTGGCCGCGGCCTGCCCCTGCTGAGAACCGCCTCCCTGGCCGCCGCGGGAACGGCGGCGACGGCGGCGGTGCTGTTCCTGCTCGCCGGAGGCTTTCTCCTTATTCTGATTCTGCTGGGGTTGGGCGGGTTTCGTGTTCGGCATTCGTATTCCTCTTCTTCCTGCGGTACGGTGTCAGAAGTCGGGCGCCCCTTATACCAGGGCTCGGCATTCGTTGTAATAGCGTTTTTCCTCGGCATGGCCCATGCTGAAGGTCTTGCGCGGCAATACGCCGCCCAGTACCACACCGCGGAACAGATCTGCCTTTTCAAAGGGAGGCAGCAGAATGGCGGCGGCGTTCTCCCCCGCCAGGCTGCAGGCTGCCACCTGGCCGTGGATATAATCCACGCGGCAGGACGGATGGTCAGCGCACAGATCGGTGAGGAAAGCCTCCACCGTGCCCACAGCCAGAGGCTGGGGCGCATCGTCGAGGGTATATCTCCGGGCCATGGACGGTCCGAAGATGGTAAAGGTCTGCACCGGCATCCGGTTCGAGACCTTATGCTGTTCGTTCCAGGCATCGAAAGCCTGGCACAGCTCCTGGACGTTCATACCGAAAACCACCCGGTGGATGGGTTCGATCTCGATGGCCGGGGAATGAACGTTGCAGACTTCAGCCAGGCAGTACCGGGCCGGGTGTGTGGCCTGTTCTTCCGGCGTAAGTTTTCCTTTCAGTTCCTCCCAGTACGCCTTGGCGGTGGCCAGGGAGTGGTTGCCGTCCCCCACCGCCAGCACCATGGGCGGCTGTCCGGCTGCGGCAGGCCAGCGGGCGGCAAAGGCCTCGGCATCACCCAGCGCTTCCAGAGCCTTGTCGATCTGAGCAATGAGCGCCGGGTCTTCCACGGCCCAGCCAGCCAGATGACCGCCGCCCAGCATCAGGTCCCCGTCATACAGGCAAGGCAGTTCGGCCTTGCGGCGGCCGATGGGCTCGATGAGGGTGCAGTTTTCGTCATCAGCCAGCATCATCACATGGGGTGTTTCCAGCTCGGCCCCCCGGCGGATGGCCAGGCGCGGCGGAATGCGTTCCACCACCGTGTTCTCGCTGGGGCGGATGTCGGTTTTGGCGCCAGTCGCATAACTGTACGCTTCCAGATCCACCATGCCCACCAGCCCCTGGCGGATACTGCCGTCCAGCTGGGTCCGCTCCACATACACATAGCCGTGGATCGTGCGGGTCAGCACATGGCGACGGTATTCTGTCATAGTGGTGCGAATCTGCTTCAGCCTCTCCCCCTCCCCGGGCGTGCCCAGGTAGGCTTCGGGCAGAACGATATGCAGGGTGCTGGGTTTCCCGGCGGCACACTGTTCCGCGCGCTGCCAGTAATCGGGCTGAGAGGTGAACTGATCGACCGCAATGCAGGCCCACGGGTCCAGCGGGACCGAGGCATCGGGCAGCAGAATATCAGCCGGCAGAAAGCAGTTGGACATTGGTATCAACTCCGATCGGAAGATGGACTGTTATACCGGGTCAGCGGGCCACACCGTGGCCTACCAGCCCGTAAATGGCCAGAGACAGGATGCCGATATAGATCAGGTAGCTGGGCAGGCCGCGGAAAATGGCGGGCACATCCTTACTGCCCAGACGGCGGCGGCCCTCGTCCACAACGAGCACCGCAAACAGGTAGCCCAGTCCGCTGCCCAGACCGAAAGCAGTGCACTGCAGCAGGTCATAGTTCTGGTTGGCGCACAGCAGCAGCGTACCCAGCACACTGCAGGTGCAGGTGGCCAGAGGCAGCTGCTCCCGGCAGGCCGTGCGATGGGCAGCGGGCAGAATGCCCAGCAGCACCCACACCACCGCCATGGCAATGACAGCGCAGGTCAGGTACAGGATCGGGCGCAGAGAGGCAATGGGCAGCCAGTCCGGCAGGTACAGGCGCAGAACCGGCGAGACATAGACCATGCAGGCCCAGCCCAGCGGTGCGCTGAACAGCTGCACCAGAATGACCGGCGTACAGTACTGCCAGGTGCGCACATCGGGGTCGCCCACCAGTTTGATCAGGCGGGACACGCCCATAGCGCGGGAGAACACAACGTTCTCCGCGAATACGGCCAGAATGGCGTAGGAGATGAACTGCGCCACGCCCTGGAGAACCGTGAGTTCAGTGCTTACGGTCAGCATACAGGTGACGCACCTCCTCCTGTTTATAATGCACATAGGCACCGCCGATGGCCGTCCACCCGGCCGCCAGCAGACCCAGCAGCAGGAAACCGCCCGCCGGCTGGGCAGCCAGAGGCAGCAGTCCCACCGACAGCAGAGTCTTGCCGTACACCGAGCCGTAGGCCAGCAGTTCGCGCAGGCCGCCCACCAGCAGAATGGCAATGCACAGACCGATGGTGTTGTTGATGCCTTTGCGGAAAGCTTCGCCGATGGTTTCCAGTTCGGTGGCTTCCATGCGTTTGACGATGACAGGCTCCACCACCATCATGGGCAGATAGATCCCCATAATGGAAAGGTCGGTGCCGAAGATCGCATACATGATGATATATACCGGGATATACATGATGGCAGCCGAGTAGGCATACACCACCGGGCGGAAGCGGTTGCCGGTCAGATGGCAGATGGCCACGGCCAGCACACGGGTAGTGGTAAGCAGCAGAATGGACAGCATACACAGCATCAGAGCGCGGTCGCCGTCACTGGCCATGGCCACGATGGGCGCCAGGCCCAGGCCGCGGACCATAACCGGGTTGTTCAGCCACAGATGGTCGTCATGGATGCTCTGGGCCAGTTCGGCCTCCGCCTCGGCGCGGGTCTTGCGGGCCTTTGCCTGGGGTTTTGGCTGGGGTTTCGGCTGCACGGCCTGCTGTTCGGCCGTGGACTGGGCTGCCTGCTGGGCAGCCGCTGCCGCAGCGGCCTCCTCGTCAATCTGCTGCGGGGTCTTTCCCTCGGCAGCGGCGCGGCGGGCACGTTCCAGCACCTCGGGAGAGAGCTGGGGAATAATAACGGTCTGGGAATGTTCCGGCTGGTTTTTCTTGCGCGCGGGGCGTCCTGCCGGCTTAGAGGATTTCCGGGTTTGCTCGTTTTGCAAGCCGTTTCGCCTCCTTCTTCATGAACTTCATGCGCTCGGCACGGCGGGAAACACGGTCCAGCCACTCGGGCACAGCACCGACGATCAGCAGCGCAAAGCAAACACCGGTCTCATAGACGGTATTGTAGCGGAATACCGTGGTCGCCACACCCAGAAGCAGTCCGTAAATCAACCGGCTGGTAAAACGGTTGGGCTGGGTAACCGGTTCACAGATCAGGAACACACCGCCGAAGGCCATACCGCCGGTGAGCAGGATATACTTTTCCAGATAAACACGCTGGCGGATGAACTCCCAGGGGAAGCTGAAGGCCGGCAGATCGTTCAGATTGGGCAGCAGCCAGGGCACCGCCACGCAGACGATGAGATACGGGATCAGGGTGGACAGCTGCAGATGGCCACGGCAGAGCAGGAACAGCCCGCAGGCCACAATGACCAGGAACGCACCGGTGCCCAGAGGGCCGCTGACATTGCCGGTGAGCAGGTTCATGGTGGTGGCCGAAGGCAGACCGCCGCTGGACAGCGTGGTATTCATACCGGCCGTGAGACCGTCGGATGCAGCGCCCCACAGGGGCAGCACCGTGCCGGGGGCCGGATAGCGGGTCATCTGGTCGGGCCAGGAAAGGGCCGCTACCGCCACGCCCACCGCGGCCGGGTGGAAGGGATAGTGTCCTTCACCGCCGAAGGTCTCCTTGATCAGCACTGCCACGATAACCGCAGCAACGACCATGAAATAGGATACCGATGCCGGCATCATGAGCACGATCAGTGCGGCAAAGCATTCACTGGAAGGTTCGTGCGGCCGGTAGCCCGCGCCATGCAGCGGGGTAACCAGGCAGTCGCAGACATACGCGGTGAACAGACCCACCAGCATGAGCAGAATCGGCCGCGGACCGTAGAAAAACCAGGCCATGGCCATGAGCGGGACGCAGCACCACAGTACGTCTGCATAATAATCATAATTGGCGCTTCGCTCAATCTTGTTTCGGTTTGGCATAAGCTCTCCTTTGCTGCCCGGCCTGCGGGCGGCGATTGCTTACAGGGCGTGGATGCCCGCCGCCATGGCGGACATATCGGGGGCTTTATACAGGGCACTGCCCACGACCAGCACATCGGCACCGGCCTGGGTGCACAGGGGCGCGGTCTGGGTATTGACCCCGCCGTCCACCTGCAGCATGGTCGAAAGGCCGCGGCGGTTCAGTTCAGCGCGCACGGCGGCCAGGCGTTCGGGCGTGCCGGGCAGGAAAGCCTGCCCGCCGAACCCGGGCTCCACACTCA
The DNA here is from genome assembly GCA_019413245.1 of Oscillospiraceae bacterium. Taxonomy (GTDB): domain Bacteria; phylum Bacillota; class Clostridia; order Oscillospirales; family Ruminococcaceae; genus Gemmiger. The sequence goes on from DXNX01000001.1 coordinate 16,096, forward strand.
TGATGAGAACCAGGTCCACCTCGTCCAGGTAGGGGAACAGCTTTTCCACCAGGGTGCCGGGACGGATGCTCAGGCCGGTCTTACAGCCCAGTGAGCGGATGGTGCGCAGCACCCCCAGCGGGTCCCGGCTCACGCCCTCGGCTTCCAGATGGACCGTGATGAGATCCGCCCCCGCTGCGGCGAAATCCTTGGCAAAGAAGGCCGGATCATCGATCATCAGGTGAACGTCATAGTAGGCATTGGGCAGGGCGTTGTGCAGGCATTTGAGCACCGGCGCACCGTAGCTGATGTTGGGTACAAAATGGCCGTCCATCACGTCGATGTGCAGCATGTCCGCACCCGCATCCAAAGCGGCACGGCTCTGGGCGGCCAGATTGGCCAGGTCGGCTGAAAGAACCGACACGCTCAGTTTTGTTTGCATAGTTCAATTCCTTTTTCCTGTTACATTCTTTCCCACGCGGGCACCCCCGCGCATACTCATACATGTTTTATTGTACCGTAACACAGCACAAAAATCAAATATTTATCGCGATGCCCTGTTTGGAAAATCAGGCGGCAGCCCCATGTTGACGGGGCTGCCGCCTGATTTGTGAAAATTTCAGGAACCGATTACTTGCCGTACTGGTTGATCTTGTCCAGCTGCACATGGACGCAGTCCAGAGCGCTCTCGATAACCTTGTCCATATCGTAGTAACGATATTCACCCAGACGGCCGCCGAACACCACATGAGGCTCGGCATCGGCCATGGCCTTGTACCGGTCATACAGTGCGTTGTTCTGTTCGTCGTTGACCGGGTAGTACGGCTCATCGCCGGGTTTCCATTCGGCAGAATACTCACGGCTGATGACCGTCTTGGTGCCGGGCTCGGTGGAGCCGAACTCGAAGTGCTTGTGCTCGATGATGCGGGTGTAGGGGGTCTCGGCGTCGGTGTAGTTGATGACAGCGTTGCCCTGATAGTTGGGGCAGTTGAGGACCTCGGTCTCAAAACGGACGCTGCGGTACTGCAGGGCGCCCAGCGCATAGTCAAAGTAAGCATCGATGGGGCCGGTGTAGATGACACGGCCGGCCAGCGCATCCAGCTCGGCCTTGTCCTTCAGGTAATTGACGCCCAGGCGGACCTCGATGCCATGGAGCATCTTTTCCACCATGGCGGTGTAGCCACCGTTGGGAATGCCCTGATACAGAGCGTTGAAATAGTTGTTGTCAAAGGTCAGGCGCACCGGCAGGCGCTTGATGATGAAGGCAGGCAGCTGGTCGCAGGGACGGCCCCACTGCTTTTCGGTGTATCCCTTGATGAGCTTTTCGTAGATGTCGGTGCCCACCAGGTTGATGGCCTGCTCTTCCAGGTTCTTGGGTTCCGCGGTAAAATGAGCGGCCCGCTGCTCCGCGATCTTGGTGGCAGCCTCGGCCGGAGTGACCACGCCCCACATCTTGTTGAAGGTGTTCATATTGAAGGGCATGTTGTACAGCTCGCCCTTGTAGTTGGCCACCGGAGAGTTGGTGTACCGGTTGAACACCGCAAAATTGTTCACATAATCCCACACCTTTTTATTGTTGGTATGGAAGATATGGGCGCCATATTTGTGGACGTTGATGCCCTCGATATTTTCGGTGTAGATGTTGCCGGCAATGTGGTCGCGCTTATCGATCACAAGGCAGGTGCGGCCGGCCTTGGTGGCCTCATGGGCAAACACCGCACCGAACAGACCGGCACCGACGATCAGATAATCATATTGTTTGGACATTATAGTACCTCCTCCTGATTGGAACCATTCAGTGCGGCGGCCTCACGCTTCCAGCGCTCAGCCTGCTGCAGCTTGAACTCAAAATCACGGGCGTCCTGCGCCAGCAGACTGGACAGGATCACACCCGAAATGAACAACAAAAGTGCCGCGACCATGCCGCAGGTGCAAACGATGAGGGTCGGGAAGCGGGGCACCAGACCGGTGCGCAGATATTCCGCCACCACCGGTACCATAAACCCGGCACTGACCAGAGCAAGAAGCACCGCCAGCGTGGTAAAGAACGCGAACGGGCGATAATTTTTATACAATCTGGCGATGGTCCGCAGCACCTTGGCGCCGTCGCTGTATGTGTTCAGCTTGGAAACGCTCCCCTGCGGGCGGTCCCGGTATTCGATGACCACATTCTCGATCTGCATCCGGCGTTCCACCGCATGGATGGACATTTCGGTTTCGATCTCAAACCCCCGGGACAAAACCGGATAGGTCTTGACGAACCGGAAGCTGAAAGCCCGGTAGCCGGTCATGATGTCCTGAATCTGGCTGCCGAACAGGCGGTTGATGGAAAACCGCACCAGACTGTTGCCGAAATTATGGAAAGGACGCTTGTTCTCTGTAAAATAGGTACTGGAGAGTCGGTCTCCCACCACCATATCAGCGCCACGCTCCAGCACAGGGTGCACCATATCAGGGGCCGCAGTGGCCGGATAGGTGTCGTCGCCGTCCACCAGCAGGTAACATTCGGCGTCGATTTCCCGGAACATCCGGCGCAGCACGTTGCCCTTGCCCTGCTGGTATTCATGGCGTACCACTGCACCGGCCGCTGCGGCCAGCTCGGCAGTGCGGTCGGTGGAGTTGTTGTCATAGACATAGATCGTCGCCCCCGGCAGCACGGCACGGTAGTCAGCCACCACCTTGGCAACGGTCTTTTCCTCGTTATAACAGGGGATCAGCACCGCGATCTTATCCATACCCTTTGTCCCCTTTCTCACTGGGCGGCGAAACGGCGGATCTCATCCAGCCAGAAAGCAGCCGTCACCGGCCAGCTGTACTTTTGCAGAATCTTCTGCGGCGGTTCCACCGGGCGGGCCATCAGCTCGTCCAGGTCCACATCATAATCGTACGGATCAAAATACCGCACGGTGTCGCCGTACAGTTCCGGCAGGCAGGAGGCATTGGAAACCGCCACCTGGGCACCCAGGCTGAGGGCTTCCAGCGGCGGAATACCGAACCCTTCAAACACCGCCGGATGCAGGAAAGCCCGGCAGTTCTGCATCAGGGCTTTGTTTTCCCCGTCCGAGACATATCCGGGATAATGCAGGTTCCCGGCACTGACTGCGTTTTCATCGTCCCCGAATGCTGCCAGGTCCTTGCCGCCGGCCACCACAAAGGTCTTGTCCGGGTTGCGGGCCGCCACTTCCCGGATCCACTTGTAATTCTTGTGTCCGGCCAGGCTGCCCAGAGCATAAAAGTACTCGCCCTTACGCACACCGGGCAGCTTATCGAACACCGATTCGTCCGGTTCCACCGGCTGCAGATGCTCCCAGCCGTTGTAGGTCAGGCCAATGCGGGCGGTGGGGATATGCAGGGTTTTGGCAATGAGCTGACGCTGGTTGTCGCTGACGGTATACACCCGCTGGGCAAAAGCCCGGATGCTCAGGCAATGCACCCAGAACTTGAACCGGAAAAAAGCCCGGTCGGTATTCATGACCAGAGGGCGGATGTCGTGCAGGACCACAGCGCTGGGACGGCCCATGAGCATATCACTGGCCAGGCCCAGGTAAAAAGCATCGTGTTTGCGCACATAATGAGGCAGTACAAACAGATTGTAGCTGTATTTCACTGCCTTGAGGGGCACGATCTGAATATTTTTCAGCGGCGGCAGATGCAACGGGCGGCCGTTATCCCGGTAGCACAGCCGCACATCCAGTCCCGTTCCGGTGAGCAGCTCATCCAGGCGTGTCACGACCTCATAGACATAGCGCGGAATGCCCGTGATAGGGTCACACAACACTGTGCCGTTGATCACGATGGGTCTCAAAATGTTTCCTCCTTCGGCAGATGGGCGCAGTCGTGCAGTTCACGGCGCCAATCTTCTACGCGGCGGGCGCAGTACTCCCGCAGCTGCGCTTCAAAGCGCTCCTCACTGAAACGGAGGCTGTGAGCGCGGATCTCTTCTTTGGTACAGGCCACCCCTTCGGCCTCGAATTTTTCAATGCATTCGGCCAGGCTGTCCACCGTCTGTGCGTGGAACAGCAGACCGGTACGGCCGTCCACCACCGTTTCACAGGCGCCGCCGCGGCCGTAGGCCAGCACCGGGGTACCGGCACTCTGGGCTTCCACCGGGGTGATGCCGAAATCCTCTTCCCCGGGGAACAGAAATGCCTTGGCGCGCAGATAGTAGCTGCGGACTTCCTCATCCGAAAGGCCGCCGCCCTTGAATTCCACCGTGGGTCCGGCCATGGAACGCAGGCGCTTTTCTTCGTCTCCGGTCCCGATGACCACCAGCCGACGGCCCAGTCTGGTGCAGGCTGCCACAGCCAGGTCCATGCGCTTGTACCAGGTAAAGCGGCCCACCACCAGGTAAAAGTCCTCTTTTTCCACAAAAGGACTCTGGTTGATGTGCACACAGGGATAGATCACGTCGCTGTCGCGGCGGTAATATTTCTTGATGCGCTGGGCAATGTAGCAGGAATTGGCGATAAAATAATCTACCCGGTCGGCGGCACACTTGTCCCACTGACGCAGCTTGTGCATCTGGCTGGGCATCACAGCCCGCACCAGGGGATTGGCGTTATCCCGATAGGTATAGTAAAAATCCCACACATACCGGATAGGCGTATGGCAGTAGCAGATATGCACCGCATCCGGCCGGGTGATGACCCCCTTGCTGCAGGACGAGGAGGAGGACAGCACCAGGTCGTATTCCGAAAGATCCAGCGCCTCAAAGGCACCGGGCATCAGCGGCAGCAGCTTTTTGTACAGCTTGGTGGCGAAAGGGATCTTCTGCACCCAGGTGGTACGGATGTCATAGTTCCGGAACCAGGAAGGCATCTTCTTTTTGTCGTACACAAGGGTATAGATGGGGGCGTCCGGGAACACATGGTGCATACAGTCCACCACGCGGTCGGCGCCCGCATACGACACCAGCCAGTCGTGCACAATGGCGACCTTGAGCTTGTTGTTTTGCATTAGCTGCCTCCTTATGGGTTTGACGAACCGGGCAGTTCAGACAAGTTTTTCGTCGTTGATCATCTTGCCGCCGAAAGCGGTACGGAAAATGATCTTGATATCCAAAGCCAGGGTCCAGTTTTCGATATACCAGATATCGTACCGGATGCGCTCGGCAATGTCGGTATCTCCGCGCAGACCGTTGACCTGGGCCCAGCCGGTCACGCCGGGGCGCACCTGCTGGCGGACCAGGTAGCGGGGGATCTCCTCCTTGAAGTGCTCCACATGGAAAGGCACTTCCGGCCGGGGGCCCACCAGGCTCATATCCCCTTTCAGCACGTTGAAGAACTGGGGCAGCTCGTCCAGGCTGAACTTGCGGATAAAGCTGCCGAACCGGGTCTTGCGCGGGTCGGAGTTGGTGCTCCATCCGGTCTTTTCATCCGTGTTCACACGCATGGACCGGAACTTGTACATCATGAATTCTTTTTTGTTCAGGCCAACCCGCTTCTGGCAGAAGATGACAGGGCCGGGGCTGGACAATTTGACGCCGATGGCCACCGCCAGCATAACGGGGCTGGTCAGGATAATCAGGAACAGACTGCCCACCACATCAAAGAACCGCTTGGCAAAGGCGTTGAGAATGTTGTCGAAGGGCGTCTGACGCACGTTGATCAGCTTACAGCTGCCCAGCACGTCGATGGTGGGCCGGGCCGGCAGATAGTCATTGTAAAAAGGCAGCATGGTGATGCGCAGGCCCTGCTTGTCGCAGGCGGCCAGCGCATGAGGAATCATCTGCATTTCCTCCGCGTCCAGCGCGATGACCACTTCCTCAATGCCCGGGTCGCTGAGGACCTCATCCAACTTGGCATACGGGCCTTTGTAGTCCGCTTTCAGGTCCGGATTGGGCGTATCGGACAGATAGCCGTCCACGCAGTAGCCATAATAAGGATTCTGTTCCAGGGACAGCAGATACTGGGCTGCCGCCTTGCCGCCGCCCACCAGCAGAACGTGGTGGAAGTCCAGTCCCTGGCGATGGCGCCAGCGGTCGTAGTAACGGCGGACCAGGCGCTTGATGACCAGGAAGCCGGTACCGAACACATAGAACAGAATGACGACCAGACGGGAAAAGTTGACCACACGGAACTGATACAAAAGGGCTTCAAACCCCAGGATGCAGACCGCGTTGACCAGAAGGATCAGACGGCAGCGGCGCCAGAAGCCCCGCAGGCGGGAAGCATCATACAACCCGCACAGCCAGAACACCGCTACGGCCGCCACCGCATACACCGCACCGGCAAAAACGGTCTCCTGGGCAATGTCCAGGGCAGGGCCGGCACCGCCGGGCTGAAAGTAGCGCAGATAATTGAACCGCAGATGATTGGCCAAAAGATACGCCGCAAACAGCAGCACCATGTCCAGCAGGCTGCTGAAACAGGCGCGGATGCGTTTGTTTTTTTCAAGCATACCGGCGGCTCCTTTCGCGGCAAATTCGAAAATACGTGATAAATGGCATTACTATAGAATACCACACTCCCGCCCAGGTTGCAAGGCAGCCCGCGGGGCAGGGCTGGGCAGGTCATTCAAAGAAGTATTCCCAGTCAAAGTAGGTGGCTTCCACCATGGCACTGTTCACCGTGACATTGGCCGCATCCTGCGGCAGCGCTTCCAGGGTGATGACCCCCACCCCGTTGGAGATGGTCACAGGCACATTGTAGACGCTGCGGTCGGTGGGCAGGAAGAAGTTGCCCTGGTCCGGGTCCCGGTCCGCCGCCGTGCACAATTCGTTTTCGGTAACGGCGGTATAGAACAGGAAACTGTGCAGACCGCCCCGCAGGGCATATCCGCTGTCCACACCGAAGGTATAGTCCAGCGCCACATCCGCCACGCCGCAGAAGGTGGGGTCTTCTGCCGTGACGGTGATGGTCACGGTCTTGCCATCCTGGGCCACATCCACCGTACAGGGCTGAGCCAGGTCGTTGCAGACCCCTGTCTTTTCCCAGAACAGGTGCATGCCGCCGCTGTTGTAGGTGTTGGCCACCGGGCTCCACCAGCGGTACAGTTCCCGGTAGAACCACCAGTTGGCGTTGCGGCTCCAGCGTTCGGACAGGGCCACCTTGGCGCTGGGCGTAACTACACGGTCAAAGGTACCGGTCTGGAAGGTCGTCAGGTACGCCAGACGCTGCCGGTCCCCCATGGCGTGGATGATGTAGTCCACGCCGGTGGGCTGCAGCTGGCCGGTCATGGCTTCCAGCGCGCTGGAATAGGTACCGAAGAGGGTCTTTCCCTCATTCATGGCCTTTTCAGTGGCCAGCTTGTCCGCTTGGTCCCCGAACCAGCCGCCCAGTTCAGGCACATAGGTCAGATCCCCGTGTCCGCCCAGGCGGCTCTGCACCTGGTCGTTCATGCCCACAGCCAGCACCGCACAGGCGAACACAGCACAGACGATGCCTCCGGCCCGGGTCAGGACCCGGACAGGCTTCCGGGACCCGGCCGGCAGACGTGCCGCCGCCCAGAACAGGGCCCGCAGCACAAACAGCGGCAGCAAAATGGCCAGCAGCGCCTGCGCGCCGCCGGTGGGGCCGCCCTCCCGGGAGCCGGACAGGATACAGTACAGAAGATTCCACAAAGGCATGCCCAGGCACAGAGCGAACCCGGCCGCCGCCAGCACTGCCGAACGGGCGCTGCGGCAGCGGAAGATGCCCACCGCAAACAGAACGGCCAGAATCAGGCAGACCGCACCGGCTTTCTGCGGAATGTAGTCGGTCAGGTAGCACAGTTTGCCGTCCGCGGAGGTGCCGTAGTACCACCCCTGAAAGGAGCTGACGCCCCGGGTCTGCTGCAGCCAGGCGACAGGGTGCCCCCAGCTGATGAGCAGCACCGACACGCCCAGCCCCACACAGCTGATGAGAATGTACTGTCCCACCCGGACCAGGACCTTTTTCCAGGCGGTCCCGTACTGCCGCAGCAGAAACAGCCCGTACCCCAAGGCCACGGAAATATACATGGCAGCGCCCATGTCATTGCTCCAGGGCACCAGGAAACCGGCCACCGCCGGCACGAGCACCCAAGGGGCGACGGCCCTGCCCCGCCGGGAGATGCGCTCCCGGTACGCCCAGAGCTGCAGCCCCAGCAGAATCACCAGAATGGTAAGAGTCAGGGCGGCGCCGCGCATCATGCGGGCGCTGTTGCCGTTGCGGGCCGCGTATTCGATGAGCGGACGCAGCTGCACCTGGAATGGTACCGCCACATCGTGGGCCACCAGCAGGAAGTAGGCGCTCAGAGCCGGGCAGGCAAACAAAGCCCGCTTACCCCGGCCCAGCACCACCAGACTGGCGGCCAGAATCAGCAGTTCAAAGTAAAACCAGGTGCAGAAGTTGGTGGCAAACACACTGCGGCCGAAGCTGTTGCCCAGAATCAGCAGCAGACTGCCCACACTGTACAGTTCCCCGGCCCCCAGATACACCGCGAAATCCTTGTAGGGGGCCTGTCCGGCCAGCAGGTGCCGCACCGGGTTGTAGTTCTGGAAATCGCCGTTCATGATCTCATAGCTGGCGTCAAAGTTGGCATCCAGACCATGGATCGCCGCCAGCCCTGCCAGAACTGCCACGACCAGCACCCAGGGAAGGACTCTTTTCAGGGTTTGTTTCAAGATTCAGGCTCTCCCTTCCCGCCTCAGCGGTAGATCGTTTGCAGGGTGTCCAGGGTCTTGCGCATCTCGGCGCGCACTTCGGCCGGGGTCAGGATCTCCACGCCGGTGCCGAACCCGGCCACCCAGCCGAAGAACTGCGGGCTGATCTGCACATCCACCGTGATGGTGAAATGCTCGCCGCCTGCACAGGGCACCAGGGTAGGACCGGTGCCGAACCGGTCGATCATAGCCCCGGCGAACCGGTTTTCGCACCGCAGGGTCACCTTTTTCAGCGGGCCGTTGAACATGCCGAACATCTGCTGGGTGTAGGCGTTCACATCAAAGGCCGCATATTCATCGGCGCCTTCCCGGGGGACATCGGGCAGAGGTTCCACCTTCTGCATCTTGTCCACCCGGTAGTGGCGCAGATGGCCCTCGGTATAGGCAATGAGATAATAGTTGCCGTTTTCCCACACCAGTGCCCAGGGGCTGACCCGATACAGCTGCCCGTTATGACGGGGTGTCATCTGCTTTTGCAGGTTCCAGTCGCAGTATTTGAACTGCACCTGCACCCCGGTGGTGATGGCCGTGTGCAAAGCATCCACACTGTACAGGATTTTTTCGTCCTGGCTCTTCACCCGGCCGGAAACCAGCACCGCGCGGTCCAGTTCCGCCTGGCGGTAGCGGGAGGTAAAGCGGCCCAGCTTTTCGATCAGCGTACGGCTCTTGCGGGCGGTGATGAACTTGCTGGCATACACAGCATCCACCAGCAGCTTGAGTTCGGCGAACTCAAAGGGGGTATCGGTCATATAATACCCGCCGCCGCGGCCGCGCTGCTGCACGATCTCAAACGGGGCACCAGGGATGGCGTTGATGGTCTGGATGTCGTCATACACGCTCTTGCGCTCGGCATCCACACCGCGCTCCCGCAGCAGTTCCACCAGATGGGGCACACTCAGGGGATGCTGCTCATCGGTCTCCCGGGAGAGGATCTCCAGCAGGGTCAACAGTTTCAGTTTTTGTCCTTCTTTGCGGGGCATAGCGGTCTCCTCCTCGCGTTATTTTTTGTCGAAGGCTTCCCGGCGTTGGGTGGAAAGGCGGAACATTTCTTCCAGCCCTTCCCTGTCCCCGGCTGCCAGACGGTCACGCAGCCGTTCCAGCGCCGCCGAGAACATATCGATCTCGCCGATCAGGTTATCCTTGTTCCACAAAAACAGTTCTGCCCACATCTTGTCGTTGATGCGTGCGATCCGTGTCAGGTCCCGGAACGAGTCGCCGGTGTAGCAGGCCAGTTCGGTGTTGTCGGACGCGCACATCAGGCAGACGGCGATGGCATGGCACAGCTGGCTCACATAGCCGATCATGCGGTCATGTTCCGCGGGGGTCAGGGTGGTGATGCGGGCAAAGCCCAGCACCCTGGCCAGCTCGGTACACCATGCGATGGCTTCAGGGGTATTTTTATCGGTGGGGGTGATGATGAAGTTGGCGGGGGCAAAATCCACCTCGGCACTATGGGTGATGCCGCTGGTCTCCCGCCCGGCCATGGGATGGCTGGCAATGAATTCCACGCCTTCGGGCATCATGGCCTGCACCGGTCCCACCACGCCGCGCTTGACGCCGGACACATCGGTGACCAGGGTGCCGGGGCGCAGCAGATGGCCGTATTCCTGCACCCAGTCCAGGAATGCGGTGGGATACAGGCCGAAAATGACCCGGTCCGCCCCGGTGACCAGCGCTTCAAAATCGTGGTCGGCACCGGCGCAGATATATTCCTTTTCCAGGGCCCAGGCCACAGCGGCGGGGTCCTTGTCGATACCGGTGACCCGGTATCCCTTGCCCGAGAGCACCTGGGCGTATTTGCCGCCCAGCAGTCCCAGGCCGACGATGAGATAGGTATGGCTGTGTTCCATGGAAATTTCTCACTCACTTTCCACAAGGTCGATCCTGGCGCCCAGAGAGCGTACGACCTCAAAGAAATCCGGCCAGCTCTTGCGCACGGCCTCGGCACCGTGAATGGTAGCCGGAATCCCGGCCGCCAGGGCCGCTACTGTCAGCGCCATGACGATACGGTGGTCGTTGTGGCCCAGCAGGGGCTTTTCGGGGGCATGCAGCACCCCGCCCAGCACGTTGACGGTGTCCCCGATGGCCTGCACCCGGCCGCCCATCTTGGCCAGTTCCTGCTGCATGGCGGCAATCCGGTCGGATTCCTTGATGCGCAGGCGTCCGGCGTTGCGGATGGTGGTGGTACCGTTGCAGAAACAGCCCATGGCGATGAGCACCGGGCCCAGGTCCGGGCAGTCGGCCAGGTCGATGTCCCCGCCTTTGAGCAGGCTGCGGGAGAACCGCAGCCCCGTGGCGGTGTTGGCGTACTTGCCGCCGAACCGCTTGAGGATATCCAGAATGACCCGGTCCCCCTGACGGCTGACGGTGTCCAGACCGGTCACCGTGATGCCGCCCATGAGCACTCCCAGCACCGCCAGGAAAGCGGCCTGGCTGTAATCCCCTTCCACCCGCATATCGCAGGGCAGATACCGCTGGGGCGCGGCGATGCGGTAGATGACCCCGCCGTTTTTCCGGGCGCGCTGGGTCACCTTGACGCCGAACCGCTGCAAAGAAGCGATGGTCAGGTCCACATAACTGCGGCGCTCAAAGGGCGGCAGCACATCGATGGTGGTTTCGGATTCCAGCAGCGGCGCCGCGAACAGCAGTCCGCTGATGAACTGGCTGGACACATCCCCGGGCAGGGTCAGTCCGCCGGGGCGCAGCCGTCCAAAAACGGTGATGCCCTCGGAATCCTGTTCAAACCGAAGTCCCTGCCGGTTGAACAGCATGCGGTACACTTCCTGGGGGCGGTCCATCAGCCGCCCGGCACCGGTAAAGCGGATCTTCTGGGCGGTGAGGCTGAACAGCGGGATCAGAAAGCGCAGGGTGCTGCCGCTCTCATTGCAGAAAACAGGCCGGGTGACGGTGGGAAAGCCGTCCGAGCCGATGCCCTTGATGACGACGGCGTGCTCCTCCTGCTCCACGCGGGCGCCCAGCTGGCACACCGCACCCAGAGTGGCACGGATATCGTCCGAATATTCAATGTTGTCAATGCGGCTGGTACCGCCGGCCAGCGCCGCGCACAGAACAGCCCGGTGTGCCGCGCTTTTGCTGGGCGGCACGTTGGCCGTACCGGAAAGACGGCTGGCATGCAGGATTGCGTCCAAACTGACACCACCTTTTGTAATGAGAAATAGAGGTTACATATCGCGGCCGATGGCAGCGGCCACCTTGCGGCACTTGGCCACAGTATCGGCGAATTTGTCCGGTTTCAGGCACTGGGCGCCATCGCTCCAGGCGCACTGCGGGTTGTCGTGCACTTCGATCTCCAGACCGTCGGCACCGGCCGCCACAGCCGCCAGGGCCATGCTCTCCACATACTTGTAGTCGCCGGTGGCATGGCTGGGGTCCACGATGACGGGCAGGTGGGTCTTTTCCTTGATGACCGGCACGGCGGACAGGTCCAGGGTGTTGCGGGTGTACTTTTCAAAGGAACGGATGCCGCGCTCGCAGAGGATGACCTTCTCGTTGCCGCCGGCCATGATGTACTCGGCGGACATGATCCATTCTTCGATGGTATTGGCAAAGCCGCGCTTGAGCAGGATGGGCTTGGTCATCTTGCCCACCGCCTTGAGCAGCTGGAAGTTCTGCATATTGCGGGCACCGATCTGCACGATATCCACATATTCCTCGAACTCGTCGATGTGGGTCTCGTCCATCAGTTCGCTGACGATGGGCAGGCCGGTGGCTTCCCGGGCCTTGACCATGTCCATAATGCCCTCGGTGCCCAGGCCCTGGAAAGAGTACGGACTGGTACGGGGCTTGTAGGCACCGCCGCGCAGGAAGTTGGCGCCGCCCTCCTTGACCAGCTTGGCCATCTTCAGGATGTGGTCCTCCCCTTCCACGCTGCAGGGACCGGCCATGACCACCACGGGGGACTTGCCGCCGATCTTGATGCCGTTCACATCAATGACGGTATCCTCGGGGTGGAACAGGCGATTGGCCCGCTTGTAGGGAGCGGACACACGGGTGACGTTCTCCACCCAGGGGTTGGCCAGAACGTCCTTTTCGGCGATCTTGGTGGTATCGCCCACCAGGCCGAAGACGTTGTAATCGGTGCCGCGAATCATGGTGACCGAAAGGCCCTGCTTTTCGAAGCTGTCAACGATGCGGTCCAGTTCGACCTGGGGCGTACCCTTTTTGGTAGAAATAATCATGGTTCTTTTCCCTCTCTCTATGTTGTTTGTGTTGCAATGACACGATGTCAGCGAAGATAATCGAAGGTCTTTTCAAAAGCAGCGCGGGCGGCGTTCACCGCGTTATGCAGGGTGGAGGTGTTGTCCACCACCGCATCGGCAGCCCCCCGGTAGGCGGGTTCCCGCTCGGCTTCCATTTTGCGCAGAGCTTCCCGGCCGGTGGACAGCGGACGGCCCGCCATGGCCAGGAATTCCACCGGACGGCGCACCCACAGCACCGGCCCGTTCTGCCGCAACAGACGGGTGTTGCCGGGGGTCTTGACCACGCCGCCGCCGCAGGCAATGACCTGCCCGCCGCGCTTGGCCACCTCGGCCAGGGCATCGGCTTCATACCGGCGGAAGGCCGCTTCCCCTTCCCGGGCAAAAATGTCCGGAATGGGCATGCCGGCGTGCTGCTCGATCCATTCGTCCAGATCGACGTAGGTCTTGTTCAGCACTTTGGCCAGGCCCTCGCCCACGGTGCTCTTGCCGCAGCCGGGCATACCGATGAGGGACACGTTGCTCAGGTCCCGTTTCAGGTCCCGGCTGGTAGTGCGGATGAAGGCGTCCTTATCCATGGTGGTACCGGTGAACAGCTCGGAGGCGTAGGCCGCCTGGGCCACCAGCATCTCAAAACCGCAGTAGGCGGGAATGCCCCGTTCTTCGGCCCGCAGCAGCAGTTCGGTGCGGAAGGGGTTGTACACCACATCCAGCACCGCCTTCAGATTGGGCAGGGCGCTGATATCCAGCAGGCATTCCCCCACGTTGGGGAACATGCCCGCCGGGCTGGTGTTGACGATGATCTCGGCATCCTTGCACTGAGACGCCTGATCATAGGTCAGCGTTCCTTCTCCACCCCGGCGGCTGACCGGCAGCACTGCCTTGGCGCCGGCGTCCTTGCAGACGGCACTGACGGTGGCACAGGTACCGCCGGTGCCCAGCACCAGCACGGTGCGCCCCGCAAAGTCGATGCCATGGCGGCGGGCCAGCCAGGCAAACCCCGCATAATCGGTGTTGTAGCCGTACAGGCGGCCGTCCCGGTTGACCACGGTGTTCACCGCGCCGATGGCCTTGGCCGCCGGGTCGATGACATCGCAGTATTCCATGACCAGCTTCTTGTACGGGATGGTCACATTGATGGCCTTGAAGGCCCGGGCCTGCAGAAAAGCGCGGGCGTCGGCCTCGGTGAGCAGGGCGTGCAGCTCATAGGCATAACCGCCCGCCTTCTGGTGGATCTGCCGGGAATAGCTGTGTCCCAGCTTGGAACCGATCAATCCGTATTCCATGCACAAATTCTCCCCTTTCCCTTCCGTTGGTTTTTATACATCAGGCAGGCCGTGCTTCTGCGCCAGCGTGCCGTAACGGATACTGAGAAGATCCAGGATGCCGAAGGCGGTCAGACTGTTCTGCACCACCGCGGCCCGGGGCACGATACAGGGATCGTGCCGGCCTTTGATCTGGATTTCGGCGTCCCGTCTGGCGGGATAATCCACCGTGTCCTGGGGACGGTAGATGCTGGGGGTGGGCTTGACCACCGTGCGCAGCACAATGGGCATGCCGTTGGTGATACCGCCGTTGATGCCGCCGTTTCGGTTGGTGGCAGTCCTGATTTGCCCGTCCCGCATGCGGAAGGCGTCGTTGGCTTCGCTGCCCCGCAGCTCCGCAAACTGGAATCCGGCGCCGAATTCAATGCCCTTGACGGCGGGCACCGCGAACAGCAGATGGGCCAGGGTGCTCTCCACACTGTCGAACCAGGGTTCCCCTATTCCGGCGGGGATGCCGGTGACCACCGTTTCCAGAATGCCGCCCACGCTGTCCCCCTCGGCCCCGGCGGCGCGGATGGCCGCCTGCATGGAGGCTTCCTTGTCGGGGTCCAGCAGGGCGAAATGTCCCGGTTCCGGTGCGGGCATGAGCAGCCCGGCAGCGCTGGACAAGGGGGCATCCTGCACCCCCGCACAGGCGGCGATATGGGTATAAACCCGGATGCCCAGGTTTTGCAGCGCTTGTTCACAGATGGCCCCCGCCGCCACAGCCGCCGCGGTGATGCGGCCGGAGAAGTGTCCGCCGCCGCGGGCGTCCTGGTAGCCTTCATACTTGGCGAAAGCGGTGTAATCCGCATGGCCCGGGCGCAGCAGAGCGGCGGTTTTGGCGTAGTCACCGCTGCGGGTGTTGGTGTTGCGCACCATCAGGGTCAGGGCGGTACCGGTGGTGTGGCCGTCCAGTACGCCGGAAAGGAATTCCACCTCGTCCGGTTCGGTGCGGGCGGTGGAAAGCCCGTCTCCCCGGGCGCGGCGGCGGTCCATGCGGATGTTGATGAAATCGGTATCCACCGGCAGACCCGCGGCCAGACCGTCCAGCACGGCGCCGATGGCCGGGCCGTGGCTTTCACCGAAGATGGTCAGGGAAACCGCGCTGCCAAAGGTATTTTTCATTGGTGGTCGGCCCCCTTATTCCTCTTCCAGGCCCAGCAGCTCGGGCAGCTGGGTCATGGGCAGTTTATCCGCCCGCCAGCAGCCCAGCCCCGGCACCCGGATGACCGTGATGCTGTCACCGCCGCTCTTTTTGTCGTGGCGCATATACTCCAGCACCTTGTGCTTGTCCACGCCGGTACGCACCGGCAGGCCCAGCTTGCGCAGCACCGCTCGGGTACGTTTCTGCAGGGAGCGGTCCTCGATCATAGGCAGCATCCCCAGGGCCACACACTCGCCATGATACAGCCCGTTGGTGCGGCGGCCGCGCACCCCCTTGACGGCTTCGATGCCGTGGCCGATGGTGTGGCCGAAGTTCAGCGCCTTGCGGGCACCGGATTCCCGCTCGTCCTGCTCCACGACCTTTTTCTTGACTAGCAGGCTGCGGTAGATGATGGTTTCGATGTCCTTGTCCACATCCCCGTTCTCAAACAGGTCAAAGAGTTCCGGGTCAGCGATCAGGCCCGCTTTGACCGCCTCGGCCAGACCGTTGATGTACTGGCGGCGGGGCAGGGTGGCCAGGGTATCGGGGTCCACCAGCACCACCTTGGGCTGCCAGAAGGCGCCCACAATGTTTTTGGCGCTGCCCAGGTCGATGGCGGTCTTGCCGCCGATGGAGGAATCGATCTGCGCCAGGGTGGTGGTGGGGCAGTTGACGAAATCAATGCCGCGCATATAGCTGGCAGCGCAGAATCCGCCCAGGTCACCCACCACGCCGCCGCCCACGGCCACCAGCAGGTCGTGGCGGTCCATGTCGAATTCCAGCATGGCATTGAGCACCTGCCCGTAGACCTTCAGGCACTTGCTGCCCTCCCCCTGGGGGATGGTGTACACGGTGCCGTTGGCGCACTGTTCCAGCACGTTCTGCGCATACTGGGCAGGCACACCGGAATCGGTGAGGATAAAGACCCGGCGATGGGTCAGGTCAGCAAACTGATGGAGGTTGGAAAGGCAGCCGCGCTTGAGGATGATGTCATAGCTGCGGGTGCCGAGATTCATCGTCAATTTCATAAAGGGACCCCTCCTGTTATGGTAGATTGTGCCGGATCACTGTGCTTCATCGGCCGGGCCGGTGGCAAATACTCCCAGCACCCGCACGGTACGGCAGGCTTTTTCCAGCGCCTGCACCAGCGCACCGCAGGTCTCGGGGGCGGCGGTGTCGGGGCAGACCAGCTGTACATAGAAATAATACTCAAAAGAAACATGGGGCAGCGGGCGGCTCTTGATGTTTTCCATGTTGAAGCCCTGCTCCCCGATCAAGCGGATCACATCGGCCAGTTTGCCGGGCTTGTGGTCCACCGTGAACAGCAGCGCCATACGGCGGCCGGGCGCCGGCGGCACCGGCGCGGCGGCATCGGTGCGGGTGATGACGATGAACCGGGTGGTGTTGTCCCCGTCCTCGTTGACGCCCTCCGCCAGGATCTGCAGGCCGTACAGTTCCGCCGTCTGGGCCGATGCAATGGCCGCCAGGGTCTTGTCCCCGGTTTCAGCCACATAGCGGGCAGCTTCGGCGGTGTTGCCCCACACCCGGGTAGCCAGACCATGGCTCTTGATGTACACGCTGCTCTGGGCCAGGGCCTGCTGGTGGCTGACCACGGTATGAATATCCGAAAGCTGTGCCCCGGGCAGGGCCAGCAGATCCTGCCGGATGGGCAGGTCACACATGCGGGCGATGGTCAGTTCCGGGTGGGCGTACAGCAGATCCAGCACGGTGGCCACATCCCCGGCGTTGGAGTTTTCAAAGGGAAGTACCCCGAAGCAGGCATCCCCTGCCGATACAGCGTCGAAGACTTCGGCCCAGGTATCATAGGCCCTGGCTTTGGCAAAAGGAAACAACCGGGTCAGGGCAATGTGGCTCCAGGCTCCCTGCACGCCCTGGTAAGCGGCCACATCCCGCCCCAGCAGTTTGCGCTGGTAGGACCGGGACACGGCCATCATCCCCTGCAGGACCTGCCGGTAATACGGGCGCAGTTCCTCGTTGTGCAGTCGCGCGGTGTTTTTGGCCAGGACAACATCCTCCCGCGCAGCGTCGAACACCGGTTTGCCTGTGGCTGCCTTGTACTGTGCCACCTGCCCCACGGCTTCCATCCGCCGCTCAAACAGCGCGGCCATCTGGGCATCGATCTCATCGATGGTATTCCGCGCCTGCTGCAGCTGATCCATTCTGATTCCCCCTGCCATTCCAGATACATATATAGATATACAGCTTCACTATACCATAAATCGGTCTGTATAACAAGTAAAAACCGTGAAAAATGTCGCAACATTTTTGATTGTTTATACATTCTGAACATCTTTTTTTCAGCATACGGAACGTACATTTTTCACTGTGGTCCTGTGGAAGCCCGCACCAAAAAAGGACGGCAGCCGGAGACCGGCGCCGCCCTTTCTGGCGTAATCTATTTTTCCTGTCCGTTCCTGCCCTCTTTGGCACGGCGCACCAGGTCCTCAAACGTGGGGGTCGCCGTGTAAAAACGTCGGTACGGGTTGTCCGGCAGCGGCGGGGTGGCAGAGGCTTTGTTCTTTTCCGGTTCTGCCGACGGCTTTTGGGGACCGTGGCAGGGACGCCAGCGCATCAGTTCTGCCCCGCGGTAGACACAGCACCCTCGGTGATTTTCTGCCAGAGGGCCTGGTCATCGGCATATGCTTCCGCCGCCTTATCGGTCCAGGTACCGCGGCAGCCGATGTACAGCTTGCTCAGCACATCCTGATTGCTGCCGGTCGTGTCATCCACCAGGGTGTATCCGGTATATGTACCCAGGTCCAGCCCCGTCAGGACCGGGCAGTCGGTCCAGCGATAGACCATATTCTCCCAGTCGGGTGCGGGTTCCGTATTATCCGGTACCGTACCGTCCAGATACCGCAGCGCTGCGGTGGCTTCCTGGAAGGCCGCCGGATCTTCCAGCAGGAAGATATAGCTGCCCTCGGTGCTGGAAATGTCCCCGCTGAGCCGGGTCAGCACGGCCATACGGACATACGGATCGGTGGTATCGTCCGAACCGGTGGATTCGGCCGCCTCAGCGGTCTCGGCGGTGGCCGATGTCAGATCGATGGTATACTGGTTGAGCTGTACCACGACCTTGCCGTCACCGTTGCGGTCATCGCAGAAAGTTTCCAGTGCGGATGTCAGGGCTGCAGCGGTATCTTCCGGCAGATTCTGCAATCCCACATAGCCGACCTGATAATCCGGGCTGGTGCGGAAAAACATGTCCTTGACAATAGCCCCCAGAATGCCCAGCACGATAATGACCACCACCACATGCCATTTGTGGTAGTGCCACCAGTTTCCGGCCTTTTCGGCCTTCGTGTAGGTGCGTTCGGGTTCGGTGTTTTCGTAGGTTTCCTGGCTGTCTTTTGTGACCCAAGCCATGGGCGGTTCCCCTTTCCAAAACTGTAGTGTATTGATTGTACCACAAAACCGTGTTCAATTTGTAAAAATATTCTGACCATTTTCGGCTTCCGCCTTGCACGCACCGACAAAAAAGGGTATGATGAAAATGTATTATTATATCCATGGATGGAGGATTCCCCCATGACTGACAACAAAGCGGCGAGTCTGCCGGCAGGGAGCAGCGTTTTCCGCCGGGCAGCCGCAGGCTTTTTTCTTCCGGTCCCGGCGGCAGGAAAGTACCGCGGAAGGACCGGAGCAAACGATAAGGCGGTGAGTCTTTGATGGACAGCAAGAATACGTTTTTATTGCAGGACACCGAAATGTTCATGCGCGGTGAGCTGGACAACGTGACCGTTTCCGGCGGGCGCATCATGCTGGACATCGTGCAGGGCGGGCATGTGCCCTATGGCTGCTACACCAGCCCGGCCATCACCCTGCCCGCTTTTGACGCGGTGCGGGTGAGCTGGAACGCCGGGACCCCGCCGGACACCGCCGTGGAGGCCCAGGCCCGGGTGCTGGTGGATGGAAACTGGACGGCCTGGTCCAGTTTCGGCCGCTGGAGCCCGTACCTGGAGCGGGAGGGTGCCCGCCCCGCCACCCGCGGACCGCTGGTGCTCTCCTCCGACCATCTGAATCTGGATTCCAAAATGGGCATGCAGGTCCAGCTGCGCATTTATCTGTACACCAAGGACGAAAAAAAGACCCCCACCGTCAGTCTGCTGGGGGTGAGCGTGCGGGCGGTGGATGTGATCCCGTCCGGCGGACGCCCGGTCAACGCAAAGCTGAATCTGATGCCGTACACCGTGGCTCCCCGCTGCCCGGCCCTGCATGATGTGATGGATCTGGCCATCTGTCTGACCAGCCTGACCAACCGCTGGGGCGCCGATATTCTGCCCGAAGAGTTCGCCCTGGCCATGCGGGATTTCCAGCCCGGTCAGGACCAGCGCAACCTGAGCTTTGCAGCGGCTGCTGCGGGCTGCTGGGGATTTCCCGCCTGGGTCTGCTGGGCCGACCCGGCGCTGCTGCGCGCGGAAGTCCGGGCCGGATACGGCGTCATTGTGGCGCTGAACCGCCGGGCGGTGGAAGTAGATGCCGGAATGCCGCCGGTGCGCTATGCGGCACTGCGCGGCTTTACCAATATGGACGGAACGCCCCAGGTATTGCTTATCGACCCGTGGGCCGGTATCAGCAATTTTGACGCCGAGACCCAGATGCCGCTGGATGAATTTCTGGTGGCCTGGAACAATCTGGCTCTGTGCATGCGGCAGCGCCAGAAAGAGCTGCCGGAAGGCCGCCCCGAGCGTTCTTCCGTCTGGCTGCGCCACGACAAGGACAGCCCGGAAGGATTGTACCAGATGTATCTGGGCGGAACGCCCCATCCCCTGCCCGACGATTTCTGCGGGGCGGTCCCCGCTCCGGCCGAGGTCTCCCCGGACGAGGCCGCCGATGAGACGGCCGCCCCGGCAGAGCAAGCACCCGATACACAGCCCGCTGCACCGGATGCCGCCCCCGCCCGTCCCGTTGCCGGCGGCGTTCTGGCCTGGTCCGTTCCGGATGAGCGCCCCCACGCCACCACGGCACACCGGACCCTGCATTTCACCCGTCCGGTCAGCGGCGGTATCCATCTGGGCACCCGCACCGCGCCCGATGAGCCGCCCACAAAATACACCGTATACGCCATCGACACCGCCGGGCGGATGCTGGTGGGCGATGTGATGGTCTGAGCCAGACAAAAAAAGCAGGCGGAGCGTTCAGCGTTCGCTCCGCCTGAGAAGAAGGAGAAAAACAGAGCGTCCTGTTTGCACAATCCCGCCTGGCAAAACCCACCCCTCTGAGTTTCACGGGACCCGGGGCGCTCTGGTTTTCCTCTTATTCCGATGATATTGAAAAAAGCAAAGGCACTTTGGGCCATAGCTCAAAGCGCCTTTGCTTTTCTTTTTGTATTATACAGCATTCATCCCCGCCGCGCAAGAGGCACTGTGTACAACATCTTTGTACACAAGGCCCCTCTCATCAGGCGGTTTGCTCAAGCTGGGACAGCTGATAGTCGGCTTCCGCCTGGTTTTCGGCGGTTGCCTCGGCCATGGTCTGGGTATAGGTCTCGGCGTCCTTGTCCCAGCTTTCAAACCCGGGCTGACCGCGATGGTCCTCCAGGGTATAGGTTCCGGTCAGGTACTGCCCCAGAACATCGGTCAGTTTCTGGGCGCCCAGCACATTCAGATGGGAACCGCCGTCCGGGGTGTCGGTATGCCAGTCGATGCCGGGGTTCAGATCGGCCATATTGTAGTCCAGATAGGTCAGACCGTACTCATCGGCAAAGTCCTGGACGCCGTTGTGACGGGCCAGATTCCAGCTGGACGAGGCCGGCACCGTGATGAGCAGCAGCTCGCTGTCATGCTCTTCGCACAGGGCCACAATACGCTTCATATACAGCCGCACCAAAAACGGGATAGGCTCCCGGGAACCGTCATCGTACATGTAGTCCCCGCGGGTGCTGGCCCCCACCGTGGTAATGGGCGTAAATCCCTTGTTGGTGTCCCGCCAGCTGTAATCGTGTTCCTCAAAGAGGTTGTCCGGGGTCAGGTCCTTCCAGTTGTCGTGGAAGCGCACCAGCGGGATCAGCTCGTCGGTGATGTCCCCGATGGCGGCCTGGAGCTCGGTTTCATTGCCCATACGGCTGTACACCACATCCGTACACAGCACCACCACCTTGGGGGACTGTTCCTCATAAATGGAGCGCAGACGATAATAAATGTTATACACTGACAGCCAGCCGGAGGCATAGGTATAGCCGGTCACACCGCTGTCGCAGTACCACTGCATGGGGGAAATGCCCTGGGCAGCGTTGGAATCCCCTATGACCAGCACGTCGATGGTATCGAAGTCCTCGCCCAGGATGCCGCCGGCCGTGTAGCCGGACAGATAGCGGTTGGAGTGGGGCATCAGATAATGCCCCGCCAGAAACACCGCCATGGCCAGCACCAGCAGGAAAGCGGCCACATGGAGAATGTGTTTGATGCAGGATCTCATAATACTCCCTTAGAATTGCGCGTAAATAAAAGCAGCGGGGTCGTAGTGATCGCCGTAAGCGCCGAAAATCATGATGGACAGCACCGCGCCGATATACACGGCCCAGCGCAGCGCCAGCGGCCGCACCGCCAGTTCGGCACGCAGCTGATGGCCGCGATGATGCAGCCAGTCCACCGCAAACAGCACCGCAGCACCGATGGCCAGCACCGCCATATCCCGGGCGTCCAGCTTGATGAGCAGGGAACCCTGATACGGCACGAAAAGCGAGCGGAGCATGTCCAGCGCCGCCCACACACCGTTGGAGCGGAAGAGCAGCATGCCGAAGTTGACCAGCACAAAGGTGCGCAGCACCTGCCACAGCCGGTAGGGCCGGGTCTTGCGCCAGGCGGGCAGGTCGGGCATCAGGCGCAAAAGCGCCGGTTCGGCCAGCTCGCCCAGCCATTGCAGGACAAAATAATAAAGTCCGTACAGCAGATACAGCCATCCGGCCCCGTGCCACAGACCGATCAGGGCCCAGGTGATGCCCAGCCCCAGCCATACCGGCCACTGGCGGGCCGCGGCAGGGCTGACTTTTTCCCGGCAGAAGCGGGCAAATTTCTGCATGGGTCTGCTGAGAATGAGAGGCTGGAACACATATTCCCGCAGCCAGGCCCCCAACGTGATATGCCAGCGGCGCCAGAATTCGCCCACGCTGGCCGAGAAGAACGGCTGCCGGAAGTTTTCAGCCGGGTGAATGCCGAACAGCTCCGCCGAACCGCAGACAATATCCATACAGCCGGAAAATTCGGCGTACAGCTGCAAAGTATACAGCAATACGCCCAGTGCCGTAGCGGCGCCGCTGTACTTGGTCCAGTCGTCGAAGACGGCCTTCACATACATGTTGGCGCGGTCAGCAATGACCATTTTCTTGAACAGACCCCAGACAATGCGCTGGATGCCGAAAGTCAGGTTCCGATAGGAGGGCGGCGGCGGATTCAGCAGCGAAGGCGACAGCGCACCGTATCGGTCGAAGGGGCCTTCCACCACATGGGGCCAGAAGCTCAGGAACAGCAGCACCTGCCAGTACCGGCCGGCTGCCTTGCAGCTGCCCCGGTACACATCCACCATATAACTGATGGCCATGAGGGTGAAGAAGCTCAGGCCCATGGGCTGCACCAGGGAGGGCACGGTCAACACCGGAGACCCCGGCAGGGATTCCATGAGCTGGGACAGCACCCGGGCCCCGAACGGCAGGTATTTTACAAAGAGCAGAATCCCTGCCATGGCCACCACGCCGCCGGTGACCGCTATCTTTTTGAGGGCTGCCACCTGCTTTTTGAACGGCTTGCGCCGGTCCGGCGGCAAGGCCGGGCGGGTTTCGGCCTGCAGGTCATCCAGGCGTCCCAGCAAGAGCCCGGCACCCCAGGCAACGGCCGCTGCCAGCAAAATATATACGATGTATCGTTTGGTACTGGCGAAATAGAACACCAGGCTGGCCGCCAGCAGCACGCCGGGGCGCCATTTCTGAGGAGCCAGTGCCCACAGCAGCCAGGCTGCCCCCAGAAACACAAACAGATAGATAAAAGAATTGTAAGACATACCTGCCCCTTACTCTTCTTCCAGCCGCTGCACCAGGGCCAGAATGGCCTGCGGTGTGCGGAAGTTTTCCTCCTTGAGGTCCAGCGGGGTGATCTCGATGTCGAATTCACCGGTCAGCGCCATGACCAGGGACATGATGTCCACCGAATCCAGTTTGCCGCTCTTGACCAGTTCCTCCTCCGGTGCGGGATGCAGGCCGGGTTTGACTTCCTCGATCAGTGCAATGATTTCGTCGATGGTATGCATAGGTATTCTCCTTTTTGGTTCAAAGCATGGCGGCCAGGGCCTTGCGGTCCACCTTGCCGTTGGCATTGTGGGGCATCTGCCGCAGACGCCGGTATTCGGCAGGCTGCATGTAGGGAGGCAGCCGTCCGGCCAGCCGGGCGCGGAGTTCTTCGCTCACATCCTTCTTCCCCTGGAAAAACAGCACCAGGCGGTCCCGGGCGGCATCGTACAGGCAGGCACATTCGTCCAGCTTTTCCTGCCCGAACGCCGCCGTCTCGATCTCGCCGGGTTCGATGCGATACCCCATGTGTTTGATCTGGTTATCCAGACGCCCACAGTAGACCAGTTCTCCCCTGTCGTTATACCGCACCAGATCCCCGGTACGGTAGATCCGTTCGGGATAAGAGGTCTGCGCGGGATTGGGCACAAAGCGCTCGGCGGTCTTTTCCGGCTGACGGTAGTACCCCGCCGCCACAAAGCTACCGCGCACACACAGTTCTCCGGCTTCGTCCGGGGCAGCAGGACGGTCACCGCACAGGATCAGCAGTCCGCAGTTGGAACAGGCACGCCCGATGGGCAGGCTCTCATCGTCCCGGAATTCCCGGTCCAGCTCATAGTACGCGCAGATGTCGGTGGTTTCGGTGGGGCCGTACAGGTTGGCAAACCGGGCATTGGGGTAATGGGCCCGCCAGTAGTTCAGCTTGGCCGTGGGCATGACCTCCCCCGCAAAGAGGATGGTATGCAGCGGCGGCGCGGCGGTATAGTCCAGCGCTTTCCAGTTGGCCACGATGCCCAGGGCCGAAGGCACCCAGTACAGGGTATTGACTTTCCGGGCACACAGGTATTCCAGCAGCTGCACCGGAAAGCTGAACAGCCGTCGGGGCAGCACCTGCACGCAGGCTCCGCTGCGCAGGGCCCCGTACAGGTCGGTCACCGACATGGAGAAGTAGAAAGGCGTCTGGTTGCCCAGCACGGTTTCCGGCGAAAAATCAAACGTGGAAACCACCCATTCACTGTATGCCAGTACGTTCCGATGGGTAACAGCCACCCCCTTGGGCAGTCCGGTGGAGCCGG
The DNA here is from genome assembly GCA_019413245.1 of Oscillospiraceae bacterium. Lineage (GTDB taxonomy): Bacteria > Bacillota > Clostridia > Oscillospirales > Ruminococcaceae > Gemmiger. The sequence continues at coordinate 40,681 of DXNX01000001.1, forward strand.
AGGTGAACAGCACATAGGCAAGGTCTGTATCCACCACCGCCTGCCGCAAAGCGGTCATGCGGGGCGCATCGGGTTCGGTGGCCGCCGCAGATTCGTATTCCAGTACGGGAAACGGCCCGGCCAGCTCTCCGGCTGCGTCCGCATGGGCGGCATCGGTGAGAAGCACGGCCGGTTCCAGCTGGTTCAGAATGGCCCGGACCCGTTCCGGCGGCTGGGCGGTATCCAGTACGGTGTAAAAACCGCCGGCGGCCAGCACTCCCAGCATGGCGTGAACGGCAGCAGCGCCCCGTTCCATGTACACCGCTACCGGACGGTGCAATACGCCCCCGGGCAGCTTGTCCAGCGCCGTGCCCACAGCGTTCACCGCACAGCGTGTCCCATCCCAGGTAAAAGCTGTGGTCTCATCGCAGTAGCTGGGCGACTGCGGCCACAAGGTGGCCGTGCGGTCCAGCAGTTCCAGAATATGATGCACAGGCACGCACTCCTTTCTTTGCCCGGTTTTGGATATGGCTCCTATTATAGCACGCTGGTTTGTGCGAAACCGGCAAAGAAACGGCAAAGACCGGCCCCTGCGTTGATGCAGAAAAGCGCGCAGCTGTTTTTTCATCACAGCTGCGCGCTTTTCTCAAGTTGTTTTCAAATGTAAAAGTTTTGCGAAAGTTGCCTGTTTATCAGTACTTGGGCTCCACTTTCACGGTCCAGCCCTTGGTATCGGGCAGCTTGCCCCACTGGATGCCGGTGAGGGTATCGTACAGTTTCTGGGTCAGGGGGCCGATCTTGCCGCCGCCGATCATGGCAGCCTTGCCTTCCCAATCCAGCTCCTTGACGGGGCTGACGACAGCGGCGGTACCGGTGCCGAAGACTTCTTCCAGCTTGCCTTCGTCGGCGGCCTTCATGACATCGGCGATGGCCAGTTTGCCTTCGACGACCTCATAGCCCCAGTCCTTCAGCAGTTCGATGATGGAGCGGCGGGTTACACCGGGCAGGACGGTGCCGGTGCAGGCGGCGGTGTAGATCTTGCCGTCGATCTTGAACATGATGTTCATGGAACCGACTTCCTCGACGTACTTCTTTTCCACGCCGTCCAGCCACAGAACCTGGCTGAAGCCCTTTTCCTCGGCCAGTTCACCGGCCTTGATGGAAGCCGCGTAGTTGCCGCCGCACTTGGTGAAGCCGGTCAGGCCCGGGGCAGCACGGATGTATTCATCTTCCACATAGATGCGGACCGGGTCCAGGCCCTCGGCGTAGTAGGCACCGGAGGGAGAGCAGATGATGACGAAGAGATAATGACGGGATGCATGCACGCCCAGGCCCACATCGGTGGCAAAGGCGAAGGGACGGATATACAGCGAAGCGCCGTCAGTATGGGGGACCCAATCGCGGTCAATGTCCACGAGGGCTTCCACAGCCTGGATGAAATCCTCCACCGGAATCGGCGGCATGCACAGACGGTCGGCCGAATCCTGGAAGCGCTTGGCATTGCAGTCGGGACGGAACAGCTGGATGGTATTGTCTGCCGTGCGGTAGGCTTTCATACCTTCAAAAATTTCCTGCGCGTAATGGAAAACCGTGGTGGCGGGGTCCATGGGCAGACTCCCGTAGGGCACAATACGGGGGTCGTGCCAGCCTTCGCCGGCGGTGTAGTCCATCAGGAACATATGGTCGGTAAAGATCTTACCGAAGCCGAGCTTGCTCTCGTCCTGAGGTTTTTGTTTGGGTGTCTGGGTACGAGTGACCTTGATGTCCAACATTTTTCCTTCTCTCCTTACTATCGCACAAAATATTCGCACAAAACAGCTTACGCGGCCGTCCGGCGCCACACCGCGATGGGCAGTCCGTATAGCTATGCCCCTTATTATAGCGCTGTAAAGTGTTGAATACAAGCCCCAAAGCAGAACTTTTGTTGCAAGGTTCCGCTTTTTGCGGTACAATAAGGGCGCAATTACCGGTATATGAGAAGGAGAAGGTATAATGGTCAAGGGCGTTATTTTTGACATGGACGGCCTGATGTTCGACACCGAACGTCTGTGGGACACTTTCTGGGAGCCATGCTGCAAGCGGCTGGGCCTGCCCATGCCCACGCCGGAATTCAAGGCCAGCGGCCGCGGTCTGGCCGGGGAAAATCTGAAGCGGCACCTGGTGGAGTTTTATCCCCAGGTGGACCCCGATTTGATGCTGAAGGCCGTATATGAGGTGGCTGAGGAACGGTTCCGCCATCCGGTCCCCTGCAAGCCGGGTCTACGCGAACTGCTGGACTGGCTGAAGGAGCACCACATCCCCTGCATTGTGGCCAGTTCCAGCCCCCGCAGCATCATTGAGAATAACCTGAAAAACACCGGCGTGGACGGGTATTTTCAGGGCGTTGTGTGCGGTGCGGATGCAGAACATTCCAAGCCTGCACCGGATATTTTTCTGAAAGCCGCTGCCCAGCTGGGTTTGCCTGCCACCGAATGCCTGGTGCTGGAGGACAGCTTCAACGGTGTGCGCGCCGGCCATGCGGCAGGTGCCGTGACCGTGATGGTTCCCGATCTGGCCCAGCCCGATGAGGAAATCAAACAACTTTACACCTACTGCTGCCACGACCTGTTGGAAGTGCGGCAGATGCTGGAGGACGGCAAGCTGTAAAGCGGCCCCGCTTTTTTCCCCTTCTTTTCTCCGCATACTGTATATACAGACAAAAAACCGCCCCCGTGCCAAGCACGGGGGCGGTTCTTATTTGCTGTTCAAGCCGATGCGAGAATCAGATCAGGCAGCGGTCTTGGTGGCATGGTGGAAGTACTTGTAGCCGAAAGCGTTGGTGTAAACGCCCTGGACATTGGACTTCTGCATGTAGGGGTCGTTGTAGTAGTACAGAGGCACGACAGCCCAGGTTTCCATGAGCATGTCTTCAGCCTGATGCATCAGAGCAACACGCTTGGTCAGGTCGGTCTCAGACTTGATGCTGGCGATCAGGTTGTTGTACTCGTCCCAGTTCTGCGGAGCATAGGAAGGAACGGTGCCGGCCTTGCCGGTGGCGGGATCACGGCCGAACTGAGCGTCGTTGTTGCCGGAATCGGTGGTCCACATCTCGAGCATGTTGATGGGGTCATCGAAGTCGGCCAGCCAGCCCTGACGGCAGACGTCGTAGTTGCCGGCCTTACGTTCGTTCAGGAAGACGTTCCAGGACTGGGTCTCGATGTCAACGGTGATGCCGATGGCAGCCATATCCTGCTGGATAGCAGCACCGATGTCTTCGTTGCCGGCGCCTTCGTTGACCAGGTAGGTGAAGGACAGCGGGGTGTCAGCGCTCAGCATGCCGTTGTCGTCGAACTGATAACCGGCGCTCTCCAGCAGGGAGATGGCCTTTTCGACGTTGGAATCGTAAGCTTCTTCAGTGGGATCGAAGTAACCGACGGAAGCCTCATCCGGGTAGGTGTAGCTGTCGGTGTTCTGACGGAACTCGCCGCCGTTGGAGTCGCTCATGCCGGTGGGGATGAAGGTGTTGGCCACTTCCTGACCGGTCTGGGCGATGGTGTCGACGATGTACTGACGGTCGATCAGCAGGGTGATGGCTTCACGCATAGCGTTGGCCTGCTCCGGGGTCTTGCCCTCGAACAGGGTGGAGTTCACGTTGAAGCCAACGTAGTAGGTGCCGATGTTATCAGCAACATAGAACTCGGGGTCAACATTGATGTGGTTGGGAACTTCCTCGGTAGGAATGGTATCGATGAAGTCCAGGTTGCCGGCCATGTAAGCGTTGTAGATAGCGGTATCGTCAGCGCTCAGCATGAACTGCAGGGTTTCGATGTTGACGCTGTCAGCATCGTAGTAGTTGGGGTTCTTGGTGTAGGTCATGCTCTCGTCATGGTTCCAAGCGGTGCAGGTGTAGGGACCGTTGGAGACGAAGCCGGCTTCCAGAGCCCAGGCGCCGGGGTTGGTGCCGTCGGTGTTGGCAGCTTCAACAGAAGCCTGCGGAACCGGGAAGAAGGTCGGGAAAGCGCACAGGCTCAGGAAATACGGGCAGGGGCTGACCAGGGTGACGGTCAGGGTGTAGTCATCGGTAGCCTCGACACCGACCAGGATGTCGTTGGCTTCCTGCAGGGCCAGAGCGGCGTCGCTGTAGGTTTCTTCCGGAGTGGTGTACTCGGTACCGGCAGCAGCGGCAGCCTCAGCGGCAGCAGCGTCGTACTCGGGGTTGGGAACCATTTCCTCAGCAGCCTCGTTCTTGGCGATCAGGCCGTCGAACAGGTAGCTGTAGTCGGAAGCGGTCATCGGGTTGGCAGCACGGTTCCAGCTGTAGACAAAGTCCTTAGCGGTCAGGTCGGTGCCGTCGCTCCACTTGCTCTGACGCAGGTGGAAGGTGTAGGTCATGCCGTCCTCGGAAACGTCGTAGCTTTCCGCCACGCCCGGGGCCAGCTGGCCGTTTTCGTCGTAGGTCATCAGACCGACGAAGCTGTTGACAGCCAGAACGGCGCCGTCAACGGTGGAGTTCAGAGCCGGGTCCAGACGATCGGGCTCAGACGCCAGGTTGATGTACAGCGTGCTGGTGTCCGTGTTGAGCACGGAAGTCGAGGACGCGGTTTCCGAAGTCGCGGACGCCGAGGTCTCGCCGGTGGTTGCGGACTTGGAACCTCCGCAGCCAGCCAGGCTGACGACCATGGCGGCAGCGAGTGCAGATGCCATGAGCTTTTTCATTGTTCTTTCCTCCTAGAGATTCTATCAGAAACCCCATACAAGGTGGACGTTCCACCCTGTATGGGACTCCTCCTGATATAACGCCCATTATAAGTTCCGATTCCGGCATTTGCAATGCCGATACCAAATCTGTTGCTTTTCAGTCACCATTTTTGGGCAAGGTGCCAAATTTCGCACAATAAAAGCGCCTTGTCGTTGTGCGTTCTGTTGAGCAAAATTCCGGCTCATGGGCGAAAAGCCGGCAAATTTTCCCATTAATCGGGCCGCAGGTCTTACTTGTTCCAGCAGGCGACGTAGTGGCCGTTGCCGCGATCGGTGAACGGAGGCATGGCCTTGGCGCACTGCTCGGTGGCGTAACGGCAGCGGGTACGGAAGGGGCAGCCGCTGGGCATATGCAGCGGGCTGGGCACGTCCCCTTCCAGCACGATACGCTTGGACGCGCGGGCGGTACGCGGATCGGGCACCGGCACGGCGGACAGCAGGCTCTGGGTGTAGGGATGAATGGGGTTGTCGTTCAGTTCGTCGGCATCAGCCATTTCCATCATCTTGCCCAGGTACATAACAGCGATACGGTCGCTGATGTGGTGGACGACCAGCAGGTCGTGGGCAATGAACAGATAGGCAACGCCGAGCTTTGCCTGCAGGTCTTCAAACATGTTGACGACCTGGGCCTGGATGGAAACGTCCAGAGCGGAAACGGGCTCGTCGCAGACGATGAACTTGGGGTTGACCGCCAGGGCACGGGCAATGCCGATACGCTGACGCTGACCGCCGGAGAACTCGTGGGGATACCGCATGGCATGCTCGGCGTTCAGACCGACCAGCTCCATCAGCTCCATAACGCGCTCGTGGCGTTCCTTCTTATTTTTGCACAGCTTATGCACGTCCAGAGGCTCACCGATGATGTCCTCGACGGTCATACGCGGGTTCAGCGAGGAGTACGGGTCCTGGAAGACCATCTGCATCTCCTTGCGGTAAGGCATCATGTCCACATGGACCTTCTTGCCCAGGATCGGCTTGCCCTTGGCATCCACCTTGAGCTGGCCGTTCTCATCGTACTGTTCGCCGCTGTCATAGATGACCTTGCCGTCGAACAGGATGCGGCCGCCGGTGGGCTTGTACAGCTGGAGCAGGGTACGGCCAACGGTGGTCTTGCCGCAGCCGGACTCACCGACCAGGCCCAGGGTCTCGCCCGGGCGGATGGAGAAGGAAACGTCATCCACAGCCTTGAGGTGGATGCTCTTGCCCATGCCGGCACGCACGGGGAAATATTCCTTCAAATGCTCGACCTGCAAAAGGTATTCGCTGTTTGCCATCTTACTTCCCCTCCTTTGCATTCTTCACGTTGAGCCAGCAAGAAGCCATATGGTGTTCGCCCACCTGGAGTTCCGGGGGCAGCTCGCGCAGGCAGATCTTCATGGCGGAATCACACCGGGGGCAGAATGCGCAGCCGGCCGGCAGATCCAGCATGTTGATGGGAGTGCCGCCGATGGGGACCAGACGCTCCTTCATGTTGGAGCCGGACGGGATCGAGCGCAGCAGACCCTTGGTGTATTCATGGGCCGGGGCATAGAAGATGTCGTCAGCGGTGCCGCGTTCGCAGACACGGCCGCCGTACATGACGATGATCTCATCGCACATGGAAGCGATGACGCCCAGGTCATGAGTAACGATGATGATGGCCATGCCCAGCTTCTTCTGCAGGTCCTGCATCAGTTCCAGGATCTGCGCCTGGATGGTCACGTCCAGAGCGGTGGTGGGCTCGTCGGCAATCAGGATATCGGGTTCGCAGGCCAGGGCCATGGCGATCATGACACGCTGACGCATACCGCCGGACAGCTCGTACGGATACTGCTTGATACGCTTTTCCGGCTCATTGATGCCCACCAGTTCCAGCATTTCAATGGCGCGCTCTTTGGCCTGCGCCTTGTTGCGGTTGGTATGCAGCAGGATAGCTTCCATCAGCTGGTTGCCGATGGTGAACACGGGGTTCAGGCTGGTCATGGGGTCCTGGAAGATGATGGAGCAGCATTTGCCGCGGAAGGACTGCATCTTCGTCTCGTCCCACTTGGTGATGTCCTCACCTTTGTACAGGATCTGGCCGCCGGTGACGCCGCCGTTCTCGGACAGGATGTCCATGATGGAATAGGCGGTCACGGACTTGCCGGAACCGGATTCGCCCACGATGCCCAGAATCTTGCCGGGCTCCAGGGCAAAAGAAACACCGTTGACTGCATGCACTTCAGCACCCTTATCGGTGGAGAAGGTGGTATGCAGATCCTTGACTTCCAGAACGTATTTCCAGTTCTGGTTGTTCTTTACTTCACTCATACTTTGCCCCTCCTCAGCGCTTCAGTTTGGGGTCGAACGCGTCGCGCAGGCCGTCGCCCAGCAGGTTGAAGGCCAGAACGATCAGGCAGATGATCAGCGACGGGAAGACCAGCTTCAGCGGATAGCTGTTGATACCCGCACGGGCTTCATTGGCCAGAGAACCCAGCGACGGCATGGGAACCTTGACGCCGATGCCCAGGAAGGACAGGTAGCTTTCGGTGAAGATAGCGGAGGGAATCTGCAGCGCCACCGAGATGATGATGACGGACAGGCAGTTGGGCAGAATATGCTTGCGCAGGATGCGGCCGCTGGAAGTACCGATGGTGCGGGCCGCCAGAACGTATTCGTTCTGCTTGATGGTCAGGATCTGACCACGGACCAGACGGGCCATACCGACCCAGTACAGCAGACCGAAGACCAGGAACAGAGCAATCATGTTGGTACCCAGGGACTGAAGCATGGGTACTTTTTCAATGACCGGCTTCAGGGTCTCGTTCAAAACAACGGAGAGCAGAATGATCATCAGCGTATCCGGCAGACTGTATATAACGTCTACGATACGCATCATGATAATATCCACTGTACCGCCGCACCAGCCCGCAATGGAACCGTATACCAGACCGATGATCAGCACCATGATGGACGCCACCAGGCCGACGGCCAGAGAGACGCGGGTGCCGTAGATAACACGGATGAAGTAGTCACGGCCCAGGCCGTCGGTGCCCATGATATGGGGGAACAGCTTTTCGCCGGTCTCTTCCATATACTGCTGTTCACGCTCGGACCATTCAAAGGGAGCCAGGTTGGTAGCGGTTTTGTCGCGGCGGCCGCCAACGGACACGATGTCCTGGTAGCTGTACGGGACAAAGAACGGGATCACGATGATGCTGACAAGCAGCAGGACCAGCACGATGATACTGCCCACGGCCAGCTTGTTTTTCATCAGGCGGCGGCAGCCGTCCCGGAAGAAGGTCACGCTTTCGCCCATGACCTCCTGCTGTGCCTTTTCTTCGGCGGTAGCGGGTTCAAAATCAGTAGTGCTGAACTTGGACAGATCGATCTGAGCCGAAAGAGGGTTCTTTTCGGGCATACCGTTTTCTGCGTAGGTCATTTTCTTTCCTCCTTCTTACTCCAGTTCGATGCGCGGGTCGACCAGCTTGTACACCAGGTCGGTGATCAGGTTGGCGGTAACCATCAACGTGCCCAGGAACAGGGTGGTGGCCATGATCAGGGGGTAGTCGTTGTTGGTAATGCTGTTGACGAACTGGGTGCCCAGGCCGCCGATGGTGAAGATGCTTTCAACAACCATGGAACCGGTGATGATGTAGGCGATCATGGGGCCCACATAGGTGATGACCGGGATCAGAGCATTGCGCAGGGCATGCTTGAAGATGACCTTGACCTGGGGAACGCCTTTGGCCCGGGCAGTACGCACATAGTCCTGGCCCAGCGCATCCAGCATACTGGTCTTGGTCAAACGGGTGATGTACGCCATCGGGTACAGAGACAGCGAGATCACGGGCAGGAAGTAGTTCGGATTTTCGGCGCTCCAGACCGGGAACACATTCAGCTCCACGCAGAAGACCAGCAGCAGCAACGTAGCCAGAACGAAGCTGGGCACACCGGTAAACAGCGTGGTGAAGAAGATGATCAGGCGGTCCGGCAGCTTGTTGCGGTTCAGAGCCGCAATGCTGCCCAGAACCAGGCCGAACACAATGGCCACTGCCGCTGCTTCCAGGCCCAGCTGTGCGGACACAGCAAAGCGGGAACCCAGGGTAGAGCCGATGTCACGGCCGGTCTTGAGGGAAACGCCCCAGTCGCCGTGCAGGATGTTATTCATATACAGAATATACTGCTCACCGACGGGCTTATCCAGGTTGTAGCGTGCTTCCAGCACGGCCTGGACCTGCGGGCTGGGGGCCTTCTCTTTGTTGAAGGGGCCGCCGGGGATCGCGTTCATCGCGAAAAAGGTGATCAGGCTAATGATGATCACGGTCACGATCGCCAGCAACACACGTTTTACGACATATCTGGTCACGTTCGTTCACTCTCCTCTTAAATACGGGGTCCTCGCAGGACCCGCGCTGGCTGCGTGTTTTACACGGGCCGCCGCCCGTTTTCCCCGCCTGTTCCCCGTTTCGGGATGGTGCCGGGTGCAGGAACACGGTTGTGTGCCTTTGGCGGACACCCCACCACAAAAAAAAGGAACGACAGCGTTTGATCAAACGCCATCGTTTGAGCAAAGGAATCTTCAATAAAATATCACAAAATTGTAACGTTGTCAACTTTTCCACCGGACGGAAAAGCCCCGCCAAATGTGAAAATTTGCCCGGCGTCTGATGACGCCGGGCTGTAAAAGTTTTATTTTTTCCCGAAGACTTCCCCTTTCAGGAAGTATTTTTATTCACTTTCGGCCCCCTGAGACGGCATATTCCATCCCAGATGGTCGGTGTGCAGCCAGGCTTCGGCCGTTTCGCTGCCGGGGGCACCCAGGGCGTCCCGGTACAGGGTCTGGATGGCCGGATTTTCGTGGGAGAAGCGCAGCGCACAACCTTTGTCAATGCTGTACAGCACCTGTCCGCGGCTCTGGGCCAGTTCTTCATCGTCAGCGCTCTGGGGCTGGCCGCCGCCGCCCGCACAGCCGCCGGGGCAGGCCATGACTTCCACAAAATCATAGTGTACGCGGCCGGCGCGCACCGCCTCCAGCAGTTTCCGGGTATTGCCCAGGCCGCTGACCACAGCGGTTTTCACGGTGCTGCCGCCCAGGTTGAACTCCGCTTCGGTCCAGCCCGGGGTGCCGTCTGCAGTGCCCCGCACAGCCGTGAAGGCATCCGGCGGCGGGTTCTGCCCGTTGACCAGATAGTAGGCACTGCGCAGGGCAGCTTCCATAACGCCGCCGGTGGCGCCGAAGATGACCCCCGCCCCACTGTAAGGTCCCAACAGGGAGTCGAAGGCTTCCTCGGCCATGTGGTCGGGATGCAGGTGCTCGGCCCGGATCATCCGCACCAGTTCCCGGGTGGTCAGGGCCAGATCCACATCCCGCCCGGCCCTGGTGTACATGGTAGGCAGGGCGCACTCGGCCTTTTTGGCCACACAGGGCATGATGGACACACTGAAGATGCGGTCCGGTTCCACTCCGATCTTTTGGGACAGATAATTTTTCACCACGGCGCCGAACATCTGCTGGGGGCTCTTGGCAGTGGAAAGACGGGTGGTCATATCCGGGTAATGGCCCTTGAGATACCGCACCCAGCCGGGGCAGCAGCTGGTGAACATAGGCAGTTCTTTGGTGTCCCCCGCCTGGAAGCGGTGCAGGAACTCGGTGCCTTCCTCCATGATGGTCAGGTCGGCGGAGAAGGAAGTGTCAAACACATAGTCGAATCCCAGGGCGCGCAGCACCGCCGCCATCCGGTTGACGGTGGCCTTTTCGGGCGGCAGGCCCAGGCTTTCCCCCCAGGCGGCGCGCACCGCCGGGGCGATCTGCACCACCGTGACCAGATTGGGGTCGGCAATGGCGGCAAAGGCTTTTTCGGTGTCGCTGCGTTCCCGCAGGGCACCGGTGGGGCAATGGGTGATGCACTGGCCGCAGAGCACACAGTCGGATTCCTTGATGCGGCGGTTATGGCTCACATCCACCCGGGTACGGCTGCCGGTGCCGGACAGGTCCCACACGTTGACCCCCTGCACCTTATCACAGATCTGGATGCAGCGCATGCACTTGATGCACTTGTTGGTGTCCCGGTACAGCGGGAAGTCCTTGGGCCACTGGGCGCGGGCACCGGTGACCAGGTCCCGGGGATAGGGGTTTTCCAGAATACCCAGGTCGTTGGCAATGCTCTGCAGGTGGCAGTTGCCGCTGCGCAGACAGGTGGCACAATGGCAGTCGTGTTGGGACAGAATCAGCTCCACGTTGATCTTTCGGGTGCGGCGTACCCGGGGCGTATTGGTGCGGATGACCATGCCCTCGAACACCGGGTTGTTGCAGCTGGGCACCAGGTTGCGCTCCCCTTCTATCTCCACGCAGCAGACCCGGCAGGCGCCGATCTCGTTGAGGTGTTTGAGGTAGCACAGGTGCGGAATGTCCACCCCGGCAGCCTTGGCGGCTTCCAGAATGGTGGTGTGCTCGGGCACGGCGACGGCCCGGCCATTGACAGTCACATTTACCATTGGGTCGTCCTCCCTCCCTTGAAGATGCCGTAGCCGAAGTGGTCGCAGCGCAGGCAGCGGCTCGCCTCCTGCATGGCTTCCTCCTCGGTCATACCGCAGGTGGCCAGGGCAAAGTCGGTCCTGGATTCCAGCGGGTTGCGGGCTTTGAGCTGGATGCGGCCGCAGGGCGGCGTGTTGGACAGGCGGGCGGGTGGGATCTCCACATCACAGCGGATGGTGTGAGAATACCCCAGGAAGCTGTCGATGTTGGCAGCTCCCACCTTCCCTGCCGCCACCGCCCGGATGACGGTGGCCGGCCCGGTGACCGCGTCGCCGCCGGCAAACACGTTGGGGGTGCCGGGCACATAACCGGACAGGTCGGCCTTGAGGGCGCCCCGGCTGGTGCCGATTCCGCCCTTTTCAAAATTATCCGATTCGATACGCTGGCCGATGGCGATGATGAGGTAATCGCAGGGGATGCGGAACTCCCGCTCGGCGGCATCCCGGGGACCCGGGCGGCCGTCACGGCCGTATCCGCCGATGATCTGGGGTTTGGTCCACAGAGCAGCCACCTTGCCTTCCTCGTCGGCTTCAATGCGGTGAGGCGCCTGCAGGGGCAGGATCTGGCAGCCTTCGGCCTGGGCATCGGCAATCTCTTCGGGCAGGGCGGTCATATCGTCCAGGCGGCGGCGGTAGACGCAGGTCACGCTCTCGGCTCCCAGGCGGATGGCCGTGCGGGTGGCATCCATGCTCACGTTGCCGCCGCCGATGACCACCACACGCTTGCCGGTGAAGTCCAGGGGATGACCCTCGCCGCAGTTTCGCAGAAACTCCACAGCGGAAAGAACATTCTTGCTGTCCTCCCCGGGCAGGCCCAGCTTCTTGTCCGCGTGGGCGCCGATGGCCACATACAGGGCGTCGTAGTCCTGCCGCAGCTGGTCCACCTGGATGTCGGTGCCGATGCACACGCCGGTGCGCACCTCCACCCCGGTCTTCAGGATGTAATCAATGTCTTTCTGCAGCACGTCCGGCGGCAGACGGTAATCGGGGATGCCGTAGCGCAGCATGCCGCCCAGGCGGTCCCGCTGTTCAAACACGGTGACGCTGTGGCCCATGAGCTGCAGGTAATAGGCAGCCGTCAGGCCGCTGGGACCGCCCCCCACCACCGCAATGCGCTTGCCGGTGGCTTCGGCGGGTGCCGGGGGATTTTCGTCCCCGCAGTGGTCCACCGCATATCGTTTGATGCCGCAGATGTTGATGGCATCATCCACCAGACGGCGACGGCACTGTTTTTCGCAGGGGTGCTCACACACATAAGCGCAGGAGTACGGGAAGGGATTGTCTTTGCGGATGAGGTCCACCGCATCCTGGAAGCGGCCTTCCCGCACCAGAGCAATGTATCCGGGAATGTCCACATGGGCCGGGCAGACGGTAACGCAGGGCACCGGCTGTTTGAGAGAACAGATGCAGCGGCCTTCTTTGGCGTGGAGCTCATAATCTTCCCGGAAGCCCCGCACTCCTTCCAGCACCATGGCGGCGGCTTCGTAGCCGATGGCGCAGTCGGCGGAATCCGCAATGGCGGCCGCCGTGGACTCAATGAGATCGATGGTTCCTTCAGGGGCGGTCTGGTCCAGCACGCTCTCGATGAGCGTTTCCAGCTGGGACAGGCCTATGCGGCAGGGCACGCATTTGCCGCAGGTCTGGGCGTGGCACAGGCGCAGAAAATTCAGTGCCAGGTCCACCGGGCACAGACCCGGCGGGTTGGCGGCCACGCGGTGCCCCATGTCGCGGCAGAGGTCCTGTACGACCTGCTGGGCGCGGTCCGGGGTTTCGATGGACAGTCTTCGCATAGATAAAATCCTCCGTTGGGGGCCGGAGGACCGTTCCCCCGGCAGCTGGTTCCAAACGGCAGCCCGTCCCGGCCGCCGTCACGCTGTTTCCAGTATAGGGGATTTTGGCAAATAGTTCAATAATTTTTTAACATGTTCATAATTATTTTGCATTATGCAATAACAGCTTGCAAGTTTGCCCTATTGGAATACAACAAAACAGCGGTGCCTGCAGCGCATTTTTTCGCTGCACGGTACCGCTGTTCCTATTTAATAAGAAACGGCCTTGTTTACTCCGCCGTCTGCTGTGCCTCTTCCGCCCGGGCCAGTTCTTCTTCCCGCCGGGCCTGGACCACCACATGCAGGAACTTGTTCATCAGCGGCACATAGGTGAAAACCAACACCAACACTGCCGCAAATCCGATCTGACGCCGGCGGCTGCGAGGCACCGCCAGGCCCAGAAGCACCCCCACAGCGCACAGGCAGAACTTGACCAGTGCCAGGTCCTTCCAGTTGCTCTGCTGCAGATACCGGTCCGCATAGCCAAACAATTTCATCAGTCAGCCCTCCTTGGCGCGGCATACCGCGCGTGTTCCCCTGTCACAACAGGTACAGGGGTTTGTGTTGGTTTCAGTGTAACACACAGAACCGCCGAGCGCAATCTTCCGGATAGCAACAAAAAAAGGTTTCCCATTTCTGGGAAACCTTGGTGCGCCGGAAGGGGCCCCTCTACCCGCGCTCTTTCCCACAGTCCACCGGACTGTGGGAACCGGCCGGGACGTGAGCGGCCGGACGAGCTGTTCGAGTCCCTTCCGGGACAAACCGACCGCCTTCCGGAAAATAACAATAAAAAAGGTTTCCCACTTCTGGGAAACCTTGGTGCGCCGGAAGGGGCCCCTCTACCCGCGCTCTTTCCCAC
>DXNX01000010.1 GCA_019413245.1 Oscillospiraceae bacterium
CAAAAACGCAGGATTTGGCCTACATCAGCATTGACCTGACGGGGGCGGATGGCACCACAAAATCTTCTGAGGATACTGCGGTCACGGTGGAGGTTGACGGTGCCGGGAAGCTGCTGGCCCTTGGTTCTGCACGGCCCAACATGGGGGAGAACTTTTTCTCCGATACCCACACGACCTACTACGGCAAGGCGTTGGCCGTGGTCCGCGGCGGCGATGCCCCCGGAAAGATTACGGTTACGGTGAAAGCAAAAGGCCTGCTGGCCAAAACGCTTGAATTGGAAGTGATCTGAGGAAAGGGTATAGGCCAGACGGCAGATCCCGATGTCTCACCAAAAAGACTGCAACAATCGTTGCAGTCTTTTTTACGTGATCTACTTCATAGATTTTGCGGGAAATTCACATTCTTCCGGAAGAGGGAACATCGGCTGCGCTATGAAGCGACCTTTAGAGCCTGTGCGTGCCAGCAGATAGCATTCGTGTTCTTCCGTCCGGAAGGTGAATGTGTGCTGTGATATTGGTGGGAATGGTGAATTCGTAGGTGACCGTATCTCCTTCATACCGCCAGCCGCTTTCGATTCGGCCTGCAGGCGAATCATAAACAGCTTTGGCGTACCCCAGCGCTTTGTGCGGAGTGGGAGCAATGGTCAGTTGACCGTCCGTGAAGTGAATGCCGCAGACGCCCCCGAACAGCCAGCCGCAGATAGCACCGTAGGAGTAGTGGTTCAGGGATTCGTGTGGTTTGCCCTCGGCGTCAATGCCGGTCCAGGTTTCCCACATCGTGTTGGCTCCTTTGTTTACCTCATACAGCCAGCCCGGAGCCTCCGGCTGCAGCAGCAGGCGGTAAGCGGTATCAATGTAACCGTATTGGGCCAGCACACCGCACAGGAAAGGGGTGGAGAGAAATCCGGTGTTCAGATGGCAGCCGTTATCCACCACCATCTGGTTTAAAGTGGCGGCAGCCGCCCGGCTCTCCTCCTCACCCAGCAGGGCAAAGGCAATGGCCCGGACGTATTCACACTGGCGGTCCGAGTGAATGACGCCGTTCTCTGTGAAAGCTGCACGGTAGGCCTTTACGGCCTTATCGGCGGTAGCACGGTAAGCTTCGGCTTCTTCCTGCCGCCCCAGTACGGCCGCAATTTCGGCCAGCAACCGGCCGGAGTAGGCCAGGTACGCTGTACCTACGCTCTTGCGGGGATTGGCCATGGCCTGCATGGGTGTCACCCCGGGTTCGCACCACTCGCCGTAGTCCAGGCCGTTGAGCACCGTGTATTTGGCATACTCGCCGCTCTGTTGCTCTTCCGTGGTCTGCTGGGCCCGGCCCAGCAAAAAGGCATACCACCGCTGCATCATCTCATAGTTATCGGCCAGTATGCGGCGGTCGCCGGTGCGCTTATAGAGAGCGTAGGGCACCAAAATGGCGGCGTCCCCCCAGCCGGCGGACATGCACAGCATGGGTGTCATATACCCGGGGCGGCTGTTGGGCGGGGCAATGTTGGCCATCCGTCCGTCAGGGTACTGGTTCAGACGGCATTCCTTCAGCCACTTGGCAACCACCGGGTAGCAGTCCATCAGGGTCAGGCCGGTCTCAATAAAGACGCCCATGTCTCCGGTCCAGCCCGCCCGTTCCCGGGTGGGGCAGTCGGTAGGAATGTCGCAGAAGTTGCCTTTCTGGCTCCAGATGCTGTTGGCTACCAGCCGGTTTGCCGCTTTGTTCCCGCAGGTGAAAGAGCCGGTGACCGCCATATCGGAGTAGACTGCATGGGCGGTGAACACCGCCCCGGTCAGGTCTGCATCCGTCTCTACTTTGGCATACTGAAAGCCCATGATGGTGAAGCTGGGTTTCCAGTGATTTACCCCTTCCTTGCAGATCAGCTCCAGCATCTGGGCGGTGCCGCCTTCATTGTGGCGGCTGCGGTCCTGGAAGTTCTCCTGGGTGAAGTTGCCGTTTTCATCCAGCGTTTCACCACAGGTCAGCAGGACTTTCTGTCCCGCATGAGCGGTAAGGGTCATCTCCACATAGCCGGCAATGTTCTGGCCGAAATCTAGCACGGTTTCTCCGTTGGGGGCGGTGAACAGCCGCCCGGGAAACGCCTCCCGCTCCCGGATGGGAACCGTATTCATGCCGGTGACAGGCAGGGCATCGCGGTAGGTTCGTACTTCGTGCCAGCCGGCAAGAGAACCTTCCAGCCGGGCGTCATACACTTCGCCCTGCTGTAAATCATTCTGGCGGATGGGGCCCTGCTGGGTGGCCTGCATGGTATCGTCCGAAACACAGACCACTTTGCCATCAACCTCCAACTGGAAGAGAACGCCCAGCGTATCGCCGAAGAGGTTGCGGTCACCGTCTACGCCGCTGGTGCTGCGGTACCAGCCGTCGCCCAAGGCGATCAGCAGCTCGTTTTCCCCCTCCCGCAGAAGATCTGTCACGTCGTAGGTCTGGGCGCCCAGGTGCTTGTCAGCGGTAAAACTGCCGGGAGCCAGCACCATATCGCCCACCCGTACACCGTTGAGCCAGACTGCGTACAGTCCTTTGGCGGTGATGTACAGACGTCCGCGACCGGACGGAGCGGTGAAGGTTTTTCGCAGATAGGAGGCCGGACGGTGGGGCTGGTAGGGCTCCGCCGCACCCTTGCCGGCGGCCTCTTTCTCGGCCTGCTTGCGCTCCCAGTTGGGGCGGGCAAAGGCGTTGATGGCGTCGTCACCGGGAATATCCAACGGTGCAGTCTCAGGGGCAACCCACAGCCCCTGCCATTCCCCGGTGGAAAGTCCCGTCTCAAACCGGGCCTCGCTCCAGGGGCCGGGACAGTTATTTTCGTCCCACAGCCGGACCTTCCAGCTGCCCCGGACCCGGGCCCCTTCTATGGCGGGAGCATCGGCATGAATACTTTGGCTTGCCACCTTGCCGCTTTCCCAGACAAGGGTATCGTCTGCCGTCAGGTGGATCTCATAAGCGGTCTGGCGCAATCCGCCGGTGCATTGCCAGGATAAAAACAATGGGCCGCCATCCATTCCAAGAGGGGCCGTCAGGTGATTGGTTTGAAGATTGGTTGCTTGCACGGTTCTGCAGTCCTTTCCCTTTCAGATTGTTTTCATTATAGCGAAAAAACAGGGACTATACGGGGTGATAATTTGGAATGTGGGGTGAATTTTCATGCAATATGAAGACTGTTGCAAATGAAAAGCCCGGGCAGCATTTTGAAAACAAAATGTGCCGGGCTCTTTTGGACGTGAGGATAACACGTTGGGGCACTTTATGGACAGGTTCGAGGCCGGAGGCTGCTCGTCAATTTATGCCAGACCATAATAAAGAGCAGCAGAGCAATGGCTGCACTGAGCAGGTCGGTGGCGGCACGGGCAGCCGCCAGGCCGGGCAGCCCCAGCAGATGGTGGAACCCGTACAGGGCCGGAACCAGCAGCACGCCCTGGCGCAGGGCGGAAAGAAGGGTGGCACTGCCGGCATAGCCGGCGGCCTGCAGGAAATTGATGCCCAGATAGTACAGGCCCAGCAGCGGACTGCCTGCCAGCAGCCAGGGAAGAAGCTGGCGAGCCAGGAACACTGCCTCAGGATCGGATAAAAACAGTCCAATCAGCGGCCGCTGTGCCAGCAGGCAGAACAGAGAAAACAGGGTGCCAAAACCTACGGTCAGGCCCAAACTTCTGGTCAGGACTGCCCGAAGCCGGGGGAGATTCCGTCCGCCCACATTATAGGAAAGCAATGGCTGCAATCCCATACAGATGCCCATCTGGACCAGGGTCACGACCATGGCGGATTTGTCGGCGGCTGCCATGGCAGCCAGGGCGTTGGTGCCGTAAGCAGCCAACAGACGATTGCTGAAACTGCCGGCCAGACCACTCAGCAGACTGCTTACCCCATTGGGCAGGCCCAGAGTCAGGACCCGCCCCAGCCGGGAGGGGCAGCGCAGGGCATCGGCAGGTCGCAGACTCAGGGCATCAGAACGGCAAAGAATGTGGTGAAGGTAAAGCCCACTGGCCACCAGATTGCCCAGCATGGTGGCTGCGGCAGCTCCGGCAATGTTCCAGCCGAAAGCCAGGATGAAAAGCGGGTCCAGCAGGATATTGGTAAGGCTTCCGGCCAGGTTGCCCACCAGTCCCCGGCGGATGGCGCCGTCTGCCCGCAGCAGGGTGGCTGCGGAAACTGAGAAGATCATGGCCGGGGCACCCAGAGCCAGGATGCGCAGGTAATGGGTAGCGTAAGGCAGGATCTCGGCATTGGTGCCCAGCAAATACAAAATCGGTTCACAGAACAGATTCAGTACCACGGCCAGGAGTACGCCGGTCAGAAGGCCACACCAACCGCAAAGGCTGGAAACGCACCGGGCGTCCTGACGGTCGCCAGCGCCCAAAGAACCGGCCACCACGGCACAACCGCCCATGCCCAGCACAGTGGCACCGGCAGAAGCCAGGGTGAAAACAGGCCCCACCACCGCCACCGCTGCGGTCAGGGCGGTATCCTGCAGCAATCCGATAAAAAACAGGTCGGTCATATTATAGATGATCATGACCAGAACCGACAGGACAGAGGGGCCCACCAGCGCACCGATAGCCTGCCAGACAGGCGCCTCCTTGAACAGCCGTTCGCTCTGCACAGAAAGTCCTCCTTTTAAAAGAACGCATGATGATTTTGCGAACACGTGTTGCTTTTTCTTCTGCCTTTCAGTATACTGAGGAAAAAGATCCGGCGCAATCAGCAATAGAGCGGCAGCTGTTGCTTTGTGCGACATAAAGCGTCTGGCTGTTGCAAAAAGGAGCACAAATATGAAAACTGATCCGCGTACCCGTTATACACGGGAGATCATCACCACCGCCTTCTGGCAACTTCTGCAGCAAAAGCCGATGGAGAAGATCACCGTCAAAGAGGTCTGTACCCTGGCGCAGATCAACAGGGGAACCTTTTACCGGCATTTCCGGGATTGTTATGATCTGATGGAACAGTTGGAGGAACAGGCCCTGGAACAGCTGGAAGCAGCCTTGGTGAGTACCCGAGACCGGGGCGTGCAGGAGGTTCTGCTTTCCATGCTGCAAAAGCTGCAGAACGACGAGGATTTTCTGGCAGTTCTGGCGCGGCAGAGCCCGGACGATGCCTTTCTGCACCGGGTGGTGGGGTGTTGTTTTCACTATATGGACCTGCGGATGGACGCTGGAGAGCGCACCGGGGCGGATGACGGCTGGAGGGGAATGCAGAATACCTTTTTGTTTGCGGGGGCTTCCGGGGTGATGTCATACTGGCTGCACAGTGACCGGAAAGCGCCGCCGGAACAGGTGGCGGCGGCCATTGCGGCGCTGTGTGCCGGAGCGGCCAGCGTGGCGCCGCCAGCATATTCTCTATAAAGAAAACAGACAGCGAAGAAGTTCCTTCGCTGTCTGTTTTGGTGTGTAAAAGGGGGTCATCCACCCCTATATTCCATGGGGGTTTGTCCGGTCACTTCCTGAAAGATCCGGCTGAAATAGTTGCGGGTACTGAAACACAGGGCGGCAGCAATCTCCTGTACGGTCTGGTCGGTGCTTTTCAGAAGGACCTTTGCCCGCTCAATTTTGGCAAACTTGATGTAGTCATTGATGCAAAGCCCAGTTTCCGCCTTGAACTTATGGGTCAGGTAATATTCGGTATATCCCACCACGGCTGCCAGATCGGCGGCCCGGATCTTCTGGTCCAGATGCATCTCGATGTAATCCACACACTGCTGGACCGGACGGCTGAGCTTGGGATTGGTGCGGCATTTGTGTACCCGGCGGATAAAGTCATCGTACATCACCAGGCTAAGCGGATTCAGATCGTCCAGGGTTTTGGCAGACTCGGCGGTCTGGATATAACTGTCACCCAAAGCATAGGCCTCCTCGGGAGAAAGCCCGCCCTCAATGGCTGCACGGCACACCAGGGAGGTGAACACGATCACCGAAATTTTGCTTTGACGCAAGGCGTCATCGCTGTGTACCGGGACACCGGCACTCAAGGTCATGCTGTTGGACAGTGCCTGTTTGTAGTTCAGATCCCCGGTGCGTACCATCTGTAAAAGACCTTGTTCTGCCATCCAGACCTTGTGGCGGTCATGGGCAGGGGTATAGGTCGGATCATAGACTTTGGGCGGAGTTTCGCTGTTGATATCACTGATTTCCAGGTGGATTCCCGTCAGACAATAGTGCATCATCAAGGTGTACCGGTGCAGGATGGTATTTTGCAGTACAGGAACTTTGGCCAGGACCTGCTGCAGATGCATCGTCCAGGAAACACTGGTTTCCAGATGACTGTAATAGCGCAGGCCCTGTTCAATTCCTCGCATGGAAACATCCTGATAGAAGACCGGCCCCATTACCCAGGCACGTTTCAGCTTCCCGTTTTCCTTTTCAAAAGCGGCCGCCCACAGGATTCCCAGGGCGGTTCCCAGCGTAATGGGGGTATCATGGGCGGCGCCGTATTCCATCATCTGCTGTTTGCAGCCGAACAGGTCAAAAATACCGGACAGGAAGGCTTCGTCCGGGCAGTTGCTGCGCAGCAGGTTTCCCTTTTCGTCGTAACACCAGGTGAAAATCGGGCCGCCGCACTGCACCAGCTCTGCCAGCAATGCCATGCTCTGAAAAACTTCCATCGGAACCACCTCGCTTGCCGTTATTATATCATGAAAAAAGGGCTGCCGTACAGACAGCCCTTTCTGGCTTTTACTCTCCGACGTAACTGCCCAGCACTGCCAGACTGGGTTTGGGCGTGCGGGCCATGGTGGTGCGGTCCACGGCAATCAGCCCGAAGTTCATGGCAAAACCTTTCTGCCACTCAAAATTGTCCATCAGGCTCCAGTGGAAGTATCCCTTCACCGGCAGACCGTCAGCTACACAACGCTGTACCCCGGCCAGGGCTTGCTCGATAAAGGCTGCCCGACGGGTGTCATCGGCGGTGGCAATGCCGTTCTCGGTGACAATCAGGTCTCCGTGGAA
This sequence comes from Oscillospiraceae bacterium, assembly GCA_019413245.1. GTDB lineage: Bacteria > Bacillota > Clostridia > Oscillospirales > Ruminococcaceae > Gemmiger. The sequence goes on from DXNX01000010.1 coordinate 6,949, forward strand.
GTCCTTGGCTACCCGGCGCAGTACATGTTCCAGGGCCTGGGGATAGAATTCATAGTCCATCTGGGTCAGTTCTGCACCTTCGGGGGCGGGCAGCTGGCCGGTGGGGCCGTACAGAGTACGGGTGTAGTTCTGCACGCCCAGAAAGTCGTCTCCCTGAATATAGGGCAGGTAGTGGGTAAACTCCTCCTTCCAGGCCGCCTCGGCAAAGGGGTCTCCGCCCGGCTGGGCCTGCAGGTCATGGAGAGAAAGGGTCAGGCCCACCTTTACATGTGGGCAGATGGCCCGGATGGCCTCCCGAGCGGCGGTGTGGGCGCGCATGACCAGCAGATCTCCTTCGGGGGTACGCTCGCTGACAAAGATCTTGGGCTGCGGGTCCCCAAAGACACCGGCGTTTTCAGCGGCGGCATATTTCATGTTCTCCATCATCTTCTGGAAATTCATGCCCACCTGCACGGTGCCTTCGGCGGACTTGCCGGCGGCGGCAGCGGACTTGGCCGCCTGTTCGGCCATCAGGCGGAACCGCTTGGAAATCGCGGCCAGCTGCAGCCCCATGTTGGCTTCGTTGATGGTGCAGACATAGTGCAGCTCATCGCCCAGCTGTTCCATTACATATGAGACATACCGCTTGAAATAGGAGATGGTGGACTCGGACTCCCAGCCGCCTTTGGCGATCAGCCATCTGGGACTGGTGAAATGCAGCAGGGTAACCACCGGCTCCACCCCATGGGCCTTACAGCAGGCGATTACCTTGCGGTAGTGATCTACCTCGGCGGCGTCGAATTGGCCTTCCTCCGGCTCGATGCGCGCCCACTCAATGGAAAAGCGGTAGGCGTTGAGTCCGGCTTCGGCAAGCAATCGGATATCTTCCTCATATCGGTTATAATGGTCGCAGGCGATGCCACTGGGTTCGGTAAAGCTGGAGTGGGGCAGCTGTTCCTGGGCCCAGTAGTCGGAATGGATGTTGTTTCCTTCCACCTGGTGGGCCGCAGTGGCAGCACCCACCAGAAATCCTTTTGCAAATTTCTGCATGGATAATCCTCCTTTTATTATCGAAACGTCAAAGTCCATTTTCTTGTCCGTATCATACCATACCCATCGGATTCTTATGGTGTAAAAATTGAAAATGAGGGATAAAAAATAGCTTATACAGGGAAATTACATGAATAATTGCACCAATTTGTTGAAAATTGACTCTTCTTTGCGATGGCGGTCTGCTATAGTGAGAGCACAAATAAAACCGCTGCACACTTTTAAGGAGGAGAAACCGTATGCCAAAAAAACATCTCAGCGCCAGCGAAATCGACGGCGTCCAGTACCGTCGCGCCAAGCTCTGGCAAATTATCTGCTACGCCTGCAATGGCCTTGTGGGTATGAGCGTTTACTCTCTGATTGGTATGTCCAGCTATTCGGCCAGTATCGGGTACGGCATCACGACCGCCGCAGTGGGCATTATCCTGACCTGCTCCCGTATTCTGGACGCCATCACCGACCCGCTTCTAGCCTTTGTGTATGATCGGGTCAACACCCGATTCGGCAAGCTGCGTATTTTGCTGGTAGTTGGCTATCTCATTGAGGCGGCTGCTCTCTACGGTATGTTTACCGGCTTCTCTTCCAAAGGATTGGGTCTGCCGGTCTTTGTTTTGCTCTATGTGGGCTACGTCATTGGTTACACCGTCACCAACATGACAGCCCAGACCATTCCTGCCATCATGACCAACGACCCCACCCAGCGCCCCACCATCGGCGTCTGGACTACCGCTTTCAATTATCTGGTGCCCATGGCCATGTCCATGGTGATGAACGTAGTGCTGCTGCCCAAGTTCGGCGGCCAGTACAACCAGGCCTTCCTCTCCGCTGCCTGCGCTATCACACTGGCGGTGGCCGCAGTGGGCACCCTGCTGGTCTGTCTGGGCGTTTCCTCGTACGACAAGCCCGAAACTTTTCTGGGAACCAAGAAGTCTGAGCCGTTGAAAATGGCGGATATCATCGAAGTGCTGAAGCACAACAAACCTCTGCAATGCTACATTGCCTCCAACGCCTCGGACAAATTGGCCCAGCAAGTAGCCAGTCAGGCCATCATCAACACCCTGTTCAACGGCATCATCATCGGCAACATGGGCCTGGCTACCATCCTGACAGTCATCAGTATGGTGCCCTCCATCTTCTTTGCAGCCTTTGGTGCCAGATATGTGGGCAAGCACGGCAGCAAGAAGGGAATTGTGACCTGGACATATGTGAGCATGGCCATCACGGTGGTATTGGTGGTCTTTTTCCTGTCCATCGACCCGACTCGGATTGGCGTCATAGGCAGCTCTGAAATGATCATCAATACAGTACTGAACCTGCTGCTCAACGGTTCCAACATGTGCATTACTACCTCCAATACCTCTTACATGGCTGATGCTATCGACTTTGAGCTGGATCGCTCCGGCCGGTATATTCCGGCGGTTGTTTCCGGCACTTACAGCCTGGTGGACAAGCTCATTACCTCCTTCGCGGCGGTCATTGCCACCGGTGCCGTGGCGCTGCTGGGTTACACCACCACCATGCCTCAACCCACCGACCCCTGCACCACCCCCATCTTCTGGATGACCATGTTCCTCAAGTTTGGCCTGCCTATCATCGGATGGATCGTTACCTTGGTGGCTATGCGCGGTTGCCCTCTGACCAAGGAAGAAATGGTCCATGTACAGAAGCGCATCGCTGAAAAGAAAGCCGCTGCCCGGGCCGAGCTTTTTGCCGAACAGTTGAAGTAAACCCGCACAAAAACCGAAAGGGTTTGCCCCTTTCGGTTTTTGTCCTGAGACGAGAGAAGGAGTATTTTCCATGAGTGAAACGATCGTATTGAATACAGGCTGGACCTTCACCAAGGAGGAACACAGCGAACCCGTGACCCTGCCCCACACCTGGAATGCAGTGGATGGGCAGGACGGCGGAAACGATTACTACCGTGGCAGCTGTACTTACGCCCTTCAGCTGCCGGCTGTCCGGCTGCCGGAAGGCGGCCGGGCGGTGCTGCAGTTTGACGGCGTGGCTATGACAGCGGTGGTCAATCTGAACGGGCAGAAGGTGGCCGAGCACAAGGGCGGGTATTCCACCTTCCGGGTGGACATCACCGACGCGCTGCAGGACACAAACGCCCTCACCGTCGAGGTGGACAACAGCGACAACGACACCGTCTACCCCCAGAAGGCGGACTTTACCTTCTACGGCGGCATCTACCGGGAGGTGACGCTGCACATTTTACCCGCCGCCCACTTTGCTATGAAGGAAAACGGGGCGGTGCCGGTGAAGGTGACCCCGGTGGTCACCGACCTGGCAACCCGCCGCTGCGAGGTGACGGTGGAGGCCCTTGTGGTGGACGCCGACAGGGTGCGCTTTGCCCTGGACGGTCAGGAAATGAGTGCTCCGGTGGAGAACGGTACCGCCAAGGCTGTTTTTACGCTGGAGAATGCCCGCCTGTGGAACGGTTTGGACGACCCGTATCTGTACACCGTCACTGCCAGCCTCGATAACGGCGAAACACAGTCCGCACGGTTCGGCTGCCGCAAATTTGAGATCGATCCGCAAAAAGGCTTCTTCCTCAATGGCCGCTCCTACCCGCTGCGAGGTGTTTCCCGCCATCAGGACCGCAAGGGGGTGGGCGTTGCCATCACCAAAGAGATGATGGAGGAGGACCTGGCCCTGATTCTGGAAATGGGCGCCAACACCATCCGGCTTGCCCACTACCAGCACGCCCAGACCTTCTATGACCTGTGCGACGAGAAGGGCCTGGTCATCTGGGCCGAGATCCCCTACATCACGATGCACATGCATAATGGCCGGGCAAACACCCTGGCCCAGATGGAGGAGCTCATCGTCCAGAACTACAACCACCCCTGCATCGCGGTGTGGGGGCTTTCCAACGAGATCACCGCTGCCAGCCCGGTGAATGAGGAACTGCTGGAAAACCACCGTGCCCTCAACGACCTGGCCCATCGTCTGGACCCCACCCGGCCCACTACCATGGCCAACGTCTTTATGCTGGAGATCACCAGCCCCATTCTGGAAATCCCCGATGTGAACAGCTATAACCTGTATTTTGGCTGGTACCTGGGCGAACTGGACCAGAACGACGACTTCTTTGACGAATACCATGCCAAGTATCCTGACCGGTGTATCGGCTTCAGTGAGTATGGTGCCGACGCCAACCCTGCCTACCAGACTTCCGACCCTGAACGGGGCGATTACACCGAGACCTACCAGTGCGTCTACCATGAGCACATGGCAAAAATGATTGCGGACCGTCCCTGGCTGTGGGCCACTCACGTCTGGAATATGTTTGACTTTGCCGCCGATGGCCGGGACGAAGGCGGCAAGAACGGCGAAAACCAGAAAGGTCTTGTCACCTTTGACCGCAAGATCAAAAAGGATGCCTTCTACCTTTACAAGGCATACTGGAGCAAGGAGGCCTTTGTGCACACCTGCGGCAGCCGGTATGTGGACCGGGCCGAAGATGTCACCGAAGTCAAGGTCTACTCCAACCTGCCGGAAGTGGCTCTCTATGTGGATGGAAGGCTGCAGGAGACAAAGCAGGGGGATAAAGTGTTTACCTTCCGGGTGCCCATTACCGGCAAACATTCCATCGAGGCCCGGGCAGGCGGCTATTCCAGTGTGATTCTGGTGAACCGGGTGGATACCCCCAACCCGGCCTACGCCATGGCCAACCGGCGGGAAGTAACCAACTGGTTCGATGGTGAGCTGGACGAGACCTGCTGGAGCGTCAAGGACAATATGGCCGCCGCTATGGCCGATGCCAAGGTGGGCCCCATACTCAAGCAAATCGGTGATAAGGCGGCCGCCTCCCGGGGGGATGTGGCTGCCGTCGTCAAGGACAACCCGGCTCTGGTGGCTATGATGCAGCGGGCCATGCAGCGGATGACCATTGAGGGCATGCTCAGGCAGGCCGGCACCGACATTGAGGATATTAAGCAGCTCAACCGTGTGCTGCAGGGTATTTCTAAGGAGTGAACACCATGAAGCAGACCTACTGTAATCCCCTGGATCTGGGTTACCGCTACCAGCATATGAAGGAAGGTTCCCGCGTTGAGGGCTTCCGGGAGGGCGCTGATCCTACGCTGGTGTTTTTCAAGGAGAAATACTACCTGTTTGTCTCTATGTCGGCGGGGTTCTGGTACTCCGACGACCTGCTGCACTGGGAATTCCACCCCGACACGGATCTGTTGATCTACGACTATGCCCCCGATGTACGGCAGGTGGGGGAGTACCTGTATTTCTGCGCCAGCCGCAAGGGGAAAAACTGCCCGATCCTGCGTTCCAAGGACCCTTTGCACGAACCCTTTGAGCAGGTCAGCACGCCCTTCGCCTTCTGGGATCCCGACCTGTTCCTGGATGATGATGGCCGGGTGTATCTCTACTGGGGTTGCTCCAATACCACCCCTATCTGGGGCGTGGAGATGGACCCCAAAACCATGACCCCCATCGGGGAGAAGAAGGAACTGATCTTCGGGCAGGAAGAGTCCCTTGGCTACGAGCGCCCCGGCGACAATGGGGTGGTGGACCGGGAGGCAAGTGTGGTGTACCAGGCACTGAAACAGCACTACAATCCCACCACCGGCAAACTGGAATTCCCTCCGGAGATGCAGCACATCCCCGGCATGAGCACCGATGATCTGGCCGCCATGTTCTTCGCGGTGGGCAAGCCCTACATCGAGGGGGCCTACATGACCAAGCACAACGGCACCTACTACCTGCAGTATGCCTGCCCCGGCACCCAGTACAACACCTACGCCGACGGCGTCTATACGTCGGATTCTCCGCTGGGACCCTTCACCCTGCAGATGTCCAATCCCTTCTCGGCGGTGCTCGGCGGATTTATGACAGGTGCGGGCCACGGCAGCACCATCGCTGATCGGTACGGCAACTACTGGCACGCCGCCACCATGCGCATCTCTGTCAACCACGACTTCGAGCGCCGGGTGGGGCTGTTCCCGGCGGGGTTCGACCGGGACGGAGTGTTGTATTGCAATCAAAATTTTGCCGATTATCCTCATCGCATCCCGGCGGGCACCTTTGATGCCGCAAACTGGCAGCCGGAATGGATGCTGCTGAGCTATAACAAGCCGGTCACCGCCTCTTCCACGGCAGCGGACAGCAACCCGGCTCTGGCGGTGAACGAGACCTGCCGGGACTGGTGGAGTGCGGGCAGCGATACTCCCGGGCAGTGGCTCTGCGTGGACCTGGAAAAAGAGCAGGACATCCGGGCCATTCAGGTGAATCTGGCCGATGAAGGTGTGGTGGTGGTCTTTCCTGCCGACAGTTACGGGGATGCCCGCAAGACCCGGCACATAGAACTGCAACCGCAGATTTCTCGTTATACGGTGGAAACCAGCCTGGATGGGGCTACCTGGACTACCCGGGAAACGGTGGCCCGGGAATGTTCCAACGGATATTATGAATACCCTGAAGGCATCCGTGCCCGGTATGTGCGGGTGACGGGCGGCGAGCTGCCCTACGGTCAAACCCTGCGCATCAGCGGGCTGCGGGTGTTCGGCAACGGGGACGGGGACAAACCCGCCCGGGCCCGGGCCTCCGCTGTGCGGGTCAGCCCGCTGGACGGCAAGGTGCACTGGCAGCATCTGGAAGATGTGCAGGGCTGCAATGTGCGCTACGGCATTGCTCCCAACAAACTCTACCACAGCTGGCTGGTTTACGGTGCCGACGAGGTAAATCTGTCCACCCTCGTGGCGGGGCAGACATATTACGTCTGTGTGGACAGCTTCAACGAAAACGGCATCACCACCGGCGAAATCATCAGAATGGAGGGGTGAGCCATGCCCAAAAAGGCAGTCCAGCAATTTATGCTGGGAACGGTACTGAACAATGAAACCCAGGCCCGGGAAACGCTGGCTGCACTCAAGGCCGCTGGGTACGACGGCATCGAGCTGTGCGGTTTTATGATTCATCCCATCGGGTTCATGGTCAAGTTGCTGACCAAGGCCGCCGGTATGCCGGTGGGCAAGGGGGGCAATTTGGACTGGCACAAGCTGGTACAGGAGTCCGGACTGTCGGTGGTCAGCCTGCATACCGATTTGGGCAGTCTGGAACGGGACGCGAAAGCAGTGGCGCAGGAAGCCCGGAGCTTCGGGACCAGGTATGTGGTCATTACCGGCATGTATCGGTTTGACTACGGGGACGAAGTCGCTGTACATGACCTGGCTGCCAGGCTGAACAAGGCCGGGGAGGCCCTGCTGCAGGAAGGTGCGGAGCTGCTCTACCACAACCACAACTGTGAGCTGCGCCGGGTGAATGCCCAAAAACGGGCCTATGACATTTTACTGGAGGAGACCGATCCTCGGTTTGTGAATTTTGAGTTCGACAGTTACTGGTTCACCGAGGGCGGCGCCAACGCCCTTGCCTGGATGCAACACCTTGGCTCCCGCATGAAGCTGTGGCATATTAACGACCGGGGGAGTCGGATAAAGGGATCTGCGGTGACCCCCATCCTGAAAACCGACAGTATGGAACTGGGTACCGGCAACATGGATCTGGACGGCCTGCTGCAACAGGCCCTGCAGGTCAACGTGGAGGCGGTGATCCTGGAGAGTCACCGCAACTGGATTGACGGCAGTCCGGTGAAAAGTGCGCAGGTCAGTGCACAATTCCTGAACCGGGTTCCGGGATAAAAACAAAGAGAAGGCAGAGTGAAGGGAAAAATACTATGAAAGCTACTTTCGAAAGCGTACAGGGCAAAGTTGCCGTTGTGACCGGTGCAAGCAGAGGCATTGGCGAAGCGATTGCACGTGTGTTTGCCGCCAATGGAATGAAAGTCGTGCTGGCCGCACGCAGTGAGGAACAGGGGCAAAAGGTGGCAGAGGAAATCGTTGCGCAAGGCGGCGATGCCGTCTTTGTCCGTACCGACTGCAGTGATCCTGCACAGATCAAGGCGTTGGTGGAGAAAGCGGTGGAAATCTACGGCCGGCTGGACGGCTTTGTATCCAATGCCGGAATCGGCATGGGCGGCAATCCCTTGCATGAATATGATATGGAAGCGTATGAGCGGATTTTTGCGCTCAACAGCGAAGGTGTATTTGCCGGTATGAAGTACGCAGCGGAGGCGATTTTCCGCAGCAAATCCAAAGGCGGATTCCTGATCAATGTCGCATCGGTGGCCGGACTTGTTCCGCAGCGGGGACAGGCACTGTATACCGCAACGAAATTCGGCGTAGTCGGTATGACCCGTGCCGCAGCGCTGGATTACGCCGCCTATGGAATCACGGTCAATGCAATCTGCCCCGGATATACAAAGACCAGCATCTTCGGTGATATTCCGGAAGCTGCAATGACCATGTTTGCGAAAGACTGTCCGGCAGGCAGAATGGGAGATCCGATGGAATGTGCCTGGATGGCTTTGTTCCTGGCAAGCGATATGGCCCGGTACATCACCGGCGCGGCCATTCCTGTAGACGGAGCGCTGAGCGCAGGACATCAGAATGTAACAACCTGGAAAAATCCAGGGCTTTATTGCGAATAAGGCAAAACACGGAAACAGTCTCTCCTGACATAGCCTGAACGTGGAAATCCCGGATGGACTTGCCAAAACTCACACAAGAGAATAGCCTCCCTTTTTTAGCCGTTTGGTTTCTGGTGATACAGGATCAAGCGGCTTTTTTTCATGAACCCACGAACCATGCAACACGGGGAAATCTATATTTCCGTTTTATCAAAGGAAAATCGTAGCAATGCGATAAAGTGCCCTATCTTGTTCTGTTTCCATCTGCAATGCCACCCCCGGAACGCCGGTCAAAGGGTCCACGATGCCCATCCAGAGACTGTAATTTCCTTTGGGCAGCGCGCCGGCATCCGGCAAAGACAGTGTAAGAGTATGGCGGCCGGGCCCCCATTCCGGGAAAGAGGCAGCTGCCTGGCCGGACCAGACGGTCTGCCCTGTTTCGTCCCGCAGTTCCAGGGCAATGGACCAATCGGCGTACAGCGGTGCCAGACCGGTGTTTTCCCAGGTCAGTTCCGCCTGCAGTGTGGTGGAAAAGGCGGTGCGCCAGATTTTGCAGGACCGTACACCCAGCGTATACCCCATCTCGGCCAGCAGGGTGCGCAGATTGTCCTCTTCGGTGCCGGAAAGTTCTCCGTAAGCCGGGGCGTTGGGCCCCAGAAAGGTGGAGTGGCTTTGTTCCAGCAGGGACAGCGTGGTGGGGAACTGGGTGGCGGAAAAATACCAGCTATCCTCCTGCTGGGGAGAAAACTCTCCGCCGGAAGGGGCTGAACGCCAGAACTCCGGCATGCCGGGCAGCCGTTCGCCGTTCTGGTCGGACTGGTAGCCATCGGCGATCCAGGAGAGCCATTCCCTATGGGAGTCCGGCAGACCAAAGGAATCGTTGTACAATCCAAGCCTCTGGTCCCGCCCTATCGCATACGGGCGGCGCAGCAGCAGCCGGTCCGGAGAAAATACAGCCAGATAATCCTGTACATAGCCGTCGGTGATTTCCTGGGTGGGGAAAGGGGCGATGCCGGCACCCATATCCACATGCCATTCGCCCCAATGGCCCAGACTGCCCAGCTCGATAAAGGCAACCTGGGGGTCATCGGCATACCGTTCTCCCAAAGCGGCGATCAGCGCCCGGTGTGCCTGGCGAAAGGCTTCGTTTTCATAGTCGGGGCTGAACCCCTGTCCGTAGTCCCCATCGTACCAGGTCCCGGCACCGTCCATGGCATCGTACAGCCATTGGGGAATGTCCATGTGCCGCTCCTCGGTGGGGGTATCGGGCACCAGGCGCAGAATCAGCCGCACTCCGTCGGCCCGCCACTGGGCAAAGTGGCAGCGCTCCTCCAGGGCGGAAAAGTCGTATTCCCCCTGTCGGGGTTCCAGCTCGTTCCAGTACACCGGCACATAGGCAAAGGCCACATAGGGGTCCTGCCGGTAGTTTTCGCCCCAGGCGGCCAGACCTTTCATGGGATTGGTCACCGGCTTGTCGGAGGCAGGAATCGTTTCCGCTGCCAGCGGGATGCGCAGCCGCAGCAGGGCCGCGGCTGCCAGAGCCGCCCCCAGCAAGAGCAGCGGAAGCCATCGGCGGGCCTGCATCATGCCTCCAGATTGCCCCGGTACTCCACCAGCGTGACATCCTGCACGCCTTCGATGTTCTGCACCGGCTGGGTGATATTCAGGTTATCCGTTTTCAGGTAGAGTTCCATGGTCAGTTCGGTGGTGCCGCCCTTGACCACCTTGGACCGGAACTTGCCCGGCTGGGTGTGAAGGCAGCGGCGGACCGCTTCCTCCACGTCTGGGTCGGACCGGTAGGTGACGATGAGAACATAGGTACCAGCACTGCCCTTGAGACGCTTGAGGAAAAACAGCGCCAGCGTGACAATGATCCATGCCACAAAAGCGATGTAGTAGTACTGTGCCCCGATGGCGATCCCTGAGGTGATGGCCCAGAACAGGAACATCAGATCCAGCGGATTCTTGACGGCGGTACGGTAGCGCACGATGCTGAGCGCACCCACCATGCCCAGGGAAAGGGTGATGTTGGTGCTGATGGTGACGATAATGACCGCTACCAGCAGGGTCATGATCACGAGGGAAAGATTCAGGGCATGGTCATACACCACACCGATAAAGCAGCGGCGGTAGACCGCAAAAATGCCCATGCCGATGAGAAAGGCGATGGCCAGAGTGAGGATCAGGGTCAAGGGATCGATCTGGTTGGGAAACAGTTCCAGAGCGGATTTTTTGAACAGGTCTTGAAAGGTCATAACGAAAAATTCCTCCTGCACGGCGCACTGCTCAACGCAGGGTATGCCGGACCGTGTCCGCACAGAGGCAGAACTTGGAGGCCGACGTCCTGACAAACGAGTAGGCGCGAAAGATACTTTGGATGTACTCCGGCAGAATACCGGTGAACTTGACTTCCAGAACCATCTGCCCGGGGGACAGTACATGGTAGCCGGGAGCGTGGGGGTCAAAGAGGTCCTGCCGGGCATCCATGGCCGTGAGGTTCTTGTCAAAGGTGATGCGCACGATGCCCACATCATTGACGAAGGCTTCCCTGTCGTAGGCCACGATCACACAGGGGCGGATGATGCTGGCCCGGGCTTCCAGGAAAAACTGCCGGGCCAGAGGCTGCGGCTTGTGCAGCAAAAATCCGGCGTCGCCCCTGCACAGTGCGCCGTATTCCTCCCGCGTGAGAGGGACGGATTCTTTGTAAATATAAGCCCCGTTTTTGTGTTTGCATTCCAGCGCAATGTGACCGTCCAGACAGTTGTAGATGCGCACCCGGTATTTCTTGCGCACTTCCACGCCGGCCATTTTCTGGCAGTAGGCGGTATGGTAGAGATCGTCAAAATAAAGGCTGCGAATGTGGTAGCCGCCGTCATTTCCTGCGTGGGAATCGTACCCCAGCAGGGAGTGCAGAACGGTTTGGAGCTGACGGTATTCGGCCTGGCTGACCAGATATTTCAGCTCGTGACGGTAGGCGGGGCTCATGCGGTCACCTCCGCACGGTCCACACCGGGATAGTACACATCGCTGACCTGGATCTTGTTCATGGCGGGGGCTGTGCGGCCGTCCTGGGTGACAGCGGTCACCTCAAAGTACCAGGTCCCGGCGGTCAGCTGGCCGGAGGGGACCGGATATTCGGTGCTGTTCAGTCCGGATACATCCACCACCGGGGCGGCAAAGTCCGGTGTGGCGGCCACCCGCAGCCGGTAGGTGATGGGCTGGTTGTCGAAGTCGTAGGCATCTTCCCACCGGAAGAGGACATTCTGGCCCTCCTGTACCGGCTGGTACATGAAAAAGGGCATCAGCTCGTGGAGGCTGTCGTAGAACTGCTGGTAAGCCAGTTCCACCTGGTCCCCCAGCCCGGCCAGAATGGCGTCCCGCTCCTGGGCTGTGTTGCCCAGGTAATAGAAATCCGGCATGGCCAGGGCGTAGGGGCGCACCACGGTGTCGTACTGCTGTGCCAGGGCGTTGACGGTGTCCCGGTTGATGGTTTCGTGCAGCTCGTCTACCTTGGCGGCCAGTTCGGCCCGGTTGGCCTCGTTTTTCAAAAAGCGCTGGTGGAGCAGCACGCCCCAGTAGTTGGCCACGCCATGCTCCCAGCTGCCGTAGTTGCCGGTCAGGCTCTCCACCTCGTCTTCCTGCCAGTGCAGGCAGTTGTCGCCGTCCCAGGGAATAAAGAACCATTTCCGGCTGTTCAGCGGACTGTACAGGTAGAAGTTCTGTACCGTGGTGTCATTGTTGCCCATCAGAATATTGTAGGCCAGCCAGGTCAGGTAGTTGTCCCGGTCGATGTAGTCGCCCACGATTTCGTTGATGTCCACGCTCCGGTCGGCGATCAGGTTGACCAGATCAATGAGCTTCTGGTTGTCCTGGCGCCCCTTGCAGCTGAGGATCTGGTCAAAAGCTGCCTGGTCAAAATCCGGGTCATCAAAGTTTTTCAGTGCATCGGACATCTCGAAATTGAAGCTGATGGCCTTGTACAGATAGCCTTCGGAATCCAGGCCGTGGTTGGCCAGGTATTTCTTGGTAGGGACCTCCGCCTGGGTGAACAGACCGTAGTCGGTGAAAGTGGTTTCGCCCGCCGTTTCGTCCTTGATGTACAGCCGCACGAACTGGGTGCGAAGGCTGGAGATGTCTTCCACCGGGCGCAGCAGATCAAAATAGAGTTTGTTGCGCAGCCGGGTGGCGTCAAAATTGTGTTTGTTCAGAGCAATGTTGCTCTGCCCGCGCCAGAGTCCGGCTTCGTCGTCCAGGTCCAGCTTGTAGGACTTCTGGGGCCGCACCGAGGAGGAATTTCCCCGCACCCGGATGGTAGCGTTGCTGGCGGTGGCATCATAGCCCAGCATGCCGGGCTGGGGACCACTGGCATCCCCCACCTGCACGATGGCCCGGGCATAGATGTCGTTGGCCACATGGCTGTCCTCCACAAACCGCACGGCACTGTTGACCTCCGCAAAGGAATGGTCGGTGTCAGACCCGGCGTCACCACGCTGAACGGTGACGTAAAAATACACCAGGCTCTGGGGGTCATCTTCGCTGTAAATGCTCTTGTTTTCGATCATGCCCACGGTGTTGATGTCCTGGGCTGCTTCCGGCGTGGCGGGGCCTTCGGCCGCAGGAGCGGCGGCGTCCTCCTGGTTGGTGTCGGCTGGCCGCCAGAAAAAGGCCACGCCCAGTGCCAGTAACACCAGCACCGCCAAAATCAAAATCTCGATTCTATTCCCGATTCTCTTCACGGGGAAGCCTCCTTTGTGCAAAAGCCCGATCGACTTGGGCCAGGTGTTCCTCGGCACGGCAGAGCATGCCGTCCTGCGGCTCTGCGAACAACGGCTGTTCACAGAACACATGGTATTCCAGTTCTGCCAGGTACCGGTGCAGCCGCTGCAAGGCCCAGTACCCGGTGACCGCGCCCGCTGCCAGGAATCCGGCACCCCAGGTATCCGGGCCCAGGGCCAGGGTGACAAGAGACCCGGCCAGACTCAAAGCGGCGAACAGTCCGGCGGCCCGGCAGGCGCCGGTGCGGTCGTCAAAATAGAGCAGCAGTACGATCAGACATTTGACCAGGCCGTACAGGCAGTAGCCGAAGCAGAGCACCCGGAAGGTGCCGGCCATGGTTTCGTCCAGCCCCACGGTCTGCAGAAAATTGCCCAGAAATGCCACCGAGGCGATGGCCACGATGAGCTGCATCTGCAGCATGTGGGAAAGTTCTGCGTAAAGGACGGTTTCCATCTCCTGTTTGGCGGCATGGATGTCTTCCAGACGCCCGCCATACAGAATGGCGTCAAAGTACGCGCGGTGTTTGACCGAAAAACGGGTCTCCAGTCCCACGACAAACTGCACAAGCATGGGCAGGATGGTCAGGGTGGCGAAGAAGGCGGGCACATCATACCGCACACAGTAGACGCCGGTGGGAAATACCTGCCCCCGGTAGGCACTGGCCCAGAAAACAAAGTTGTGGCCGTACAGCCCCAACCCCAGCAAAAGGCCGGTGAGCAGCAAAACGGAGTATCGCTGCAGCGCCGGGAAAAAGACCAGCAGGTCCCAGCCGCCGGCAGGGTAGCAATGCAGGAGCTGCTTCATGTACAGAAACAAAAGCACCAGGAATCCCAACGCTGTCCCCCACAGGGCGGCGGCCAGCGGATCTGCGCCGCCCAGCAGAAAGCCCCCTGTCAGCAGCAGGGCCGCTGCGGCGCCCGCAACAAAGCCCAGCAGTACATAGTTGTATCGCTTGACGGCGGAGAGATAGGCCATCTGTACCCAGATGACCAGCAGGGTGCAGAACAGAAGCTGCACGGCCAGCCGGATGTTCCAGCCCACCGGCAGGGTGAGCAGGTAGAGCCCCATGGCGGGACCGCCTGCCAGCAGCAGGAAAAACACCATGCCGAAAAAGGAGGGAAGAATATCCTGCAGGCGGTGCTCATAGATACAGTCCGAGATGAAGCGGTCCAGAAAAAGCAGCACGGTATCGGCCAGCAGGAGGGAAAAAATCATGGCGTAGGTCATAAAAAACAAAAACTGTTCCCGCAGCCGGTAAACCGCCCCGAACTCTGCCAGCAGTTTTTGCAGTGCAAGCAGCAGTACGATCATCAGGACCATGGGGCCTTCGGTGACTACCGCGGCCAGCGAATAGCCCCGCAGTACCGCAAAAACCCCGCTGCCGCGGAAAACTTTTTTCAGCCCAAAGCCGATGCCTGCCATGGCTGCGTCACCTCCCGGTCCTGGTTCTGTACAGCCTCCTGGTAGAGTGCCCGGTAGGCGGCCAGAAAGTCTTTGTCCTGATAAAAACGTACCACCCGGCGGTAGCCGTTCTCCGCCAGGGCGCGCAGCTGAGCAGGACTGCGGCTGATGGACAGGATCCCGTCCGCAATAGCGGCGGGGCTCATCACCGGAACGACCTGCCCTGCCGGGCCCAGACCGTCGGCAGCACCCTCTATGATTTCCCGGCAGGCCCCCACGTTGGTGGCCACTACCGGCCGGTGGGCAGCCATGGCCTCCAGCAGCACAAAGGGCTGACCTTCGGAGATGCTGGTCAGAATCACCAGATCCAGCTTCGGCAGCCATTGGGTCACATCGGCGCGGCCCACAAACCGGATGTCCCGGCAGTCCAGCCGCCGGATGAGCTCCTGACACTCCCGGTAGTAGTCAGGGTCCTCGTCATAGGGGCCGATGAGGTCCAGGGTGGCATCGGGACGCGCTGCCTTGATGCGGTGAAAGCTGTAAATCATGGTTTTTACATCCTTGATGGGAACAATGCGCAGCACGGCTCCGATGTGCAGCGGGTGGGCTGCCGGGTCCAGCGGCGGAATGGCGGCAAACCGGCGGATGTCGATGCCGTTGGGGATGACACGGCATTTCCGCTCGTCGGCGCCCAGGCCGATCTGCAGTTCCCGTGCGCCCTGGAACAGGGAGATGATGGCGTAGGCCTGCCGGTAAGCCGCCTGGCTCAGCGCCCGGAAATAGCCGATCCAGGTGGGCTTGAAATAGCCCGGTACCCAGTCGGCTTTCAGAATTTCCTCCTCCCGCTCCCGGGTGTAGATGCCGTGTTCGGTCACGAGAAAAGGCTTGTGTGAAAAGTAGCCGAATTTGGCCCCCAGCAGCCCGGCATATCCGGTGGCTACCGCATGGTAGACATCGGCTTCGGGTACCGGGCAGTGCAGCAGTTCCAATGCCGGCAGCAGCATGGAACGCAGGGTCCAGAACAGGTCTTTGAAAGGGGTGTTGCGTCCGCTGCTTTCGGCCAGGCCCTTCACAATAGCCAGAAAATCCGCAGACATCAGAAAGTCCTGCACCGGGCGGGGATGCTCACCGCCGAACAGTTCAAACAGCTGGGACCAGTCCGGCGCGGTGCCTTGCACCAGATCCAGCAATGCCTGCCGTTGGGCGGGTGTCAATGGCCGGGCCGGGCCCGGACCGTCGGCGGGGCTGATGGGCTCATCCAGAAAGTATTCCCGCAGTCCGGTCACGTTGGGAGGAATTTTATAGCGGAATTGTCCCCGCTGTTTGCTTTCCGCCCCGATGGAAACAAGGATGAACTGATGTTCCGGCATCTGCCGGATGAGCATCTGCACCCAGGCTGAAACGCCCCCCACCACATAGGGGTAGCATCCCTCCACGATCAAACAGATTTTCATTCTGTCACCAGCCTTATGGTAAAATTGGGGTCCTGCACCGTGACCAGATAGTAGCCGGCGCCATTTCCGGCACTGATGCGGCGGATGGTGCAGGTGTCGTCCGTCGCTTTGGGGGTGCGGTCGGTTTTCAGGTAAAAGGTCACCGGGCCCAGAAAATTTTCCACACTGCCGGTGATCTGGTTTTCTTCAAAGGCAAGATGGGGATTTGCAGCGTCACAGATGCGCAGGGCGTCCCCGGCCTCGGTGGCTGACAGCGGCCGCAGCCAGGGAAAAGTCTTATGAATGTCACTCATAAAGGCACAGTAACTGCGATAGAGCTCCTCCCAGCTTTTGCCGCCGCCGCGTTCCAGGTCAAAGATGTCGTCGGGATGGATGAAGTGGGAAAATGCACCGTACAGTCCCAGAGCACTGAGCGCGGACATCTGCTCGTAATCGTCCGGGGCCATGCCGGAGGATACCCGCGGAAATTCGGCGATTCCGTCCTCCGCCACGGTAAAGTCCTGTACATATACCTCGCCTTCCTCCTCCTCGTTGGTGTAAATGCCCGAAATCACCTCCAGGTCTGGCAATGCCTGTATCACAGCCCGGCGGCCCTCCTCGCTCAGATAGTTGGAGGGCGGCACATAGCTGCGAAGTGTCACCGCCGGAAACAGCTGTGCCGTTATGCCGCGCAGTGTTTGCAGGGAGGCCGCCATGTCCTGTTCGGAGGCCCAGGGGGTGTAGCTCAGCTCTGCCGGAGTTCCGCCGGCCAGGGTCAGCGGCTGGTGGTTGTACCCGTGCGCACCCATCTCGTAGCCGTTTTTCAGCAGGCTGTTGCCGAAATACAGCTCGGTGGCGGACTCGGTATAGGTCTGTCTGGCAGGGTCTGTCTCGGCGTTGTAGGTCGCCACAAACAGCCCGGTGTACACATCCCCGTATGCTTTCGCAATCTGCAGCATATCGGGCCACCAGATGTCCCGGTAGAATTCCCGGGCCGAGCGGTTGTACTCCTCCCGCACCACATCGCTCTCGCTCTCATATTGCGGGGAGGGAAAGTCGTCGATAAAAATGCACAGGGCATTGATGACGGGATACATGACCGTATCGGACAGGGTGTTGATGCATCCTGCCACAATACCCCGCCAGAAATCGCCTCTGCCGGAGGTGGAGTTGAACACCGTCACCCGCCCCTGACCGCAGTCGTAGGACCAGATCAGCGGCGTGGAGCGACCTTCGGCATCTTTCGCCCAGGCATAAATGCAGGCACTGTCTTCCAGTGTGACCGTCAGTGCCACATCGGCGAAGGTGTCGCCGGAAAAGGTCCTTCCCTTCAGACCGGGCAGGAGTTCTTCCGCAAAAGTGATGGTGTCGTAATTCAGATAATCACCGAAATCCACAATGCCCATACGGCGGTAGCTCGTGTCAAACTGGGCGCCGATGGATTCCGGCACGGTGGCCAGCAGAAGTTGGCCGCCGCCCTCCACATAGTTCATCAGCCGGGCGGAAGAGTCGGTCAGTTCGTCCTCCCAGTAGGCAGACGCCAGGATCACCATATCGTAATCCGTATAGCTGACGCTTTGTGTGCGCGTCAGTTCCAGGGAGTCCGCCTCAATGCGCAGGTGTTTCAGCGCAAGACGGATGTTTTTTTCGCATCCCACCGAATCCTGACGCTGGGGACTGTAAAGCACCAGTGCCCGGGGTTCGGTCGTTTCGGTGACCTGCAAAGGCTCCTCGGCAGCCGTGTCCGGCAACGATACGGACGCCGATACAGGCTGCAGCGCCTGGCCCGACAGGGTGATGCCGCTGTTGCTGACGAGAATCACCACGGCAAAACCCACGCACAGACCAAGCAATGCCATCAATTTCTGACAATTTCTGTTCATTGCGGTCCCTCTTTTCTGAATGCCCGGACCCAGGCCAGGGTGGAAGCTGTGAGCAGTACCGGGCGGTCACGCAGGCCGCACAGAAACTTCTGCAGACCGGAACTGTTTTTTGCCTGTATGCAAACGGTCATCTGGTCACGCACGGCCAGCTCGCTGTTGGGGTATGCTTTCAAATAACGGGTGCAGAGCCGCTGGGCCTGTGTGCAATGCCCCTGCTGTAATTCCAGCTGGATCCGGTGATGCAGACAGGCTTCGGACGGGTGGGCGGCGCGCAGCATCCGGTCCGTCAGGGCTGTATGGCGGCGCAGCAAGCGGCGGCGCACATCCATGTCAAACAGATCCGTCTGTATCGCTTTGTACAGCAGGGCTTCCCACTCGGCACAGGCATCGGCATCCTGGGGGGCTTTGCGCCAGCGGAGCTCGGCTTCGTCCAGCTGCTGCTGGAGCTTGCGCCGCAGTTCCATGATGGCCACACTGGCGTAGTGGGAAGTTTCACTGTCCTCATTGGCCAGGGCTCGGCGCAGTGCCGGCAGGCAGACCAGCGGGTCTTTCTCATCCAGCAGCCGCATGACCATTTCACGGCGATAGGCAAGGTCCGATACCAGCAAGGCTTCCTCCATCGGTACGCGGTCGGTCTCCGCATGCAGATCCGGTTTCTGCAGCTGGAGCAAGTCGTCGGGACAAAATTCGCTCCTGCGGAAGAAGTCCGGATAGTCTGTCTGTCCGGAGCGGTGACACTGGCGGTCATACATCCAGAGAAGCAGGGGTCCAGCCCCTGGTAAGGCCAGGCAGAGAACAAAACAAAAGGCGCCCTTTTGCAGACTCCCGGCCCGGCGTGCGGTTTCGCGGGCATACAGCAGGCAAAACAATAAGTACAGTCCGGTGACCGCGGGAAAAAGCCAGGGCATTACACACGCACCTCCCCGGTACGGGCGATTTTCTGGTGCGGGACATCCAGCGCCCGCACCAGGTCCCGTTCAATAAGCCCGACAACTACTTTGAGCAGGTCCCGGTAATAGGTGGTGAAGTAGTCGGGAGTCAGTTCGTAGGCCGCTACAATGCCGTACAGCCGATCACCGCAGCGGATGGCCGCGGCCAGATCGGGGCGGCCGGGCACCAGGGCTGTGTTGACGAATACCGGCTGCCGGTCCAGGTCGGCACACAGTGCCGCCAGCTTATCCTTGTCGGGGATGGCGGGGGCACGGCTCTGCATCGATTCCGAACAGGCTGCCAGTTCTGCGCTGTGCCCATCGGCTCCCATGCGGTAGACCACCACATGGCCGCATTGCAGCAGATCCTCCACGATTCCCACCGTGTGCTGCAGGATCTGCGGCGGGTCCAGTGCGTCCAGCTCCTGCACAATGCGATAAAGATCGGCAAAACTGTGCCGTTCCGCCACGATGCGCTGCTGCAGCTGCGTCTTGATCTCCAGTGTTTCCCCCTGTACATCCTGCAGCTGGTCAAATTTTTCTGCCAGCAGACGATTCTTGCGGCGCAGTTCTTCCGCTTCGTCGCGGCGGCGGCCGGTCATGTATCCCAGCACCGACCCGGTGACCGCGTAAATCACAAACGGAACCCAGGTATCTACGCTGTAAAGAAGATAGCTGATATCCACATAGGAGGCTGCCAGGCTGTACAGGTAGGACAGACAGGCCAGGGCTACGGCCGCCAGGCCCAGGCCGCTTCCGTAACAGCTGGAAACCAGGGCCACAAACATCAGCCGGATATCCACATATTTGAGGTCGGATACATCTTTGGAAAAGCGCAGAAGCAGCATGGTGATGCCGAACAGGATCAGCGTTTCGGCCACGCTGCGCAGTGCCGGAACCGGTATGCGGGGGCGTTTTTTGGCGATCGTTCTGGTTTGGGAAGGGGAACGATCCGGTACTTCGCGCAGAAGCTGCCAGCCATCTTCTTCAAACAAGGTGTAGGGCATCCAGCCTGTGGCTGCTTTGACGGGGTCGGCGGAATACCGGGCCGCATCCATGGTGTGGCGCTCTCCCGCCCATTCGATTCTGGCGGGGCTGCCCGCCGCCCGCTCCAGATACCGGTAATAGTTTTGCAGGGAGATCGGGTGCCCTGTAACCAGCAGATAGCACCCGGTCATGGTGTGCAGCACCATGCGGTAGATGGCGGCTGCCGCGTCGGCGGCAGTCAGTACATCGATGCAGTCGTCCGGGTGATAGGCACAATGAATGGGTTGCTGCCGGCGAATGGCCTGCAGCGCAGCACCGGTAACCCCCAGATCTGTCTCTTATACACATCT
>DXNX01000100.1 GCA_019413245.1 Oscillospiraceae bacterium
TCCATATGGTTGGAGATGAGAATGATGGCCAGAATCACCAGGAAGATGATGGCAGACAGCGCGTTGATCTCGGGGCTGACCTTCTTGCGGGTCATGCTGTAAATGGCGATGGGCAGGGTCTGCATGGTGCCGCAGTTGAAGTAGGAGATCATGAAATCGTCAATGGAGTAGGTCAGGCAGATCAGGAACGCCGACAGGATGGCCGGGGTCAGCTGGGGCAGAATGACCTTGGAAAAGGCCTGCCGCGGGGTGCAGCCCAGGTCCAGCGCCGCATTGTACAGGCTGGGGTCCAGCTGCCGGAGTTTGGGCCCCACATTGAAAATCACATAGGGCACATTGAAGGTGATATGGGCGATGAGCAGGGTGAACCAGCCGAAGATGCCGCCCTCTCCCCCGATACCCGCTTTCTGCAGCAGCACGAACAGCAGCATCAGGGAAACACCGGTGATGATCTCGGGGTTGACCACCGGCACATAGCTGATGTTGTTGATGACCAGCTGGGTACGGCGGGACATGGAGTTGATGCCGATGGTCGCCAGGGTGCCCAGCACGGTAGCGGCCACCGAGGAAACCAGCGCCAATACAAGGGAAAGGCCCAGGGCCGAAAGGATCATTTCGTTATGGAACAGGCTGCGGTACCAGTCCAGGGTAAACCCGGAGAAGACGGTACGGCTCTTGTTCTCATTGAAGCTGTACGCGATGAGCACCGCGATGGGCAGGTACATGAAACCGAAGACCATCACGATGTAAGCGCGCTGGAGCAGGCGTTTGTGTTGTGTTTTCATTACATGACCCCCTCCATCTCTTCTTCATCAAAGCTGGACGTAAAGCTCATGCACAGCAGAACAATGACCATCAGGGCCAGACTCATGGCAGAGCCCAGGTTCAGGTTGTAGGAGTTGCCCAGGAACTGCAGTTCGATCAGGTCGCCGATGAGCAGATTGGAACCGCCGCCCAGCATGCGGCTGATAATAAAGGTAGATACCGCGGGCACAAACACCATGGTGATGCCGGTGGCAATGCCGGGCCGGGACAGCGGGATCAGCACGCGCAGCAGCGTCTGAAAGGTGTTGCAGCCCAGGTCCTGCGCCGCCTCAATGATGGAATCATCAATTTTGGTCATGGCGGTGTACAGAGGCAAAATCATATAGGGCAGATAGTTGTACACCATGCCCAGCACCACAGCGCCGGAGGTGTTGATCATGTTCAGCGGGCCAAGGCCAACCAGGCCCAGCAGCTTGTTGATCAGGCCGTTTTTCTCCAGCAGGGTCATCCAGGCATAGGTGCGCAGCAAAAAGTTCATCCACATGGGCAGCATGATCAGCATCAGCATGATATGCTGCTTGTTGGCACGCAGGCGGGACAGGAAATAGCCCACCGGAAACGCCAGGACCAGGCAGATGATGGTGGCTTCAGCAGCCAGCAGCAGGCTGCGGGCAAAGACCGAGGAATACCGGCCGATCTCCGAAAGGTTCTGCAAGGTAAAGGCGCCGGAGGAATCGGTCAGGGCATACCAGATCACGATGAACAGCGGCACCACGATGAAAATTGCCATCCACAGCAGGTAGGGCGCCGCCGCCCAGCGCGAAGCTTTGGAACGAAGCATGCGGCGTCACACTCCTTCCCGCGCCATGATGTGGATCTCGTCCGGGCCGATATTCATGCCGATGATCTCGCCCGGCTGGCTGGCTTGGGTGGAGTGGATGAGCCATTCCTTGCCTTCCACGTCCACATGCATCTCAAAATGCACGCCCTTGAAGATGACTTCCTTCACCAGACCGGTGAGCATACCAGTGGACGGGGGCACAATGGCCACGTCTTCGGGACGGACGACCACCTGTACCGGCTCGTTGACGCCGAAGCCTCGGTCCACACAGGAGAAATCATGGCCACAGAAGCTGACCAGGAAGTCCTTGAGCATAATGCCTTCCACAATGTTGGAATCACCGATGAAGTTGGCGATGAAGGCATTCTGGGGTTCGTTGTAAATATCCTGGGGGCTGCCGATCTGCTGGATGTTGCCCTTGTTCATGACCACAACGGTATCGGACATGGTCAGGGCTTCCTCCTGGTCGTGGGTGACATACACGAAGGTGATGTTCAGTTCCCGCTGCAGGCGTTTGAGTTCCAGCTGCATTTCCTTGCGCAGCTTCAGGTCCAGAGCGCCCAAAGGCTCGTCCAGCAGCAGGACCCGGGGCTGGTTGACCAGGCTGCGGGCAATGGCCACGCGCTGCTGCTGACCGCCGGACAACTGATGGATGCTGCGGCGTTCAAAGCCTTTCAGGCCCACGATCTCCAGCATTTCCAGCACTTTGGGACGCAGCTGTTCTTCGGGCATCTTTTTCAGACGCAGGCCGAAGGCCACATTTTCAAACACATTGAGATGCGGGAACAGGGCGTATTTCTGGAAAACGGTGTTGACCTGGCGCTTGTACGGCGGCAGGTTGGTGATGTCCTTACCATCAAAAAGAACATTGCCGGACTTCGGGGTAATGAACCCGGCGATCACGCGCAGAGTAGTCGTTTTACCACAGCCGGAAGGGCCAAGGAAGGTGACGAACTCTTTGTCGTGGATGTCGAGCGAAAGGCCATTCAGGACCTTTTCCCCATCAAAGTCAACAACAATGTTCTTGAGCGATACGATCAGCGAATCATTCATTTATACTGCATCCCCCTTTGCGGAATCTGTGCCGGCGGCCCCGGCTCCATGCGGGTACCTGACGGTCAGCGCCCATGACGCCACCCCGCAAAAGGTTTGTTACACCGTCGGTTCGGTTGGGTTCGGACCGCGGCTACAGTGGCACATACAACGCTTGTTTTGTGTTCAATAGATGCAACACACAAGTTTCATTATACCTTGTTCCCGGGGGCTGTCAATCAATTTTTGTATAAATATAGGGAAAAAGCGTGCAAAGCAGCGCTTACTGTCGAAGTGTCCGTTTCCCCGGCAATACAAAACAGCCTGCACCGATGCCGGCACAGGCTGTTTTTCAAGGTTTTACCGGCGGCAGGCACAGCCGGATATACAGGGTATCTTCTTTTAATTCCGCCTGTACCTGTCCGCCCATGGCTTCAGTCAGCTGCCGCACAATGGCCAGCCCCAGCCCGGCACCGCCGTGGCCGCTGCGGCGGGCGGTATCTGCCCGCCAGAACCGGTCGAAAAGATGCTCCGTATCAAGGGCCGCCGGGTCCTGCACCCGGTTGGAAAAGGTAAGGCCTTCCGGTGTCTGGGTGATGGCAAGTGTGCCGGCGGCATGGTGGATGGCGTTGGTCACCAGATTGCGCAGAACCCGGCCCAGCGCTTCCGGATCGGCCAGCACAGCGGCGGTTTTATCGGAAAATTCCAGCTGCGGTTCCAGCCCGGCGGATTCCAGCTGCGGGACCAGGGCCGCCAGGGCTTCGCACACGGCAGGCCACAGCACCACCGGCTGAAGGTCCACAGGCATAGTTTCCCCGGCCTGCAGGCGGGTATACAAGAACATTTCATCCAGCAGGGATTCCAGGTCCTGCAACCGATGTTCCACCGTGTCCAGCCGCCGGGCACGGGTTTCCGGATCGTTCTCGGTACGCAGCAGTTCCAGGTGCCCGCAGGCAGCCGCCAGCGGCGTGCGGATGTCATGGCTGAGGGCTGCCATGGTAGCCTGCAGTTCCTGCCCGGCTTTTCGGGCGTCCAGCGCCTGCTGCCGGGTCTGGTCCAGCCGTCCGTTGATGGCCTGAGCCGCCCGCACCACCGGACGCAGCCGTACCGAAACCGTCAGCCGGGTATTGGAATCCGGCGGAGTGGTTTCCAGCCAGGTTGCCCAGGCAGAATATTGTCTGAGCAGGCGCAGTACAAGCACCACCAGCACCACAACAGCACAGGAGAGCAGCAGCACGGCGATGAGCATAAGGGCACCTCTTCCCTATCCGAAATTTTACTTCATGCCTGGTCCCGACGGGTCAAGGACAGCCCGGCAAGCAGGCCGTATACCACGACCCAGGCCAGGCACACAGCCCCGATATGCAGGTACTGCATAGGCCGAAAGTCCGGGGTGATCATCCGTCCGCAGCCGCAGATGGTAAACGGAATCAGATCCGGCAGGTGCAGCATCTGACAGGCAAAGCCCAGCAGCACGGCCGGCAACCCCGTCCCCACACACAGGGTGACCAGCGCCATCCAGCCTTCCCGACGAATCAGGGTAGCCAGAAACAGCGCGCACATGGACATGGCCCAGCCCGTCAGGCAGGCGGACAGGTACATCTGCAGCCAGTCCAGCCAGGTACCACCTACTGAGCCGAACACCAGCAGCGGGCTCAGCGCCAGCGGCACCAGCAGAAATATTGCCATAAGCACCGCATTGTACACCAACAGGCACAGGGCCCGACCGACCACATAAGGCCAGTGGCTCCCCAGTGTGGAGAAGATATTTTTGACGGCCCCGGAGGTATAATCTTCGGCACAAAAAACTCCGCTGAACACAGCCATCATCGAAATCCAGAAACCGCCCTTGAACAGAATCTGTTCCATATATTGCTGGAGGGTGTATCCGGCAAACACCGCCGCATCTGTCCTGTCCTCGGCGGTGATGTCGGCGCCCTGGGCCCGCATGGCACGGACCGTTTCCGGATCGGTAAGCAGGGCGGAGAGCATATAGGTCAGCACAATCATGCCCAGCCCCAGCAGCACGGCAACAAGCAGGTATTTCTGCCGCCGCAGCCGGTACCAGTCGGTACGAAACATCTCAAACATGGTCATCCACCCCCATCATCTGCAAAAAGTAATCTTCCAGTTCCTGGCGGTGGGTCCCGATGCCCTGCACCGGTACACCGGCTCCTGTGAGCATTTCATTGACACGACCCGGGTCGGCCGCGTCGTAAATGCGCAGCTCCCCTTCCGGGTACACGGTGTAATCGTGCAGGTTCAGTTTTTCTTCCAGCAAAGCCGCTGCGCGATGCGGGTCGGCAGTCTGTACGGCGATGTAATCCCGGCACCGGGCGGAAAGTTCCGACGCCGTGATCTGCTGGACCATGCGGCCGTCCCGGATGATGCCGTAACAGGTGGCGAATTTTTCCAGTTCCCCCAGAATATGGCTGCTGACCACAATGGTCACGCCCCGTTCGGTCTGCAGCTGCTGCAACAGCAGCCGCACATCCCGGATGCCCTCCGGGTCCAGGCCGTTGGTGGGTTCGTCCAACAGAAGCAGGTCCGGGCTGCCCAGTAGGGCCAGGGCCAGTCCCAGGCGGCGGCGCTGTCCCATGGAAAAGCGTTTGGCCGTCTTTTTGCCCATTGCTTCCAGTCCGGTCTCGGCCAACACCCGGTCCACGGCTGTCGTTTCATCGTCCAGGCCCAGAAGCCGGGCCCGCAGCAGACAGTTATCCCGGGCGGACAGGGACCCGTACAGGCCCGCGTCCTCGATGAGTATGCCCATCCGGCGGGCTGCGGTGCCCTCCTCCCGGGGACGGCCGAACAGTTCGATCTGACCGGCGGTGGGCCGGGCCAGACCGGCCAGCAGTTTGAAGGTGGTGGATTTTCCGGCACCGTTGGCACCGATAAAGCCATAGATTTCCCCTTTGGGCACCTGCATATCCAGATGATCCACGACGGCTTTGCCGCGATACTGTTTGCAGAGCCCCAGGGTGCGCACGGCGATTTGCATCTGATCCTCTCCTTTATCTGGTATGGTTTCATTCTAAAGGGCAAAGACCAAACAATCGCAAAGGAAATATAAAGAAAAGATAAAGTTTGTCGGCCTTATTCCAGACGGAAGCCGATGCCCCACACCGTTTTGATATAGCCGTCCGTACCGGTAGACCGCAGTTTGGCCCGGATGTTGGAGATATGGACGTTGATGGTCTTGTCTTCCACAGCCGCCTGTTCCTGCCAGACAGCTTCGTAAATTTCCTGCCGGGTAAACACCTTTTTGGGCCGGGCTGCCAGCAAGGCCACGATCTCGTATTCATGCAGGGTCAGGGGCACCGGCGTACCATTCGCGGTCAGGGTACGCGTTTCAGGGTCGATGTGCCATTCCTTATACTCCATGACCGGCGACTTGGCCGCGGCAGCCCCTGCGTGGCGCAGCTGCACCCCCACCCGCAGCCACAGTTCCTGCAAAGAAAACGGCTTGGTCAGATAATCGTCGGCGCCCAGTTCCAGCAATTCCACCTTGTCCTGCAACGCGGTCCGGGCAGACAGCACGATGACCGGCACGCTGCTGTGGTCGTTTTCCCGGATGCCGGCCAGCAGCTGCTGCCCGGTCAGGCCGGGGAGCATCAGGTCGGCAATGATTAAATCGGCTCCGCTCTGCTGCCAGTAGAGCCGGCCTTCGGTGCCGGAAAAAGCCTGGGTGCAGCGGCAGCCCCGGGCCGTGAGGTAATCAGCCACGGCATTGTTGATGTCGGTATCGTCCTCAATGATCAGGATGTGCGGCACAATGTATTCCCCCTTGTGTGCGGCAGTTCTGCTGCTATCATACCGCAAAAAAATTGTTCTGCAAAGGGGGTTGACTTTTCCCGGCAGTTGTGTATTATTGTATTAGACAGTTAATACAATAATACAAAGGAGGTGCCGCGATGGATTGGAACATCGAGGCCGGGCGGCCGGTGTACCTGCAGCTGATCGAGCAGCTGGAACTGGCCATTGTGACCGGTGTGCTGCCCGCCGGGTCCAAGGTCCCGCCGGTGCGGGAACTGGCTGCGGAGGCCGGGGTCAACCCGAACACCATGCAGCGGGCTTTGCAGGAACTGGAAAGCCGGGGGCTGATGAAAAGTCAGCGCACCGCCGGGCGCACCGTATGCGCCGGAGCCGAACAGCTGGACGGACTGCGCCGCCAGCGGGCCGAGGCCCTGGCTGATGAATTCTGGAAACAGATGCAGGCACTGGGGATCAGTGCCGAGGAAACCGCCGCATTGCTGCGTGCGGCCGCCGAAAAGGAGAATGTATGATGCAAGCAATCTATCAGACCAAAGGGTTGACCAAACGGTACGGCCGCAAAACGGCGCTGGATAATCTGGATTTTGAGGTGATGCCGGGACGGCTGGTGGGACTGCTGGGCCCCAACGGCAGCGGCAAAACCACGTTGCTGAAGCTATCGGCCGGGCTGCTGCGCCCCACCGCAGGGCATGTGTACATCAACGGGCAGGAACCGGGGGTCGCCACCAAGACCATCACCTCCTACCTGCCCGACCGTATGGCTCTGCCGGTGGAAATGCGGGTGGATGATGTGGTGAATCTGTTCGCGGATTTCTACGAGGATTTCGACATGGTGAAGGCTTCCCACATGCTGGCGGACCTGAAACTGAACCCCCGGCAGCGCATCGGCACCATGAGCAAGGGCACCCAGGAGAAGATGGAGCTGTGCCTGGCCATGAGCCGGGCCGCCAAGTTGTACCTGCTGGATGAACCCCTGGGCGGTGTGGACCCGGCAGCGCGGGAGTATATCCTGAATACCATCCTGCGCAACTACAACGAGGACGCTTCCGTGGTCATCTCCACCCATTTGGTGGAAGATGTGGAGCGGATGCTGGACGAAGTACTGATTCTGAAAGACGGCCAGCTGTTGAGCCACCGTGCCGTGGATGAGCTGCGGGAAGAAAGCGGCATGAGCCTGGACGAGTATTTCCGCCATGTGTTCCGCATGTAAGCCCGAAACGAAAGAGGTGTATCTGCCATGATGAACAAACTTTTGAAATATGAATGTCTGGCTGTGGGGCGGATTCTGGTGCCCATCTGGGCCGGGACTGCGGTGTTCTCGCTACTGTCGGCCATGATGAGCCGCCTGAACGCTTCCCTGTCCGGTGCGATGGGAACGCCCATCACGTCCGTGCTGGAATCCTTTTTGCAGCTTGCGACTGCACTGTTTATCTTTGCTTCCATTGCCGCCGGTGTAGTGCTGAACATCCAGCGGTTCTACAAGCTGCTGGGGGAGCAGGGATACCTGATGTTCAGCCTGCCCGCCGCCCCCTGGCAGCATATGGCTGCCAAGCTGCTGTGTGCCTGCGGCTCCACCATCGCTTCCATTCTGATCTCTATCGGCTGTGTATGGATGGCGAACTCCGACGGTGAGGCGGAGACAGCCCAGACCGTTGCGGAACAGTTCACCCTGCAAAGTACCATGGGCACGGTGTTTCTGGTTCTGCTGGTCGTATTGTCCTTGATTTCCGCGTATCTGTACCTGTATCTGTGCATGGCCATCGGCTCTCACTGGCCCCAGCAGCGGACGCTGGCCAGCATTGCCACCTACTTTGTGCTGGGCTTCATCCTCCAGATGGTGTCTGTATTCCTGTTTATTGTGGCCGCGATTGTGATGTCCAATCTTCCGCAGGCGGTTCTGGACGGCTGGACAGGCTTCGTTCTGGAAACAAGCCAGACCAATACGTTCCTCCCCTGGGGCATTGCCTGCGGCGTACTCTTGCTTTTTGTGGCTGCGGATGCTATCCTGTGGGCAGTGACCCATCACCTGATCAGCAAGCACCTGAATCTGCCCTGACTATAAAAGGAGGATTTACATGGAAAAACGCCAATATATCTGCCCGAAATGCGGCTGCCAGCAGTATGAGGCCGACCGGTTGCAGGCCACCGGCGGCAACTTTGCCAAGCTGTTCGACGTCCAGAACAAGAAATTCACCACCATCAGCTGCTGCAACTGCGGCTACACCGAACTCTACCGCGAAGTAGGCGGCGACGGCTGGGATGTGCTGGACTTCTTCATGGGCGGCTGAGCTTTCCTGCCAGGCATACAATGCAAACAAAAGGGACGGACCCCCATGGGGGTCCGTCCCTTTT
>DXNX01000101.1 GCA_019413245.1 Oscillospiraceae bacterium
CACATAGGCCTGATAGATTTCCGGGCTCAGTTCTTCTTTCATATTCTTCCTCCACCGCTGTGATTGTTTTTGGCGCCATTATACTACACCTACCGGCAAAAATCAAAACGCCCCTTTGCCTTAACAGCAAAAGGTTGTATAATAAAGAAAAGATCGACTTTATTGCTTTCGGGAGGGACAGCCATGCAGCAGACCACCCTGTTTGAACAAAACACACCGCAGCCTCTGGCAGCCCGGCTTCGGCCGCGCACTTTGGATGAATATGTTGGCCAGACCCATCTGCTTGGTCCGGACAAGGTCCTGCGCCGTCTGATTGAAAGTGACCAGATCTCCTCTATGATCTTCTGGGGCCCGCCGGGGGTCGGAAAAACCACCCTGGCCCGCATCATTGCCAACCGGACAAGGGCGGCTTTTATTGATTTTTCCGCCGTCACCAGCGGCATTAAGGAAATCCGCACCGTCATGCAGCAGGCCGAGGAAAACCGCCGGTTCGGTGAAAAGACCATCCTGTTTGTGGATGAGATTCATCGCTTCAACAAGGCCCAGCAGGACGCCTTCCTTCCCTTCGTTGAAAAGGGCAGCATCATTCTGATCGGTGCCACCACCGAGAATCCGTCTTTTGAGATCAACGGCGCTCTGCTTTCCCGATGCAAGGTCTTTGTACTGCAAGCGCTCAAGACAGAGGATCTCGTGACGCTTCTTCAGCGCGCTCTGCAGGATGAGCGGGGATTCGGCAACCAGACAATCCATATTGCACCGGAATATCTGGAAGCCCTGGCCGTCTTTGCCAATGGAGATGCCCGCACCGCCCTCTCCACCCTGGAAATGGTCGTACTCAACGGTGAAGTGGGCACAGATGGCAGTATCACCGTCAGCAAGGAAACGCTGGAACAATGTACCGAAAAGAAGTCCCTTCTTTATGATAAGCACGGTGAGGAGCATTACAACCTGATCTCTGCCCTGCACAAATCCATGCGCAATTCCGATCCGGACGCCGCCGTCTACTGGCTGGCCCGCATGCTGGAAGCCGGTGAGGACCCTCTGTATGTGGCACGGCGGGTCATCCGCTTTGCCAGCGAGGATATCGGCCTTGCGGACCCGCGGGCTATGGAACAAGCAGTGGCCGCTTACCAGGCCTGCCATTTTCTCGGCATGCCGGAATGTACGGTCCATCTGACTCAGGCTGTCATTTACATGTCCATGGCCCCAAAATCCAACGCCATGTACAAGGCCTACGAGCACGCCAAATCCGATGCCGTCAAGCAGCTGGCCGAACCGGTCCCGCTCATTATCCGCAACGCCCCCACCAAACTGATGAAGGATCTTTCTTATGGCAAAGGATACCGCTATGCCCACAACGAACCGGATAAACTGTCTGCCATGCAGTGCCTGCCGGACAGTCTGACAGGCCGGGAATACTACGAGCCCACCGAGGAAGGTCTGGAAGGCCGCTATAAAACCCGTCTGGAACAGATCAAGGCCTGGAAAAAAGCACATATGGAATAAGCCCCTGTTTTTTCAAAAAAAGAGAAAAAGGCCCCCGCACAGTTGCTTTTCAGTCAGCACCGTGCGGGGGTCCTTCTATTTGTGCTTGTTTTTGTCAGGCTACGGAATCAGCGTAATCATCCTCGCCGCCCACGGGGTTCTCGGCAATGATATCAGAGCTGTCACTGTCAGAGTCCGCCGTTTCCTCCGTAGCGGCTTTCAGCGTTTCCTTGGTGTAGGCAAAGGCAGACAGATGATCAGCATTCACTTCATACACCACCCCAGCTGTATGGCTGGAACGCATATAACAGACATCACTGTTTTCAGAGGAAACGTTGCCGAAGCTGCAGGTGATGGTGGTACCGTCGCTGCCCGTCACCGTCACCACGGCCTGCGGTTCATTCAGGCCATATACACTGTCATCCGCCGGATGGGTAATCGTCATTTCAGTGGTCATATCACAGATGGTAGCAGCCATCTTTTCGACCACGTCCTGGTCAACCGCATAGTCCGGATCGTCTGCCAGGGTCCAGGTATCATCCTGCTTGGTGAAGTTCAACGTCTCACCGGAGGTTTCCAGTGTCATCGAGGTCACATCATCGGATTCCATCGATGTGATGTCCTGCTCCTGATACAAATCTTCCGGTGTCTTGACCAGATCTGTCAGGTTAGTGGAATCAATGGTATAAATGTGATCGTTCCAGCTGACCTTGGCGTAATATGCCTGGGTGATAGAGTTTTCCGCGCCGATGGTCACGGTGTACACGCCGGACGCCGTTTCCCCGGTCGCTGTTTCAGCGGAAACGGTCTCAGCCGAAGCGATATCCGCACCATCCGTTCCCAGTGTAAAGACCATCGTGGGGGTATCCAGGCCCATCTCCTCGGTCTCGGTTCCCGCCCCGAGATCACGGGCTGCTTCCAGTCCGGCAAAGTCTTCAACCAGAGACGCAACTGTATCCTGATTCAGCGGCAGCGTAGGATCTTCATCCATATACCAGGTATCATCATCGTCCTGCAGCAGGGTCACATCCGTCTCATCATTGCGATATGCCAAAGCTGTGACGGAAGAAGCATCAAAATCAAACAGCGCCACACTGTCATCCTCTTCCTCGTCCATCCCGCTCAGGACAGCCAGCATCACGCCCAGCACAACCACAACGACGACCAAAACAATCAGCGGCAGATATTTCTTTGTTTTCATGGGCAATTACCTCAATTAACGGCGACGGCGCACAACGCTGATAAAGATACCCGCCACCAGGAAGACCAGCGGAACAAGGAAGACAAACAGAACACCCAACGGTGCCACCACCCCACTGGGGATGGTCAGTGTCTCGGCGCTCATGCTCTTGGCGTCAATGACCACGTTGTTTTCTTCTCCGTTCATCCAGTTGACGATGCTGCCCAGGAACTGAGCATTGCCGCCGGACACAGCCGCGTTGATCTCATCCAGGAAAATATTGCCGCAGTTGATCCAGACAAGCTGTGCACCGGTGGATTCATCCTCCGCTGCCACAGCCAGATCAAAACTGCCGGTGGGATCGTTATCACCTTTCTGAAGGACTGTGGCGGTCTCATAATCCAGCATGGAATATGCATTGACCGACGTGGACAGCAGCGCTGTATGGGTCAGACCGGAGGCGCTTTCAGCCGTTTCCTCCGTCTGGGACGCATCCGTATCATCAAGGGTGATGATGCCCTGAGCGGAAGGTGCAAAGACAAACATACCATCTGCCATACCGGAAGTGATGTCGTTGGACTTGATGCTGGGCAGCAGATATGTTCCGGCATACCGGTACGCGTAATAGTTGGCATCCGTTTCAACCAGCAGGCCTGCCTGCCGTTCCATACCGTACTCCGCCAGAACTGCATCCAGATTGGGCGTATCATACAAAAGGCTGGTCGCTACAATGACCTTGCCGCCGTCAGACAGATACCCGCGCAGCGCATCGGCATCCAGGTCGCTGAGGTCCGCCTGGGGCACATTGATGATCAAAGCTGCCGCATCAGACGGGATCTCTCCCGTATTCAGATTCAGATCCGTGACCGTCACGCCGGCATTGGCCAGGGTATCGGTGAAATCGCTGCCCAGAGAGCTTTCGCCATGTCCGGTCAGGGCATACATGGTATAGGTGTTTTCCCGGGTGACCTGGGCGATGGCCGTGGTCAGAGCATTCTCGGCATCGAAGTTCATGGTGTAGGAGTAGTTGCTGGAATAGCTGTAATCATACATGTCGCTGTAATCAACAACCGTATGGTTATCGCCGCACACAATGATCACGCTGTTGGTGCTGGCATCTCCGGCATCATACTGATCCGCAAAGGTGGGGTACAGTGCCGGGTCGCGCTGCTGCCAGGTGAAGTGGGAACTTTCCCCGGCATAGCGGTCCAGAATCCGGCTGATGTTGGTATCCTCATTGCCGGTTTCGGCCAGGAAATAGGCAGTCACGTCCTTGTCCAGGGACTTCATCATGCTGACAGTTGTTTCACTCAGAGTAAACATCTGTCCGGTGGAGATATCAAATTCTGTGTACTTGGTGGGCACCGCATTGATGACCAGATTCACAAGAATCACGACCACCAGAACAATAACTGCCAGAGCACTGGCATAGGCACCGGAGTGCAGCATACGGCGGCGGCTGGCACGCTGTGCCTCCGTGGGCTGTGCAGCCGGCGTATGACCGGAGGGCTTTTTGCCAAACTTGAAATTCATGTTCAATACCCTCCTTTCTCAGTTCCAACGGCGCCGTTCCAGCGCCTGGCCGGTCAGGAACAGGAACAGGCCGATGACCGACAGATAATAGACAATGGTCGAAATGCTGAACATGCCGCCCACAAATGTTTCAAAGGGAGTAAACAGTGCCAGGGCATCCAGCACATGGTTGAAAGCACTCAGCAGCCACGCCGGGCGAAGCTGGAAAAGCAGGATCAGGACCACGGCCCCGCCGCAGAATACTCCGCTGCCAATGGTCACGCTCTTGCAGACAAGTCCTATCAGAACCGCCACCACAGCCAACACAATGCAGAACACAATGAAAGCCAGTGTATTGCCGGAAGTAAAGAGCGACTGGACGCTCTCCATCAGGTAGGCCACCAGCAGTACCCCGAAGGTGGCAAGGTAAGCGATAATCTGATTTTCGGTCAGGACCGAGATAAACGTACCGACTGCAATGCAGGAGGCCCCCAGCAGGAAATACGCAAGCAGCGTCGCGTAAGCGCTGGTCAGCGACACCGTACCGAAGGCTTTCAGAATCAGCGGCATGATGCAGGCCACCACCATGGGCACTGCAAAAACAACCAGCTGCGCCAGGAACTTGCCCAGAACGATTTGCGGAATCGTCACGGGACTGGTCAGCAGCAGCTGATCGGTCTTGTTCCGGCGTTCATCTGCAAAGCTGCGCATGGACAGCGCCGGCAGGACAAACAACATCACCAGAGTGGTGGAATACAGAACGATGGAAAAATCCGATGTACCATAAACCAGGCAGTTGGCGCTGTAATACAAACCGATAAAGGCCAGGATAACGGCAATGACCACATACCCGATCATGCTGGTGAAATAGCTTCTGGTCTCACGCTTGAAGATAGCCAGCATCTCTCAGTTCTCCTCCTTCTCATCCGGCGCCTTGTTTTCTTCCGCCGGGGATTCCGCTGCCGGTTCCGCGCCAGATTGTTCCGTTTCTTCCGGCAGCGATGCAGGCTGTGCGTCACCTTCCGGTGCCTTGATTTCAGCTTCTTCTGCCGTGTGGTCGTTTTCGGTCAGCTGCAGGAAGACATCTTCCAGGCTCAGGTTCTGGCTGCTCAGGCTCAGAACCGGACAGCCGGCTGCTGCCAGAGCCGCAGACAGCGCTGCGCGCAGATCGTTTCCGTCGGTGCTGGCAGCCGTAAAGCTGACCTCATCGCCCTTTTCAGCGGTCACACGCAGATCGGTCAGGCCGGGCACACTTCCGGCGGCTTTCAGAACAGCTTCCCTGCTGCCCTGTGCCGTGGCGGAGATCACGCCCTTGGCCGCCAGGCGAGCAGCCAGTTCTTCCGGGGTGCCCTGGGCAGCCAGCTTGCCGCCGGAAATAATGAGAACACGGTCACAGACAGTCTGAACCTCGCTCAGAATATGGCTGGAAAGGATCACCGTATGGGTCTTGCCCAGATCATGGATCAGCGAGCGGATTTCGATCATCTGGGCCGGGTCAAGGCCGACGGTAGGTTCATCCAGAATGATGATATCCGGGTTGCCCAACAACGCCGCTGCCACACCGACACGCTGACGATAGCCCTTGGAAAGATTGCGGATCAGCCGGGTCTGCATTTCCTGCAGGCCCGCCCGTTCGGACGCCTTGGCCACATCGGCAGCGCGGTCGGCCTTCTTTTTCACACCCTTGAGTTCCGCCACAAAATCCAGATACTCCCGGACGGTCATATCGGTATACAGCGGCGGCAGTTCCGGCAGATAACCGATGCAGGCCTTGGCAGCCTGGGGTTCCTCCTGTATATCATGCCCATTGATGGTAACGGTGCCGCTGGTGGGCGAAAGATACCCGGTGATAACGTTCATCGTGGTGGATTTGCCCGCGCCGTTCGGGCCAAGCAGGCCATAAATGCAGCCGTCGTCCACCGTGAAGCTGATGTCATCAACCGCCACATGCGAACCGTAGCGCTTGGTCAGATGGCTGACTTCGATCAAGATGCACACTCCCCTTTGTATTGATTCAGGCGTTGCCGCCCGTCTGGATGTCCGTTTGTGATTATAGGCCCTTTTTGTGAAAATTGTGGGATAGAGTTTTGAATATCTGTGAAAATACCTTTAAACTTCCCCCTGCAAAACAAAACGAGCGGGAATCGCCTTTTTGGCAGTTCCCGCCCGGTGGACAGTTGTATTTTTATGCAGAGCGATCTTATTCCCGCGCCGCGATGGCATCCGCGATTCGCATAGCCACTGCATCCTTGCTCAGCAGCGGCAGCTGTTCGGCACCATCTTTGGTGATTAAAGTTACCACATTGGTGTCTACTCCGAATCCGGCCCCCGGCGTCTTGAGATTGTTGGCCACGATCATGTCCATGTTCTTCTTGTGGAGTTTGACCGAAGAATTTTCGAGAAGATGCTCCGTCTCCATGGAAAATCCGCACACAAACAGTCCTTCCGGCTTATGCTGGCCCACCCAGCCGAGAATATCCTGGGTACGCTCCAGTTTGAGGTTCAGTTCTCCGTCAGACTTCTTGATTTTTTCATCCGCCACTTCAGCCGGACGGTAATCCGCCACCGCAGCAGCCATAACCAAAGCGTCGGCGTCCATCGCATACTTCTTGACTCCCTCGAACAGATCCTGGGCAGTGGTGAACGGCACCGTATGTACAAACGGCACCGGGCGCAGAGCCGTCTGTGCTGTCAGCAGCGTGACATCCGCTCCGCGCAGCATGCAGGCCCGGGCAATGGCATACCCCATCTTGCCGGTGGAATGGTTGGTGATGTACCGTACCGGGTCCATGGGTTCGCTGGTGGCGCCGGCCGTTACCACGACCTTCTTGCCGGCCAGGTCTTTCCGGCAGGCCAGTTCCCGGTCCACATAATCGATCAGTACCTGTTCTTCCGGCAGACGTCCACTGCCCACATCACCGCAGGCCAGCATGCCGGAGCCGGACGGAATGACCGTCAAGCCATAGCGCTGCAGCGTGGCAATGTTGTCCTGGGTAATGGGATTTTCCAGCATATGGGTATTCATGGCCGGTGCCACCAGTTTCGGGCAGGTGGCTGCCAGTGTCACGGTGGTCAGCATATCGTCGGCCATACCGTGTGCCAGCTTGGCAATCACATTGGCGGTGGCCGGCGCGATCAGCATCAGATCTGCCGCGTTGGCCAGAGAGACATGGGCCACGTCATACTGGAAATTACGGTCAAATGTATCTACAATGCAGCGGTGATTGGTCAGCGTTTCAAAGACCAGCGGCGCGATAAATTCGGTGGCATGCTTAGTCATCAGCACATGCACCGAAGCGCCGCGTTTGGCCAGTGCATGCGCCACATTGGGCATTTTATAGGCAGCAATGCCGCCGGTGATGCCCAGTACGATGGTCTTGCCCTGCAGGTCTTTTTCCATGTTGCGGTCCTCCCGTTTCTATGCGTTTAGGATATTGGATTCCGGAAATTATTATAGGTCGGTTTGACTTCATTGTAAAGGCTGGTATAATCAGATTATATCACACAGAAACGGGGCTCGTACATGATTTTGGCAGTGGACATCGGCAATACCAACATCTGCATCGGAGGGCTGGACGGGCATGAGCTGCAGTTCACCTTCCGCATGGTGACCCGCCCGCGGTGTACCCCGGATGAGTACACCGCCGAACTGCGCTTTCTGCTGCGCCGGGTCGGTTTTGACGCCGCCGCCTGCACCGGCGCCATTCTGTGCAGTGTGGTTCCCGGTCTCAGTGAGCCGCTGGCCCAGGCCGTGCAGTACCTGACCGGCCACGAACCGCTGCGGGTGAGTTACACCCTGGACAGTGGTCTGATTTTTGATGTGGACAGCCCGGAACGCGTGGGGCAGGACCGCATCGCCGATGCTGCTGCAGCTGCCGCTCTCTATCCTCTTCCCTGCATGACAGTGGACCTGGGTACCGCCACCACCTACAATGTCATTGACAAAAACGGACATTTTCTGGGCGGATTCATTGTTCCCGGTGTACAGACCAGCCTGCGCGCCATCAGTGCCGGCACCGCTCAGCTGCCACCCATTGCTCCTGAATCCACCGACCATCTCATCGGCCGCAACACCGTGGAGTGCCTGAACAGTGGCGCCGTATTCGGTACCGCTGCCATGATGGAAGGACTGGCAGACCGGGTGGAGGCTGAACTGGGACAGCCGTTGACCGTAGTGGCAACCGGCGGCCTGGCCCGTGGCATCATCCCCTGCTGCCGCCGCAAAGTGCTGTACGATGCCGACCTGCTGTTCAAAGGGCTGGCCGTCCTGTACCAGCGGGCCCATACCTGATTTACATTATTACAAAGAAAGGACCGGCAACAGCCCGTACGGCATGCCAGTCCTTTTTTGTATCTTTTTCAATGTTTTCAGGGCCGGCCGAGGGTCATTTCCAGGAAATACGGCCACTGCTTTGCCCACCAGGGCCAGTCGTGCGATA
>DXNX01000102.1 GCA_019413245.1 Oscillospiraceae bacterium
CGTTTTCCCCTTCCCGCAGCAGAACGGTCAGGTCGTAGGTCTGGTAACAGAGCAATTTGCGGTAGCTGGTGTGTTCCGGGGCCAGTTCCCGCGCATCCGGCCGCTGCCCGTTGACGGTCAGCCGGTAGATGCCCAGGCAGGTGGCGTACAGCCGGGCCCGCTTGACCGGAGCGGGCAATGTAAAGGCACGGCGGAACAACGTGGCCGGGGGCTGAGTGCCGAATCCCTTCCGCCGCTGTACATAGGGGCGCGGGGTCCGCATCCATTCCGCCTGCCAGCCGCCGGGAGCCAGGGCGGTCTCAAAGCTGCCGGAGGCCGACGCTTCTTCCCCGTGATTATCCCAGGCGGTCACAGTCCATTCATACCGGGTGCACGGCTGCAGGGCACAGCCGCAGGGCACAAAGGCGCCGGTTTCCTGTTCCTGGCGTCCGCTGTCCCAAAGAAGGTTTCCTTCCGCCGCCAGGGTGAGGCGGAAGGCAGTCTGCCGGGTATCCTGCTTCCGGCTCTGCATTTTCCACCCGAAGTACGGGCGGGAATCCGGGTCCACCCCCAAGGGCTGTTCCCGGTGATTGACGGTCAGATGATATAACTGCATATTGCTTTCCTGCTTTCTTGTATGGCTATCCCCTTCTGTATGAGAGTATAACCGCTGCCGGAAAAGTGGGAAATGCGAAAACTGGCGTTCCGGGATACTTATTCGTCTTGCGTCCTTCGCAAGACGTATTCTTATCCCAAAACGCCAGTTTCAGCCTTATCAAAAGCCGGTTTATTCTTCCACATCCCGCAGGAACTCGTTCAGCCGCTCTTCGTCCTCCGGGCTGCGGCAGTCGATACGCCCCCGGGAGAGAACGTCCGCCCGGTCGGCCAGAGCAGCGAAGATATAGGCGGAAAGGGCAGACTTCAGGTTAAGGATATCCCCTTCCCGGGTGGTGAAGAGTACATCGTCCCGGCACTGCGCAATGCAGCGGATAAAGCGGTTCAGGTCTGCCTCAGGTTTCAGTTTTTTCATTGTTCTGCTCCATTCCGTATTGTTCCCGATAAGCGGAGGGCGAAATGCCGTACTGCTTGGAGAACGCCTTTGAAAAATGGTTTCGGCTGCTGAACTGCAGCCGGTCGCTGATATCCTGGATGGATTCGTGAGAGACTTCCAACAGGTGCCGGGCGTGTTCCAGACGGGCCCGCCGCAGATACTCAGTCACCTTGCAGCCGGTTTCCCGGCGGAATTTCTTGGTCAGATAGTATTCGGTATACCCCACGCTGCGGGCCATTTCCTGCAGGTCGAAGGGTTTTGTCAGGTGCATTTGCAGATACTCACAGCATTCCCGCACGGTGCGGCTCATTTCCTTGCGGCTTCGCGCCCCCTGTACCCGGTGGACAAAATCCTCGATCATGGCGTTGTTCTGCTCCACCAGTTCCGCATAGCTGCGGCAGTTTTCCGTCGTGTGCAGATAATACCGCTGCAATTCCGCGGCGGTGCGGGGCGCCACGCCTCCCTGCATCGCCGCCCGGGCCGCCAGAACCGTGAAGACGATCACATTGTTTTTGGCTTCCCGCAAAGCGTCCGGCATCTGGGGAATGGGCTGGGGCGCCGCATCGATGATGGGGTCCATCACGCTCTGATAATCGGGATTGCCTTCCCGGATGACCTGCATCAGCTGTTCTTCGGCAAAGAAGCCCCGCTCCGCGCCGGTTTCGGCGGCTGGCTCTTCCAGCTGCCGCAGGGCGCTTTCCTGCTGGCCCAGCACCTTGATGTCAAAGCTGTGGATGGCTTGCCCCGACAACACCCAGTGGAACATCTTGACATACTGGTTCATCATGCTGGTGGTCAGCACCGGCACCGTCTGCAGCTTGTCCAGCAAGATCTGGGTCAGTTCCACCGAAAGATTCAGCCGCTGGATGGTATTTTGTAAAAAGGAAAGAGAGGACTGGGCCGTGAACACCGGCCCCAGGAACATCAGACAGCGGGGGCTCTGGTCCTCCGGGTCCCGCAGGAAATCCCCCGCCCACAGCATGCCGATGCCGTCTTCCATCACCATGGGAACGTGCAGGTCGTTCACCTGTTCCATGGCCCGGTCCAGGCAGTTGCCCAGGTTGAGAAACATGAGAAACTGGACGGCGTCGGGGCAGGTGGTATCGATGAGATTGCCGTGCATGCCGAAGCACCACATGCTCAGCCCGCAGCAGTCTTTCACCATCTCCCCAAAATCCTGCATCCGGCGATGGTTGACATTCACTGAATCGAACATAGGCGTTTCCTTCCTTTCTGGACAGATTTTTTCTTTACTGCTATGATTATACCAATTCCCCCTGCGCAAAAACACAACATTTTTCAGCTTTTCTATATATTTTTTGGCTTTCGGTTTCAGAGTTGGCGAAACAGTGGTCCCCTTCGCCAGTTTTTGTCTCCTGCCTTTGCATTTTCTTCTGCTACACTGAAGGCAAGCCAAGGCGAAACAAAATGAAGGAGAAATCATCATGAAAAGCAAGAAAAAGGCCGAAAAGATCGGCGCCGCCAGATTTTTGCTCTGGCAAACCAGTTCCGTTTCCGTAACAGTGTCGGCGCTGGTCCTGATGTACGTCACGGTTTACTGCACCGATGCACTGGGCCTGGAGCCGGTCATCGTGGGTGCAGTGTTCGCTGTCAGCAAGGTGGTGGACGCCTTCACTGATCTGATTGCCGGGTTCATCATCGACCGCACCAACACCCGCTGGGGCAAAGGCCGCCCGTATGAGATCTTCATGCTCTTCCTGTGGCTGTCCACCTGGCTGCTCTTCAGCTGCCCCACCGGCATTGCCACCGTGGCAAAGTACGTCTGGGTCTTTGTGATGTATGTGTTCATGAACGCCGTTTGCACCACGTTCCTGAACGCCAACAACGTGGTGTACATGGTGCGCGCCTTCAAGACGGCGGAACAGCAGACCAAGATCACCGCATTCGGCAGCTTCTTCACCATGGGCGCCGGTTTTGCCTTCAACATCCTGTTCCCCATCGCCATGGCCGACATGGCCACCAGCCCCGCCGGCTGGAGCCGCCTGATCGGGATGATGGCCGTGCCGCTGACCTTCTTTGGCCTGCTGCGCATGCTCTTTATTCAGGAGAAATACAACAATGAAGCCGATGTTTCTGGGGAACGCCTGAAACTCAAAGACGTTGTGGCCGTCATGAAGTCCAACCGGGGCTTCGTTTACTATTCCATTGTCCGCCTGCTGCAGAACCTGGTCAGCAACCTGGGCAGCGCCGTCTACTACTTCACCTGGATCATCGGCAATGTGGGCCTGATGGGCGTGACCGCCGTGTTTTCCATCCTGGGCCTGCCCCTGGCCTTCTTCATGCCGCTGATGCGCCGCAAACTGGGCATGAAAAAGATGTCCATCTACGGCTTTTTGGTGGCCATTGCAGGCTATGTGCTGATGTTCCTTGCCAACAGCAATCTGATCATGGTGGTTATCGCCACCCTGCTCACCACGGTTTCTGTAGTGCCGTTCACCATGATGGCCCCCATGTACACCGTTGACTGTGCCGACTATAACGAGATGATCGGTCTGCCCCGCATGGAAGGCACCCTGAGCGCCATTTCCGGCTTCGGCAACAAGGTAGGCGCCGCCCTGGGCGGTCTGGTCATGGGCGCTGTGCTGAGCCTGGCCGGCTATGTGGGCACAGCTGATACCCAGAACGCCTCGGCGTTGCTGTCCATCCGTCTGGGCTCCAGCCTGATTCCCGCCGTCATCTTTGTGGTCATGATCCTGCTGATGAACCAGTTCAACCTGGACGAAAAGCTCAAAGTCTGGCGGGAAGAAAAGGCCGCCCGTGAGGCTGCCGCCAACCCCGAAGCCTGATTGACCCTTACTCTGCTCTTCTTTCACTCTTTTCCACCCATACAGAACCCGGCCCCCATGCCTCAAGACATGGGAGCCGGGTCCTTTTTAATGCCTGTTTACCGGGCAGAAGACATACAAAAAACAGGGCGTCCTTCAGGGCACCCTGTCTTCTTTTTCTTATTGCGGCCCTGCCACTGGAATTTCCAGCTGCACCGGCTCCAGTCCCTGCCCGGATACCGTGACCCAGAGCCGGCCGGTTTCTTTCCCGGCCTGCACCACCGCAGCCGCCGTGCCAAACCAGGTGCGGGCTGTTGTGCCCGCATAGGGGTCTTCGGCCCAGGGGCTGCCGGACCCCACCGCCAGCAGCTGCCCCGCACCTTCCACCTTGAAGGTAATGGCCCGGTCGGCGGCCGCTTTGCGGGTACCACGGGAATCCACCAGTTCGGCAAAGAGATAGCATACGCCGCCGGGGGGCAGTTGTTCCGCTTCGGCCCGCAGACACAGCCGGGTTGCTTCGTCATCGCTTTGCAGGAGGCAGCGGCCGGTTTCCCGCCCCTGGCCGTCATAGGCCACAGCTTCCAGGGGCCCCGGCTGATACTTCACCCGGTATTCCGCCTTACAGGCCTGCACTGCCTTTTTGCCCAGGCTCCGGCCGTTCTGCAGCAGTTCCACCCGGGGCTGGCTGCTATACACCTCCACGGTGGTCTCGGCGCCGAACTTCTGGCCCCAGGCCCAGCTGCACACCGCGTCGGTGCCCCGCCAGCTGCTCATCTTCACCTTTTCGCCGGCGTGATCAAGGGGCCGCACCGCAATATAAGGTTGTTCAGCCTGGCCGTAGACCGTCTTGGTGTAGCAGCCCTGGGCTTCCATCTCTCCCACCAGGTTGAGGGACCCGGTCCCCGCCGACACACAAGGGTAAGGCTTACTCAGCCGACGGGGGGTACGGCCGTATTCCGGCACGCCCAGGCCGTTTTCTCCCAGATAGTCCCAGCCGGTCCACATAAAGTCCCCCACCACCCAGGGGCAGGCCAGGGTCTGGGGCCAGGTCTGCCCGATGCGGCTGGGGAAGGTCTCGGTATGTACGATCATCCGCCGGGGGTTCACCTCATGCAGCCGGTTCAGGTGGGTGCCATAGTTCAGCCCCGCCAGATCCAGCTGGTCCAGCAGGGGCGCAGTGCTTTTCTCCAACTGTTCCGGGGTGACCCTTTCCATCAGCCGGGGCAGGAACATGGTAACGGTGTTCATCAGCTTGCTGCTCACCAGCGGGGCGGCCTTGCCGCTGCGCCGGGGGTCCACCACCTCATCCGGGCTGTGCTTCGGGGGCGGTACCGGTTTGTCCTTGGCGGGGAACGCCGCCCCCAGAATGTTAAAGCCCATGGTGATGGGCCGGGTGCGGTCCAGATCCCGGATAGTGCCGCACAGCATGCCGCAGGTATCCCGGCTTTCGGTGTAGGCGGTATCGTATACCTCGTTGCCGATGGAATACATCACCACCCCGGGGTGCACCGCACATTTGCGCACCATGCGGGCAAGGTCATTGCGGCTGTGCTTATCAAAATACAGGCTGTAATCATAGTCGTTCTTGCAGCCCCGCCACACGTCGGTAAATTCCGCCATCACATACATACCCAGTTCGTCACAGGCTTCCAGCAGCAGTTCGCTGGGCTCGTTGTGGGCGGTGCGGATGGCGTTGTACCCGCATTCCTTCAGCAGCCGGATGCGGCGGTATGCCGTTTCGGGGAATTCCCGGGCACCCAGGATGCCGTTGTCATGGTGGACGCAGGCCCCCCGCAGCTTGACGGTGCTGCCGTTGACTTCCAGCCCTTTTTCCGGGGACCAGCACAGCCGCCGCACACCGAACCGCACCTGTGCCGTATCCTGCAAAGTGCCGCGGTATGCCAGTTTTGCCGTCAGGGTGTACAGAACCGGCGTCTCGGCGCTCCAGAGTGCGGCGGATTCCAGGACGAGTTCAGCCACGCAGATACTGCCTTCCCAGCGGACCGACTGCCGGGTGTTTGGAATGACCGTTCCGCCCGCCGCCGTCACGGTGAAGTCAATTTCCGCTTCGGCCCGTTCTTCCTCCGAAAGTCCCCGGGTCTCCGCCCGCACTTCCAGCCGGACAGGGTCGGTGTCCAGGGTCTCCACCCGGAGACCGTAGGGCGGAATGTACCGCTGTCTCCCGGTCCAGAGGGTCACGTCCCGGTAGATACCGCTGCCGGTGTACCACCGGGCGTTGGGGACCTGGGTGTTGTCCACCACCACCCGCAGACGGTTTTCCCCGTCCGCGGAGGAAGACTGTCCCGGGATCGGCACCTCGAAGTTTGTATACCCCTGGATCTGCTCCCCCACCGGTTCCCCGTTCAGATATACCTTTGCCT
Source organism: Oscillospiraceae bacterium (assembly GCA_019413245.1). Taxonomy (GTDB): domain Bacteria; phylum Bacillota; class Clostridia; order Oscillospirales; family Ruminococcaceae; genus Gemmiger. The sequence goes on from DXNX01000102.1 coordinate 6,198, forward strand.
TCTGGTACACGCCGTCAAACAGCAGCACAGCGGCGGTTTCCTTGGGCAAAGCGGGAAAGGTCTTTTCATAGATATACCGCCCGCCGGGATAAAAGCCGCAGGTATCCCCGCCCGCCAGTTCGGGAACGCGGGGTTCCTCGATCATGGCGTCATGGGGCAGGTCCAGGATACGGGCTTTTTCTTCTTCGCCGTCCCGGTAAAATTTCCAGTTCTTGTTGAAATTCTGTCTGCGCATGCAGGCACCTCCTACTCAGTGACCCCGCCTAAACCAGCTTGGTATGGCGGGCATGGCGGCCGCAGTGTACAGCCGTCCATCCTTACCATACGCCCTTTACGCCGTTCCGTCTGGACATATATTGGTCTTTTCAGATTCTTTTTCGCCTTTATGGTTTCCTTTCGCCAAAAAGTACCCCTGTATGCCAATACATACCCGCAGCTTACCCGGTGTTTCTGCTATACTGAAGAAAACAACGCGAAAGGAAGACGGCTACATGTACACCGCATTTCATCCCGGCCAGGTCTGGCTGGATACCAACGGAAACCGCATCCATGCCCATGGCGGCAGCATCTTTGTGGAAGACGGCGTCTACTACTGGTACGGTGAAAACAAGGAGTTTACCGACCCGGACAAAAACATCTGGCACTGGGGCGTGCGCTGCTACGCCTCCACCGATCTGTATAACTGGGAGGACAAGGGCCTGATTATTCCCCCGGAGCCCGATGATCCGGATTCTTCCCTGCATCCCTCCGCCTGCATGGACCGTCCCCATATCCTGTACAATCAGCACACCGGAAAATATGTCTGCTGGCTGAAGATCATGGGCCGGGACGGCACCCAGAGCGAAACGGTGCTGACCGCCGATCATCTGCTGGGCCCTTACACCAAAGTGCGGGAAGGCCTGCACCCCCTGGGTATGAACGCCGGAGATTTTGACCTGGCCGTTGCGCCGGACGGCAAGGGGTATTACTTTTTTGAGCGGGTACACAGCGAGACCATCATTGCCGATCTTACCGACGATTACACCAATGTGACCGGCTATTATTCCACCCATTTTGTCCGTCATCGCCCGCCCTTCACCCGGGAGGGTACCACCCACTTTGTGCGCAAGGATAAACATTACCTGCTGACCAGTGGAACCACCGGCTATTATCCCAACCCCAGCGAGATCGCCGTAGCCGATACCTGGCATGGCCCCTATACCGTGCTGGGTGATCCCCACCCCGCAGATCCCACCCGGACCAGTTTCCACAGCCAGGTCTCCAGTGTGTTCAAAGTTCCCGGCAAGAAGGATCTGTACATTGCCATGGCAGACCGCTGGGTCCCCGAAGGCACCGACACCCTGGACTACAACGTCTACGGCCCGGTGGTGGAGATGATTTCCGACCCTGACTATCCCCGGGACAAGATTCCCATGGAAGTGCTGGCCTCTATGCCCAAAGAAAACACCCGCTTGTCCGACTACGTCTGGTTGCCCATCTCCTTCGAGGGCGACGTTCCCCGCATTGACTGGAAGGATGAATGGCGGCTGGAAGATTACGAATAACCCACTGCACGGCAGCGCCGGACCACTCTTTCCGGTATGGGCTCCGGCTTTTCCCTGCCGACAAAACCCGATCGACACCAAAGCAGATGTTCATGGCCCCTATGTCTGTCTTTCCCGCAAGGCTTTTTCGTCTGTCTTTCCCGCAAGGCTTTTTCATCGGTGCATACACCGCCCGATCATCAGGTGAAAGACAACAATATCCACAGTGACTTTTGGGTCCAGGAAACAGATGCTGCATTTTCATTTTTTCGGTGTGCCCGCACTGCCATCGAAGGCGGGCTATCTCCGGAAAAGGCCCACTGCCCGGGTGAAAGTTACCTGCAGAGCTTATTGGACCTGCGCCGTGTTTCGGATTTGCAACCCCTAAACCACATCATGTACGAGAACTTTATTCAGCGGGTCCATAAATGCCCCATGATTCCTGCCTTAAGTCCGCAAGTTCAAAGCTGCCGCGATTATATCGAACTGCCCTTGGAAGACGAGCTTTCCTTGAAAGTACTGGCGGAAAGAGCCGGATATACCGGGTATTATCTTTCCCACAAACACTCATCTACGATATAGCAGAGGTCCTTTCCTTCTGTTCCGGCACACACTTAAAGCCCCCCAACATCCCAGGTCCCGCCCTCTCGTACTGCCATATCAAAGGAATACAGATACAGTTCGCATTGCTCTGCTCATCGCGCCAAGTAACAACGGTTCTGTTGCTTTACGCGCCTTAAAAAAGTACGTTCGGATTTGGGTTTAATGGTGTGTCATCAGTGGGCAGGCCGCAGCTCCCTTTCCGGCAAATCGGGCCACGGAGGGACTTGCCTCTGCGACTGCTGCCCCTGCTCCGGCTCCTTGTTTCCGCCACCGGCGGTCGC
>DXNX01000103.1:0-8155 GCA_019413245.1 Oscillospiraceae bacterium
GACAGTGACCATGCTGCCCCACGACATTCTGACCGATCTGAGCCGGATCCTGGGCAATGCAGGGCTGTAAAACTGACAACCCCGGAAATTTTCAACAGCGGTGTGCAAAACACACCGCTGTTTTTTCAGTTCATTTTGGGACCGCGATACTGTTTGTGGGAGATTTTGCGGGGCAGCGGGATACTGCACACGATGGCGATACCCATGGCCAGGGCCACAGCGGTCTTCAGCGTTTCAATGCCCTTGCTGGCAAACAGGACCTGCTCATTGTTGAGCAGGTAGTAGGCGGTGTAGTAAATACCGGCACCGGGCACCAGCGGGAAGATGCCGCACAGCAGGAACAGGGTGACCGGAGCCCGGTGGGTGATGGCAAAAAAGCGGGAGATCCCGGTCAGCGGGAAGGCGGCAACGAGGGTGGCCGCAGGCACAGAAAGCCCGGCTGCCGTGCAGATGATATACACCACCCAGCCCACCGCACCCGCAGTGCCGCAGGCCAGAAAGTGGCGGCGGGGCACCTGGAACGCCAGGCTGAAGCAGACCGTCGCCACCATGGCAACACAGAATTGCAGCACGCAGCTGCCGAAAAATTGCAGATCCATCACAGGGGAATCCTCCAGAAGCTGACAGCCACCATGTAGGTCAGGGCCACGCCGCAAGCCAGGCACCCGGCACACAGCAGGGCGTCGAACAGGCGGATGGTGCCGGACAGATAGTCGGCGTTGATGATGTCCCGAATGCCCATGGTCAGGGCGACACCGGGGGTCAGGACCATCAGCGCGCCGATGATGGCACCGCTGGGATTGTATCCGGCGCCCCACACCCCGCGCATGGCCACGGCCAGGGCGGTACAGGCGGCAGCCGCCGCAATGTCGGTAAAGACCTTGCTGACGCCGCCCTTGTGAAACAGCTGCATGATGAGCATTTCCACGATACCGGCGCAGAAGGCGGTGACGATCTCCGGCCCGCCGCCTCCGAACAGGAAGGCAAAGCAGCCGCTGCCCACCGCACCGGCCAGCAGCGACACCCGGGGCCCGTAAGCCGGGGTGGTGCAGGCATCATGCAGGGCTTTTTCGGCGCCGTCCAGATCCAGTTTGCCTTCGGCCAGTTCTCGGGAAATGGCGTTCACCGCCTCCACCCGGCCCAGATGGATACTGACCCGGGGCACATGGCGCACCGCGCTGATGGGGCCGTCCTCCCCTTCCGCCGAGGCAAAAATACCGTTGGTAAGTACATAGACATGGAAATCCTGAACCCCCAGGCTGCGGGCCATGATCTCCATGGTGTCCTGGGCGCGGAAGACCTCGCCGCCGTTTTCCAGCATGGCCTTGCCGGCGTCCATAACCATTTCAATGGCACGATCATTCATGCTTGGGTCCCTCCTGCACGGCGCGGCGTTTTTCCCGGGCAAACCAGAAGGCAGCGATCACCGCACACACCACGGTGCCCGCCAGACCGGCCGCCGCCCCGGGATGGGCATAGTTCAGCTCCACACGGCTCTCGCCTTCCGGCAGGCGCACACCGAGGAAGCCGCCGAAGACACACTCAGTCTCGGCCTTTTCCCCATTGACGGTGAGCTTCCAGTGGTCGGAATCCTCCCAGGCAACGGGCAGCACCAGCAGGTCGGCGTTGGCGGTGCCGGTGGCAGTCAAGCGGATATGGCCGCCTTCCTGGATTTCCAGGTCGGCGGGTTCGGTGGCCTGCAGGGTGGCGGAAGCCGCCGCCAGCACGCTCTCGTCCAGGCTGTACACCTGGATGGCGGCCCGGGCTTCCTCACTGTCCGCAAAGCCCAGGCGCAGTTCCACCTGTTCTCCCTTGGCAAAGGTGCCCAGAGGGAACACGCCGCCCAGGGAATCCCCGTTGAAGTACTCGCCCAGCAGCGTCCCGTTGACGGCCACGTCCGCCGGGGTCATATCGGTGAGGGTAGGGATAGCCAGATAGCAGGGACCGTCGCAGGGGGCAGTGAAGGTAAGCAGGATGCCCTGTTCCGGCTGCTCGAAGCTCAGTTCCGCAGGCAGCAGGGCGTCCGGCGTGCCGGGCACCAGGGCAGTGAGCATGGCGTTCTGCAAGGCAAAGGTGTTTTCGCTGTTCTCGATAGACACGTTCAAAGCATCCGAGGAGCCCACATAGGCCATGGGCAGAGCATAGGGATTTTCCCACACGGAAAGTTCGGTGCCGGTATCCAGCTGTTCATACTGGCCGGGAACCAGGCGGGAGCCGTCGCTGTACAGGTAGCGGATGCCCAGCAGGCTGTCCGCCACACCGGTGGAGCCCCAGCCGTAGGTGGAGTAGTTGATGTAGCCCAGCGCCTCCAGCAGCTCCTTGGCCGAGCTGGCCTTGGTGGAGGAATAATGGCTGATGCCCCAGTACCCCAGCAGCATGGGGTCGTTGAGGGTGCGCATGAAGTTTTTCTCAATGCGGTAGTACCCGCCGTCCAGCGTGCGGATGGCGTTCACCGCCTGGGTGTTCTGGTCGTAAAATTCCTCAAACCCGCTGACGGTGTAGCTTTCAAACTTGCGCAGGGCCAGCACCGTGTTGGCGCCCATATCCCCCGCGCACACCACCACAAAGCCCACGGCCCCGGCCAGGGCCAGCAGGCGGCGGGGAGAGTGCAGCCACACCACACAGGCCAGGGTAGCTGCAAACACCAGCACCGTGGCCGCCACCTTGAAGACCGAGAAAGTTTCGCCGGAAACAAAGTAGTAGCCCACGCACCAGACAGCTCCCAGCACCCCGGCCAGCACCAGAGCCCGGGCGCGGGGCGCCGCATCCAGCAGGGTCCTGGCGGCCAGCAGGATCAAAAACAGGCTGACCAGGAAGCTGTACCGGCAGGGGAACCACACCGGCTGTTTGAAGCCGTGCCAGATGAGGTCGATGCCGTACAGCCAGAAGCTGAGGGCCATGACGGCCAGCACACCGCCTGCGGCCAGTTTCTGGCGGCGGGGCGCTTTGCCCGCAAAGAAGAGAACGACCAGCACCACGCAGAAGACGCCGCAGTAGATGTTGGGCAGGGTGCCGGTGACATCATTCCAGAAGAAATCCCCGAAGAACAGCCGGTAGGGCAGCTGCCACAGCGGGAAATTGGGTTTGAGGGAGAATTCCATCTCAAACAAGCCGCCCTTGCTCTGCTCCACTTCCAGCAGAGCGGGGAGCAACAGCACCAGGCCCAGCCCCGCCCCCAGAACGCCGGAGGCGGCAAACAGGCCGAAGCGGCGCTTCAGCGGCACGGCAGGGTGTTCGGTGCCCCACCAGCGGTAGGCAAAATACAGGATGGTAAACAGGCACACTTCCCAGGCGGTGTAGAAGTTGAACAGGATGCACAGCAGCACCAGGAAGGTCAGCGGCCAGTGGCGGCCTTTGTCCACCAGTTCATCCACCGCCCACAGCACCAGCGGGGCCAGCATGACCACGTCCATCCAGATGATGTTCTGGTTGTACACCACGCAGAAGGCGCACAGACTGTACCCCAGGCTGAGCACCGGCAGCAGGCGGGACGCACTTTTATAGTGCCGCTGCAGAAAGAAGCAGCAGGCGGCGCCGGTGCAGGCCGTGCGCACCGCAAAAACGCCCTGGGCCACATAAGGGATGGCCCGGACGGGGAAAATCAGGTAGGCCAGATTGAAGGGGCTGCTCATGTAGTAGGCGAACAGGCCCAGGGTGCTGCCCCCGCACAGCTTGGAGAAGCTGTAAAAGAAGCCGCCTTCGCGCACACGGCGCCACATGTCGGTGATATAGTTCACATACAGGCCGTTGAGGTCGCCGGTGAGGATGGTATCATCCCCGAAAGGCGCAAAGCCCAGAAGGAAATACGCCCCCAGCACCAGCAAGAGGGACAGCCCGAAGGCTGCCCCCACGTTCTGACGCTGGCGGCGGCGGATATTCGTTTCCATGGAATCTCCTTTGCAGCCAGGACGCGTTCAGCCGCGGATGTTGCGGCGCACGGCGTCGAAGTCGGGATAATTTTCATACAGATGGGCCGCGATGGCTTCCATCAGGCGGTAGTCGTGTTCGGAATCGATGTCGATGATGCCGGTGTCCATCATGACGCTGACACCGATCTTGCCCCGCCAGAGCATACCGTCGGTGTTGCTGGCCAGGAAGTCCCGCTTGAACACATAGATGGAAGCGTTCACGTCAAAGACTTCCGGGGCCTGCTGGCGGCCGGTGAATTCGCTCTTGTTCACCTGCTCCACATGGTCGCCCACCGTCTTGACCATGTTGAACCAGGGGTTGCGCCGTGCTTCGCAGACGCTGAACACCAGGTCCAGGTCAGTGCGGCTCTGCTTTTTGGCAAAGGCGTTCTCGATGTCGGCGGCGGTGCGCAGAGGGCTGGTGATGTCCAGGTCCATGAGGTAGTCATAGGCGGCGCCGGTCTGTTCCTCCATCCGGCGCAGGCTGTCCTGGTAGACGGCCATCTTGGGCACCTTGTCCCCGCCCAGTTCCTCGCCCCGGGGCAGGAAAACTACTTCCGGGTACTGCGCTTTCACCAGGTCCGCCAGCTCGGGGCTGTCGGTGTTCAGGGCGAAGTCGATGTGCAGTTCGGGATGGTTCTTGGCAAAAAGTTCCGCGGCGCTCAGGGAATAATACACCAGCGGATGCCCGCAGAAGGTTTTCAGGTTCTTGTTTTTGAAGCCTTTGCTGCCGGCGCGGCCGCAGACGGTAATGAGCAGACGTTCCATATTACAGTTCCCCCAAAGTCAGTTTGAGCACATCCAGGGCGGTGGCGGGGGTGTTCAGGCTTTCGCCCTCCCCCGTCAGCGCGTAGTGCAGGAAGTATTCCATTTCCCGGATATACCGTTCGTTCACATGCTCCTGGCAGTCCTCCACGGTGCCGTCGGGCAGGGTCAGCGTTCCGGCGCCGAAATCCGCCACGGCGGACCCGGTGGGGCAGAACAGTTCGATGCTGCGGCGGTAGCCCCGGCCGAAGTAGTCCAGATGCACCTCTGCCAGCAGGTGGGGATATTGGGCGATATACAGCGATACATCGTCGGAGTCGATCTCCAGTTCCGAATACTGGCCCCGCAGGTTGTACAGGCGCTCCGGCTTGCCGAACAGCTCCACCAGATAGTCCCATTCGTGGATGAGGTCGATGGTCACCCCGCCGCCCATGGCCTTGTGGGCGCTGTACACGGTGCGGTAGTCCACACCGGGGCGCCAGTCCGGCAGATAGGACGAGCAGATCACCCGGGCGCAGTAGGGATGCAGGTCGGGCAGGTGCTTTTTCAGCGCCAGCATGGCCCCGCACCACCGCATGGGCGCGGCCACATAGGCTTTCTGCCCCGCGGGGAGCAGGTCAGAAAGATTGCGGCCGGTTTCCTCGGCGGAGAATATAGGCTTCTCAATGAACAAGGCCCCCGCCCGGCCGCGGACCAGTTCCAGGGCCGCCGCGTGCAGGCTGGTGGGGTTGGTGATGAAAGCCATGTCATACCGGGGCAGGGCGGCGGGGTCCTCCAGGGTGGTGAACTGGGCCGCCAGCAACTCCGCCACGCCGGGGCGCAGAGGACGCTGCAGATCGCTGCGCAGGGCGTGGGCACACAGGGTCAGGCCCTGCTTTTCGCAGATAGTGTGCAGGTTTTTCAGATGGCGGGTCCCGATGGACCCCAGGCCGATGAACAGGGCGGTGACAGTGCCCATGTTCCTCACTCCTTATTTACAGATTGGGCCGCACCACGCGGCAGGGGCTGCCCACGGCCACCGAATTGGCGGGGATGTCGTGGGTGACCACGCTGCCCGCCCCGATGACCACGTTGTCCCCGATGGTCACTCCGGGCAGCAGGATGGCTCCGCCGCCGATCCAGACGTTGTTGCCGATGGTGACGGGGGCGGTGCGGGTCTTGCAGAATTCAAAGCTGCCGTCCGGTTTGGGCGCACCAAACCGGTCCGCCGCGTTGGTGGGGTGAAAAGCGGTATAGATCTGCACGTTGGGGGCGATAAGGGCGTTATCCCCGATGGTGATGCGGTTATCATCCAAAAAAGTGCAGTTCATGTTCACTTCGCAGTTGTTGCCGAAGAAGATGTTGTTGCCGTAGTCCACATAGAAAGGCGGGGTGATCCAGAGATTTTTGCCCCGCCCGCCCAGCAACTGGGCCAGGATGCGGTCCTTTTCCGCCAGATCGGCGGAGGCGGTGCGGTTGTAGGCCGCGGCCAGGTCCTTGGCCAGGTGCCAGCGGTCCAGCAGTTCCGGGTCGCCGCAGTCATACAGTTCCCCGGCCAGCATTTTTTCCCGTTCAGTCATAGCAGTTCTCCTTACTGGCGGTCAAAGCCCAGGTAGCGGGTGCCCTGGAAATGCAGCATCCCCCGGTCCCCTTCGACCAGCAGACCGGCTTCCCGGCCGGACATGCGCAGTTCCATGCGGTCGCCGCTCTCAAATTCAAAGGTGGCGTAGTAGGTGGTGCCGCCCCCGCCGTTGTTGTGACTGTAATGGTGCTGCCGCTTGGCCACCACGGTGGCAGGGCTGCTCAGCCGGGGAGAAGCGTTGTTGCGGGACCATTCGGCCACATTGCGGATCACCATGACCACCATCAATCCCACCACCAGCACAAACATGGCGGGGACAAAAATTTCCATCAAGTTAAACAGCATCATAACAGGGCCCTTTCTTTTGGGGGCAGTGCCGTATTCAGGCCTGCGCCACGGCGTCCATCAGCCGGATGGCTGCCCGGTCTTTCTCGAAGGTCCAGCGGGGTTCTTCCTCCCCTTTCAGCACGGCAAAGAAGTTGGCCAGCTCATCCACATAGGCGTTTTCCACAATGTTGTCGCTGTACCGGCTGTCGTGCTCAAAGCTGCCGTAGGTGTCCACCGGCTGCTTGTCCCCGTCCTTGAACTCGTACAGGGCCTTGGGGTTGCCCTCCCAGAAGAGGTGCAGCCCGTCGCCGAAGCATTCAAAGCTGCGCACCGCCTTGGGGCTGACCACGTCCGCCGCCAGCACGCCCTGCACGCCGCCCTTGTGGCGCAGCAGCAGGGTGGCGCAGTCGGGGTACGGCAGGCCCAGGTCACTGATGGTATCGGTCTGGACGGTCATCTGCTCCACATCCCCGAAGGCATCCAGCAGCCAGGGCAGGTCGATGCCGAAAATTTCCCGGACGCCGCCGGTGCGGGCGTTGCCCACAAAGAAATTCTTGTAGTTTTCCCAGGGGTGCCAGTCGGGCAGGTACTGACCGATATGATACATATAGTGCACCGGGCGGCCGAATTCGGTCACACGGCGTTTGATGTACTGGGTCTCTTTCCGGTAGAGCATGGTGGAGGAAAGGAACAGGGGCACGCCCTTTTCCTTGGCCTTGGCCAGGTTCTCGGTGTAGCCGTCATCCACCAGGTTCAGCTCGGTGAAGACCGGCAGGCCCGCGTCCAGCAGCTCGGAGATGATGGCCGCATGGCTCAAAGGCGCGGTGCAGACCAGGGCGGCGTCCGGGTGTTCGGCCGCCACAGCCTCCCCGATGGAGGGGTAGGCCGCCTGGCACAGCCCCAGGGACAGGGCTTCCTCCCGGCGTGCTTCGGCGCTGTCCACGCCGCAGATGCGGACATTGTCCGCCCCCAGCAGGCCCCGGGTCAGGCGGGCGCGGCGCTTGCCCATGCTGCCCAGACCGACGATGAGAAGTTTCATACTACTACCTCCCGATGGGATGTTACAGGCAGGGTTCCGCCTGCGGGTCAAACGACGGCACCGGGCCGTCGTAGAATGTTTTGGGTTTGGTAAAGTCAAATTTTTCCAGCACTTTCACGATCTTGCCGCTGGTATCACCCCCGTGGTAGGGGCTGACGGCCCCCTCCGCCACCACCCGGAAGGCCGGGCTCAGGGCGGTGCGCAGGGCGTTTTCGATCTCGGTTTTTTCCCCGCCGCAGCTGATGATGTTCTGGCACAGGATGCGCCCGGCCTGACGGCTGCCGATGTTCACGGCAGGCACCCCGAAGCTGGGGGTCTCCACCACGCCGGAGGAGGAATTTCCCGCCACCAGAGCGGTGTATTTCATGGCCGAAAGATACCGGCGCAGGCCCAGGCTGTTGATGAAGCCTGCCCGGTCAGGATGATCGGCGGCGAATTTCTGCATCCGGGCGGTGCAAATCGCGCCCCCGGCGTCGGCGTTGGAGCCGGTGATGAGCCAGAACACGCCCTCCCCCGCTTCCATGGCCTGGCACAGCGCTTCGGACTGCATGGCAG
>DXNX01000103.1:8165-8596 GCA_019413245.1 Oscillospiraceae bacterium
CGGGGCACCGGCGGCGGTCTCGGGGTGGAAGGTGACCAGGGCGAAGGGCTGCATCAGGTCAAAGCCGGTGGAATGGCACAATTCTTCCCGGCTCATTTTGGGCACAGCGCGGATGTTCTCATCTCCCAGGCCGCCCACGCAGAACACCCGGGCAGGGTCCTCCCCCATCCGCACCAGGCGGGCGGCGCTGTCGGCGCAGGAGGGGAAATGCACCGCCGCCATCTTGCTGATACAGTGGCGGTAGTACTCGTCGGCGGCGCCCAGGGTCACATCCCCGCCCGAAATATGGGCGATGGGGATATGCCGGGCCGCGGCGGCGGTGGCGGCGGCAAAAATTTCAAACCGGTCCCCCAGCACCAGCACGCAGCCGGGGCGGTGGGCGGCAAAATAGTCGTCGAACACGGCAATGGTGCGGGCAATGGTCCTGTCTC
>DXNX01000104.1 GCA_019413245.1 Oscillospiraceae bacterium
GGTTTCTCTCGACAATGGAAATATTACCATATTTTACCAATTCTGGCAATAGGAAGTTTTCGGGCCGTTTCGCGCTTTTTCCCCTTGTTTCGACACGCCCCTCCCAAAGTTGACAGGCTTTTCCCGCTTTTTTGTCTTGCTTTTCCCGGCAGATCACCACCGCGGCAGGTTCCCTCCTGCCGCCGGCTGGAAAAAGCCCGGTCAAGCGCCGGCAGCATCCGCCCGTTCCAGCATAGTAGCGGCAAAGATACCGTACCCCCGGGTGGGGTCATTGACCAGCACATGGGTAACAGCCCCCACCAGGCAGCCGTTCTGCACCACCGGGCTGCCGCTCATGCCCTGTACAATGCCGCCGGTTGTGCTGAGAAGGCGTTCATCGGTGACCCGGATGAGCAAGTTCCGGTTGGGGTCCCCTGCCGTCATGTTCACCCGCTCGATGGTCACCTCATACCATTGCGGGGCAGAACCGTCGATGGTGGTAAGGATCTGGGCCTTGCCGGGGCTGACCTGCTGGATCGCGGCCACCGGCATGACTTGCCCGGACACTGCGGACGTTCCTTTTTGCAGAGTCCCGTATACGCCGGTGGAATCGTTGGCGCTGACGATTCCGAGAGCCTCAGCGCCGGAAAATTCACCCTTCAGTTCTCCCGGAGCCCCGGCAGCCCCTTTCTGCACCCCGATGATGTTCACCGGAACGATCTCACCCGAAAGCAGCGGAAAATCGGCGCCGGTATCACTGTCACTGACCGCGTGGCCAAGACCCGCAAAGGTCCCCCGCTCCGTATCCACAAATGTCAGGGTCCCGATCCCCGCGGAGGAATCCCGCACCCACACACCGGCGCGCCAGGCACCACTGTCCCGGTCCCGCACCGGCGTCATGGTACAGGTATGCTGCACCCCGTCACGGACATAGACGATGTCCAGGCTATTTCCTTCCGCCGCCGTGACCGCTTGGGAAAGTTCCTCATTCCCGTGTACCGGCTGACCCGCCGCAGAAATGATCACATCCCCCAGGCGCAGTCCTGCCTCCTTGGCCGGGTTTTCACTGCCGAGGGCGGTCAGCTGGTCGGAGAACGCCACCACCAAAGCACCATCCGCAAACATTTTGACGCCGAACGGTGCTCCGGACACGGTGACCGTACGGGTATCGGAAGTCACCGTCCGCACCGTTTTGACCGGCACCACACCGAACAGGCGCAGCGTCTGGTTGGCACTTCCGGTATCCGTCGTTCCACTGACGGCCGCCGCCATGCCGGACGCCGGGGTTCCTGCCTGCAAAAAAGGCATGGATGCCAGGGTCAGCTCGCTGCCGGGCGCCACATAAAACGTATCCGGCAGCGCAGCACGCAGCCCGAGAATTGCTCCGCCCGCCAGAGCGGCGGCCACGATCAGCACGGTCAAAAATGAGCGCACCAGGCGCCTTGCAGCAGGTTTGGACATGGGGGTCCCCTCCTTTTCCATACCTCAGTATGTGCAGGGAGGGTCGAAATATTGCAGAAAAAATCCGCCGCACAGAAAACCTGCACGGCGGATCGTGTTATAAAATACCGAATATCATACCAGCATGAGCAGCGTGCCCACCACGTTGAGAGCCAGGCCGAAAGCCGCCCGACGGCTGAGCTTTTCCCCAAAGACAATGGCAGAGAACGCCACCGTGACCAGGATGCTCAGCTTATCCACCGGTGCCACCACACTGGCCGGCCCGTCCTGCAAGGCCCGGTAATAACACAGCCAGGAAGCCCCGGTAGCCAGGCCGGACAGGCACAGGAATCCCAGTTCCCGCCGGGGCACCTGCTGCACCTGTTTCTGTTTGCCTTCCAGAACGACCATGACCCAGGCCATGACCAGCACCACCGTGGTGCGGATGGCCGTGCCCAGGTTGGAACCAATGTCACTGACACCGATCTTGCCCAGAATGGAAGTCAGGCTGGCAAAGAAGGCCGAGCCCGCCGCATACCAGAACCAGGCATGGCCGGAGGATGCAGCGGCGGTGTTCTGCTTTTTTTCGATCATCAGCCAGGTCCCGGCCAGAATCAGCACCATAGCCGCCACCTTGACAGGGGTAACACCTTCGCCCAGAAAAATCAGGGCCAGGAGAATGGTGAGCACCGTGCTGGTCTTGTCCACCGGCACCACCCGGTTGACATCCCCGATTTGCAGGGCATGGAAGTAGCACAGCCAGGAAGCACCGGTACACAGGCCGGACAGCACCAGAAACAGCATGGCTTTCCCGGTGATGGCCTGTACCCCGGCCCACTGCCCGGACACCGGGACCATAACCCAGGCCATGACCAGCACCACGCAGGTGCGCAGCGCCGTGGCAACGGTGGAATCGGTCTGCCGGATACCACACTTGGCAAGCACAGCCGTAATACCGGCAAAAAATGCAGACGCGGCAGCAAACAGCAGCCACATAAAACGGTCCCTCTTTTCCGATCAGATACCGGATGGCAATTTACAGGTGGGGAAGATCACTCCGTCTTCCAGAATGCGCAGGAATAGGGCGGCAAATCGCTGCCGCCGCCGAAATCATGGGCTTTGCCGGTGATCAGGTCCACGGCGCGGCCGGCCTCGGCGTTGAAATCGGCATGGTAGGGCTGGCTGTCGGCGTTGATGGCCACCAGGACCCTGTCTTCCCCACTGCGGCGCTCAAAAATCAGCTGCTTGGGCTGTACCAGAATATTGCGGTAGCTGCCGTGGCACAGAGCCGGGCTGGCGGCGCGGGCCCCGGCCAGAGCCGTGATCCAGTCGGTCAGTTCGTTGTGTTCGGGCTTTTCGATGGCCGGGCGCAGAGCAGGGTCCCCGTCCTTCTTTTCCCCGGTGATGCCCCACTCGCTGCCGTAATAGACAGCCGGCGTACCGGGCATGCCGAACAGCAGACCATACAGCGGTTCCAGCTCGTTCTTGTCGGTCAGGATGCTGGCCACGCGGGTGACATCATGGTTATCCACGAAGCTGAGCAGCTGACGGCCGGTGTACAGGCACCAGGGCTCGGAGCCGAACTGACGGTTCAGGCTGTAGGAGATCTCGTGCATATTGCCGGTGTTGAAGCTGGAATACAGCCCCTTATAGCACTCGTAGTTGGTGACCGAATGGCAGGCGTGGTCGTTCATCCAGCGGTTGTAGTCCCCGTGCAGGGTCTCGCCCACCAGCACAAAGTCTTCCTTGAGGGCGGAGGTGTACTGCCGCAGCGCGCCCAGGAAATCCAGGTCCAGGCAATAGGCCACGTCCAGACGCAGACCGTCGATGTCGTAGTCCCGCACCCAGGAAGAGATGGCATCAAACAGATGTTCCCGCACGGCGGGATTGTGCAGGTTCAGCTTGACCAGCTCGTTGCAGCCCTCCCAGCTTTCGTACCAGAAGCCGTCATTATAGTTGGTATTGCCGTCAAAATGGATGTTGAACCAATCCTTATAAGGGCTGTCCCAGCGTTTTTCCTGCACGTCCCGGAAAGCCCAGAATCCGCGGCCCACATGATTGAACACGCCGTCAAACATGACCTTGAGCCCGGCTTCGTGCAGGGCCTGGCAGACGCGACGCAGGTCCTCGTTGGTGCCCAGGCGCACGTCCACTTTCTGATAGTCCCGGGTGTCGTAGCCGTGGGCGTCGCTCTCAAACAGCGGGTTGAACAGCACACAGGTAGCCCCCAGGTCCCGGATATGGTCCACCCAGTCCAGCACCCGCAGCAGGCGATGTTCCGGCACGCCATCATTTTGCAGCGGCGCCCCGCACAGCCCCAGCGGGTAGATCTGGTAGACGACAGCATTTTCATACCACATGGTTGATCTTCCTTTCCTGAGCTTGTACGCCAAGCTCAAAAGCGTTTTTTCCAGTATCGGCGCAGACGCAATCGGTAAACCAGGGTCAGCGCGGCCACAGCGCGGTCGCACAGGACAAAGGCCACATTGCACATGAGGATCAGGGTGACTGCCAGTGCCTTGGTGGCGGGCATGGACTCGGTCATGCCGGGCCAGAACACCAGCCAGAGCAGCGCGTACACTACGGCAGCCGACAAATTGAACACGCCCAGTTTGGCCGCCCAGCGCAGGATTACAGGGCGAATACGGTCCAGCACCGTCTTGAACACCGGGTAGGGGCCCAGCACCAGCGCATAGAACAGCGACAATTCCGGGTCCGGCACGAGCAGGAGCCCCAGCACCGCAGCGGCGGCATATTGGGTCAGGGCGGCGCGGGTGCCGTATTCCACCAGCGGCGGGATGAGCAGAAACGAGGCCAACATGGGCGCAGCATAGGTACCGATGCCCAACGCAGTGCCCGTCAGCAGGATCACGACCGTGAGGGCAGCCAGTACACCACACAGCGCAATACGGCGGCTTTGGGTATTTTTCATGTGCAAACTTCCTAGAATCCGGGCATTCTGCGCCCTTGATTTGTCCTTATTATACATGCTGCTCAGGTGCTTTGCAATTCCCTTTTGCATTTCATTGGTCCCGGGTCATAGTATACATCCGGGCAACTGTACAGAACTGATAGCCTTCCTGCGCAAACCATTCCAGAATATCCGGCAGGGCGCGCACTGTTTCCCCGGTGGCGGCTGTATCGTGCATCAGCACCACGCAGACATCCCTACCCTCCGCCCCCTGTTGAATATTGTGCACGATGGTATCGGCATCCGGGTGGGAGGAAGTGGCGTCCTCGGCGCAGACGTTCCAGTCGATCCAGTGATAGCCTTTTTCCTCTGCCTGGGCAATCAGGTCCTTCATGATGCCGCTGCCGCCGTAGCGGTGGCTGACCGTGTTGGTGCTGCCGCCGGGAAATCGCAGCCAGCAGATAGGCTCCACATCCACCCAGGAGGACAGGGTCTGGCGCAGTTGTTTGATGTCCAGCCAGAATGCCGAGGTACTTTTATAAATTTCCGAATACCGGTGGCTGGCACTGTGCAGGGCGATCTGGTGACCGCCCGCCTGAATCAGCGGCAAGCGGTCAAAATAGGGTTCATTGATGGGCTGCGCTGTGACGAAAAAGGTGGCCGGGGCCTGATAGCGGGCCAGAATTTCCAGAATGGCGTCGGTATTTTCGGAAGGACCGTCGTCAAAGGTCAGGCAGGCGTATTTCCCTTCCAGCACGGCTGCGGCCTGTACCGCGATCCGGTCATCGGGGATGGTCGTTTCTTCCGGCAGTACTTTATTTTTCCCACCCGCCAGAAAAAAGGCCGCCGCGCACAGCACCAGAAGCCCGACCAGACAGCTGCACAGAATCTTTTTGCGAACACCCATGGGTCGTTCCCCCTTTTGGCATGATTCTGTCCCATAGGTATGCCAAAAGAGCGGACCACATACAAAAAGTCCGGACTCTTTGAAAGAATCCGGACTTGGAAGGGCGATGGATTGTCAGAACCGCAGCGCCACACGGCCGCGGCGACGGCGGCGGCGCCAGGAAGAGGGAGCCAGCAGGGCCAGCATGGGGAAAAGTTCCAG
The DNA here is from genome assembly GCA_019413245.1 of Oscillospiraceae bacterium. GTDB lineage: Bacteria > Bacillota > Clostridia > Oscillospirales > Ruminococcaceae > Gemmiger. Next base: position 5,439 of record DXNX01000104.1, read on the forward strand.
GCGGCCGGCCAGCATATTGAAACTGAGCAGCCATTTGCTCCAGGGCGAAAAATCCGCAAAGGAGCCCATGGGGCCGACGATTTCCAGACCGGGACCCACGTTGTTGATGCAGGTAGCCACGGCGGTAAAGCTGGTGATCAGATCAAATCCATCCAGCGAAATGAGCAGGATGGAAACAGCAAACAGTGACAGGTACACGGTGAGATAAATACTGGCACCGCGGACGGTCTTGTCGTCCAGGGGACGACCTTCGAACCGGATGGTAGTGACCGCGTGGGGATGCAGCATATGCTGCACTTCCCGCACGCAGGACTTGACCAGAATAATGACACGGGAGATCTTCAGACCGCCGGCCGTGGACCCGGCGCAGGCGCCCAGGAACATCAGCATGACCAGCACGGTGCGGCTGAAAGACGGCCACATATTGAAGTCGGTGGTGGCGTATCCGGTGGTGGTTATAATGGACGACACCTGGAAGAAGGACAGGCGCAGGGCCTCGGCAAAGCTGCTGCACATATGGCTCAGGTTCACCGCGATGGCCACGGTGGAGGCCACCACCACCCCCAGATAGGTCAGCAGTTCCTCGGACAGGAAGGCCTGCCGGAAGTGGCGCAGCAAAATGTAATAGTACAGATTGAAGTTGACGCCGAACAGCAGCATAAAGATGGCAATGACCATCTCAATGTACGGGCTGTTGTACGCCCCGACGCTGAGCGTCTTGCAGCTGAAGCCGCCGGTGCCGGCGGTACCGAAGGAGTGAATCAGGGCATCATACAGAGGCATCCCGCCGGCCAGCAGAAGCAGCACTTCCACCGCCGTCATCACCAGGTAGATGCGGTACAGAATCTTGGCGGTGTCCTGCAGTTTGCTGGACAGCTTGCCCACCGTAGGGCCGGGCACTTCTGCCCGCATCAGGTGCATGGCACGGCCGTCAGTCATAGGGACCACAGCCATGACAAAGACCAGAACCCCCATACCGCCCACCCAGTGGGACAGGCTGCGCCAGAACAGGCACCCGCGGCTCATGGCCTCCACATCGGTCAGGATACTGGAACCGGTGGTGGTAAAGCCGGAAACCATCTCAAAGAAGGCATCGGTATAGTCGGGAATGTCCCCGGAAAGCAAAAACGGTAGCGCGCCGAAAGCACTCATGAGCACCCAGGCCAGCGCGACGACCACCAGACCGTCGCGGGCATAGATGACCGTATCCTTGGGTTTGCGCAGTCCCAGCAGGCAGCCCAGCGCCGCCAGCAGCAGAATCGGAATCAGGAACGCGAACAGAGTGTTTTCGCCGTAGATCAAGGCGCAAATCAGCGGAAGCACCAAAAGGGCAGCCTCGACCATAAAAATGCGTCCAAGCACAAAAGCAATCATTCTGTAATTCATCGGTTCGCCTCTTATTCCACGATCTCACGCAGGTCGGTGATGGGCGTTCCGGTGGTCACAATCACCACATCGTCGCCGCGGCGCAGTGAATCAGAGCCGGACGGAATGATCGTCTGGCCGTTGGCGCGCACAATACCGGCAATCAGCATTCCCTTTTTCAGGGTCAGATCTTTCAGGGTCACACCGACAAAGGGAATATCGGGTCCCACATTGAATTCCAGAATCTCCACACGGCCGCCCACCGCGCGGTGCAGCGTGCGGATATTGGAGCCGAAAGAGTTCTGCATACCGCGCACATACTGCAGGATGGTTTCGGCGGTAACGTCACCGGTAGAAACCACGCTGTCCACCATCCCGTTGGCCGTGGCCAGGTCCGCAAAAGAACTGCGGTTGATCTTGGCCACCACCTTGCAGGAATTGAGCTGGGCGGCGTACATGGAAAGGATGATGTTGGTTTCATCCAGGCCGGTCAGGGCCACAAAGGCGTCCATTTCAGCCAGGCCTTCCTCGTTGAGCAGTTCACTGTCGGCCGCATCCCCCTGGATGACCAGAACACCCGGCAGGCGCTCGCTCATATCCCGGCAGCGGACGGGATCGTTGTCGATGAGGGTGATGTGCATGTGCATGTCCCGCAGTTCCTTGAGCAGGTAATAGGCCATACGGCTGGCGCCCACCACCATCACGTTGGAAGCCCGGCCCTTGAACAAGCCCAGGCGGCGGAAGAAATTTTCCAGTTCCTGGGGTGTGGCTGTCAGATAAACCTTATCCCCTTCTTCCAGCACAAAGTTGCCGTCCGGAATGGTGATGTCCTTTCCCCGGGCCACCGCACAGACCAGCAGTTTGACGTGCATGTTGCTGTACAGGTCAGACAGCTGCAGTCCGCTGAGGGGGTTGCCCGGGTTGATACGGTATTCGATCAGCTCAAACCGGCCGCGGCAGAACTGCTCCAGCTTGATGGCATTGGGGAAGCGCAGCACGCGGGAGATCTCACGGGCTGTGGCTTTTTCGGGATTGACGAACATGGACAGGCCCAGTTCCTGACGCATGAAGCGCAGCTGCTTTTCATACTCCGGATTGCGGATACGGGCGATGGTATGCCGGGTACCAATTTTTTTGGCCACCAGGCAGGCCAGAATATTGATCTCATCGCTGGAAGTAGTTGCCACCAGCAGGTCGGCACCGGTTTCAAAGGCCTCGCTCTGGATCTCATAACAGCCGCCGTTGCCGGGCACACCGCGCACATCAAACACGTTGACGATGCCTTCCACACGGTCGGGGTTGATGTCCACCACAACGATGTCATGCCCTTCGGCGGTCAGCTGCTCAGTCAGGGCGCGGCCCACCTTACCCAGGCCGACGATCACGATTTTCATACTACACCTCTGTACACGCAATACGCGCGCAAAACCCTTGCCGGTTTTGCGCACGATTTCTATTCTATTCTTGGCTATTATACGAGAGCATACGTCAAAATTCAACTGTTTCTTTGCTGTATCTTAGTTTATTCGGAGTTTTCTTAACCGGTTCTTTGCCCAAAATGGTTGAAACGGGCTGCATTTTGGTTTTTGGCTTTCAAAATCCGGGCGTCAGAAAAAAGGGCTTGCAATTGTACGGCAGATATGCTAAAATAGCCATTGCAACACCGGTGGTCGTTCCGGTGTTTACTTATGCGGAAGTGCTGGAATCGGCAGACAGGCACGTTTGAGGTGCGTGTGTCTATGACG
>DXNX01000105.1 GCA_019413245.1 Oscillospiraceae bacterium
GTATCAAAGCACACGAGACCATGCGACCGTTGTAAGCTCCTCGGAAGCCATCGTGCGCGGGCTGACGCCGGACGGCGGGCTGTTCGTGCCGCAGGCTTTCCCTGCGGCGGATCTGGAAGGCTGGAAGAAACTTTCTTATCCTGAACTGGCTGCCAAGGTCCTGGAACTGTATCTGACCGATTATGACCCCGCTTTTCTGCACCGCGCCGCCCATGAGGCATACGGCGAGGCGTTCGGTGGTAAGGCCGGGTATGTGCATAAGGTGGCGGACGGCCTGTTCTCTCTGGAACTGTGGCATGGTCCGACCAGCGCCTTCAAGGATTACGCCCTGCAGCTGATGCCCAAACTGCTGGTGCAGGCCAAGAAGAACCTGAGCCGTACCGAGCACACCCGCATTCTGGTGGCCACTTCCGGGGATACCGGCAAGGCCGCTCTGGCTGGGTATGCGGGACTGGATGGCATCGACATCGCGGTGTTCTACCCCAATGACGGCACCAGCGAGATCCAGCGCCTGCAGATGGCCACCCAGACCGGTGACAACGTGGCCGTGTATGCGGTCGAGGGCAACTTTGACGACGCCCAGACCGGCGTCAAGAAGGTGTTCGGTGACAAAGCCGTGGCCGAAGAACTGGCCGCCCGGGACATTCGCCTGTCCAGCGCCAACTCCATCAACTGGGGCCGCCTGGCGCCGCAGATCGTCTACTACTTCTACGCCTATTTCCGTCTGGCCGAACAGGGGGCCGTGGAGTGGGGCAAGCCGGTGGACTTCTGTGTGCCTACCGGCAACTTCGGCGACATCCTGGCCGGTTACTATGCCAAGCGCATGGGCCTGCCGGTGGGCCGCCTGGTCTGTGCCTCCAACCGCAACAACGTCCTGACCGATTTTATCAATACCGGCGTGTATGACAAACGGCGGGAGTTCTATAAGACCACTTCGCCCTCCATGGACATCCTGATCTCCAGCAATCTGGAACGCCTGCTGTATCATGTGACCGAGGACGACGCCAAGGTGGCCGGCTGGATGCAGGAACTGAACACTACTGGCATGTATAAAGTGGAAGAGGCCACCCTGTCCGCTATCCGTGCCAGCTTCGACTGCGGCTGTGCCGGGGATGAGGAGGCCGCCGCCCAGATTCATACCTGCTTTACCGAAGATCATTACCTGTGCGACCCGCATACGGCGGTTGCTTTCCGCGTGGCGGAGCAGCACCGCACCGAAGCACCCATGGTGGTGCTTTCCACGGCAAGCCCCTTCAAGTTCCCGCGGGATGTGTTGGCTGCCCTGGGTGAACCGGTCCCCGAAAGCGATTTTGCTGCCATGAAGCAGCTGACCGCCTGCACTGGCTGTGAAGCTCCCGCCGCCCTGGCGGCACTGGAAACGCTGCCGGTTCGTTTTGACGCGGTCATCACGCCGGATGGCATCCGCGCGGCCGCACTGAAATAAAGACAAAGGAAACACTATGGCGATTTTTGCAATCGGGGATCTGCACCTTTCCCTGGGCGGTGACAAGCCGATGGATGTTTTCCCCGGCTGGGAAGGATACCTGCCCAAGCTGGAAACAAAATGGCGCACCCTGATTCAGGACACCGACACGGTGATTTTGGCGGGGGATACTTCCTGGGCCATGCGTCTGCAGGACACAAAAACAGATTTTGATTTTTTGCAGACCCTGCCCGGACAAAAATGGATGCTGAAAGGCAATCATGATTACTGGTGGACCACCGCCCGCAAGATGGAAAGCTACATTGCCGCCAACGGATGGGACACCCTGCATATCCTGCACAACAACTGCTGTATTGTGGGCGGACGGGCCCTGTGCGGTTCCCGCGGCTGGCCTTTCGACGATGCCGCGGCCCAGAGCGTCAAGATCATGTCCCGGGAGGCCGGGCGTCTCGACATGTCCCTGGCAGCCGGAGCAGAAGCGGAAGAACGCATTGCGTTTTTGCATTATCCGCCGGTTTTCGGCAATGCCTGCGCCAGGGAGCTGGTGGATGTACTGCAGGCCCACGGCGTGCAGCAGTGCTTTTACGGGCACCTGCACGGCAAAGCCATCCGGTACGCGGTGCAGGGGGAGCGTGAAGGCATCCATTATAAGCTGATTTCGGCCGACGGCCTCGCTTTTTGCCCGTATAAGGTCTGTGATTGAGAATTTTTTTGCCCTTGCAGGCAAAAAAATTCAAAAGATACTGGTATTCTGCGCCGCAGCATGCTATAATCAATTGTATTTCTATGTTTGGAGGACTACAAATGAACCTGATTTCTTGTGAAAAACTGGAAAAGAGCATGGTTGAGCTTCAGTTCTCGATCGATGCCGATACCTTCAAAAATGCCGTTGCCGCCGCGTTCAAGCGCGAAAGCAAGAAGTACAGCGTTCCCGGCTTCCGCAAGGGCAAGGCTCCTCGCGCGATGATCGAGAAGATGTACGGCGCTGACATCTTCCACTATGATGCCATCAACGACCTGTTCCCCGAAGCCTACGAGGCTGCCGTCAAGGAAGCCAAGATCGAGGTTGTGGGCCGTCCTGACCCCGAGGTCGTTTCCATGTCCGAGGCCGAGGGTGCTACCCTGAAGGTCAAGGTCGCTGTCAAGCCGGAAGTCACCCTGGGCGACTATGCCGGTTTAAATGTCACCAAGAAGGTCAAGACTGTTGACGAGTCCCTGGTTGACGCCGAGATCAAGCGCATGCAGGACCGCAACGGCCGTCTGCTGACCCGTGAGGGCGCTGCTGAGAACGGTGACACCGTGGACATCGACTTCGAGGGCTTCGTCGACGGCGTTGCTTTCGAAGGCGGCAAGGCTGAGCACTTCTCTCTGGTGCTGGGCAGCGGTTCCTTCATCCCCGGCTTTGAGGATCAGGTCATTGGCCATTCCGCCGGTGAAGAATTTGACATCAATGTCAAGTTCCCCGAGCAGTATCAGGCTGAAGAGCTGGCCGGCAAGGACGCTACCTTCAAGATCAAGCTGCACGAAGTCAAGTATAAGGAGCTGCCGGAACTGGATGACGACTTTGCCAAGGACGTCAGCGAGTACGACACCCTGGATGAGCTGAAGGCTTCCATCCGCAAGAACATTGAAGAGAACAACCAGAAGCAGGCTGATCAGCAGGTTGAAAACGACCTGATCGAGCAGGTCGTCAACAACATGACCGCCGAGATTCCGCAGGCTATGTACGACGCCCGCGTGGATGAGCTGGTTCAGGACTTCCAGTACCGCATTGCTCAGCAGGGCCTGAAGCTGGAGCAGTATCTGCAGTACATGGGCATGGACATGAACACCTTCAAGGGCCAGTTCCAGGAACAGGCTGAAAAGCAGGTCAAGATGCGTCTGGCCATGGAAGCCATCGTTGCCAAGGAAGGCATCGAAGCTTCCGATGACGAGTTCAACGCCGAAGTCAAGCGCATTGCCGATGCCTACAAGATGGAAGAGGACAAGGTCCGCTCCATCGTGGATGAGGCTGCCGTCAAGGCTGACCTGGCTGTGAACAAGGCCATCGACCTGGTCAAGGAGAAGGCCAACATCACCACCGAAACCGTGGAACCCGCTGCGGAAACCAAGGAATAATAAACATTGCGACCGATACGGTGCCGCTGCCGCCGTATCGGTCGGTTTATCACAGGGGATAATTTTTTCTCCAAAGCAGCCAAATACCAATAAATTGATTTACGGGAGGGAACTTGCATGAGTTTGGTACCTTACGTCGTCGAACAGACCGCGCGCGGAGAGCGCAGCTATGATATCTTTTCCCGCCTGCTCAATGATCGCATCATTGTGCTGAGCGAGGACGTCAACCCCACTTCGGCCAGCGTGGTCATTGCACAGCTGCTGTATCTGGAAGGGCAGGACCCCGAAAAGGATATCAGCTTCTACATCAACAGCCCGGGCGGTTCCATCTCGGACGGCATGGCCATTCACGACACTATGAAGTATATCAAGTGTGACGTGTCCACCATCTGCGTGGGTATGGCCGCTTCCATGGGCGCTTTCCTGCTGGCCAGCGGCACCAAGGGCAAGCGTTTCGCCCTGCCCAACTCGGAGATCCTGATTCACCAGCCGCTCATTGGCGGCAACGGTCTGTCCGGTCAGGCCACCGATATCAAGATTCATGCTGACCACATCGTGCGCATCAAGGCGAAGCTCAACGGTCTGATCAGTGAGTATACCGGTCAGCCGCTGGAAGTCGTGGAGCGCGATACCGAGCGCGATAACTATATGACCGCGCAGCAGGCCAAGGATTACGGTCTGATTGACGAGATCATCTCCAAACACTAACCACGGGGGAAGGAAATGGCAAATTCGATTTCCGGAAAAGACGGAAAGGAACGCGAACTGATCTGCAGCTTTTGCGGCCGTTCGCAGAAACAGGTCGAACAGCTGATCATCGGTCCCGGCGTCAATATCTGCAAAGACTGCATTGATATGTGTTACAACGCCCTGTACAAGGACGAGGATATGGCTCCGCCGCCGCCCCGCGCCACGGCCCAGCGCCGTTCTGCGGCTGCGCGTCCGCGCCACAGCATCGATCCTCTGCAGGACATCAACATCATGACTCCGGCCGAGATCAAGGCCGGTCTGGATCAGTATGTCATCGGGCAGGATGAGACCAAAAAGGTTCTGGCTGTTTCGGTGTACAACCATTACAAGCGGATTCTGTCCGGTCAGGAAAGCGACGTGGAACTGCAGAAGTCCAACGTCCTGATGCTGGGCCCCTCCGGTACCGGCAAGACCCTGCTGGCACAGACCCTGGCCAAGATGCTGGGTGTACCGTTTGCCATCGCGGATGCCACCACCCTGACCGAGGCCGGTTATGTGGGCGAGGACGTGGAGAACATCCTGCTCAAGCTGATTCAGGCTGCGGACTTTGACATTCCCAAGGCGGAAGTCGGCATCATCTATGTGGATGAGATCGACAAGATCACCCGCAAAAGCGAAAATCCCTCTATCACCCGCGACGTGGGCGGTGAGGGCGTCCAGCAGGCCCTGCTGAAGATTCTGGAAGGAACCGTCAGCAATGTGCCGCCTCAGGGTGGCCGCAAGCACCCGCAGCAGGAGTTCATCCAGATCAACACCAAGAACATCCTGTTCATCTGCGGCGGTGCCTTTGACGGCCTGGAAAAGCTGATTCAGAAGCGCACTGACACTTCGTCCCTGGGTTTCGGCAGCCAGCTGCGCACCAATCTGGACCAGGACGAAACCCGCCAGAAGCTGCTGCGCAAGGTCGAGCCGGATGATCTGGTCAAATTTGGCCTGATCCCCGAACTTATCGGCCGTCTGCCTGTGGTGACGGTTCTGGACCCCCTGGACGAGGAAGCCCTGGTCCGGGTCCTGACCGAACCCAAGAACAGCATCGTCCGCCAGTACAAGGAGCTGCTGGGGCTGGACAACGCCGAGCTGGTCTTTACCGACGCGGCGCTGCATGCCATCGCCAAGAAGACCATCGAGCGCAAGAGTGGCGCCCGTGGCCTGCGCAGCGTGGTGGAAGAACTGCTGATTCCCATCATGTACGATATCCCGTCCGACCCGACCATCATCCGGGTCACCATTGACGAGGATACCGTCAACGGCGGCAAGCCGCATCTGGATTTTGGTGCGGTGCGCCAGCGCTACAAAAATCAGAATCTTTCGCTGACCTGATATACAGCGGCGGTCTGTCTTTCCGGCGGGCCGCCGCTTTTATATCCATATAGAAAAAGGAGAATCCTGATGTCCCATTTTAAAGTGGCGCTTCTTCAGCTGCATGTCGGAAAAACACTGGAAGAAAACCAAAAAATCGGTCTGGATGCCTGCCGCCGTGCCAAATCCCTGGGGGCGGATTTGGCTCTGTTCCCGGAAATGTGGAGCACAGGGTATACGATTCCGCAGGACCAGGACCTGCTCCAGGCAAGTGCCATTCCGGCAGACCATCCATTCCTCCGCGCATTCGCAGACTGTGCCCGGGATCTGGATATGGCAGTGGCAGTGACCTGCCTGGAACAGGACAACCCACAGCCAAAGAATTCTCTGTTTGTGTATGACAGGCACGGCGCTCTCGTTTTACACTATGCCAAGGTGCATACCTGTGATTTCGGAGAGGAGGCCCGCCTGGGGCGGGGCGATGACTTTTATACAGCAGAATTGGATACGGAAAAGGGGACCGTGCGCATCGGTGCCATGATCTGCTATGACCGGGAGTTCCCCGAAAGCGCCCGTATCCTGATGCTGCAGGGGGCGGAAATTGTCCTGGTCCCCAATGCCTGTCCCATGGAGATCAACCGGCTGTCCCAGCTACGCGGCCGCGCCTACGAAAATATGATGGGAATTGCCACCTGCAACTATCCTGCCGGGCATCCTGACTGCAACGGGCATTCCTCCGCTTTTGACGGCGTTGCCTATCTGCCGGATTTGGCCGGCTCCCGGGATACCTGCTTGATAGAAGCTGGCGATGAAGAGGGCATTTACCTTGCCGATTTCGATATGGATATGCTTCGTTCCTACCGGGCAGCCGAGGTCCACGGCAACGCCTACCGACGACCGGAATGTTACGGCCTTTTGCTGGATAAGAGGGTAGAACCACCGTTTGTTCGCGCCGATCGACGGCCCTGTGATGGAAACCGAAACCTTTAAGTCGGCGGCTGCCGGACTGCTAAAACGCATTCCGACAGCCGTTCTGCCAATTTCTGCGCCGCTTCCGCTGCTTCTGTGCCGAAAAAGCCAAAAATAATAGTACGATACAACGAAAAGAAAAGCTGTTCACAAAAATTTTATACTTAGGATACTTGATTTTTGACAGGCAAGTGACTACAATATATTTAGCACTCATGAGAAATGAGTGCTAAAAGAAAAAAATCAATGAAGACATTTAATTATAAGGGAGGATATTTCACCATGAAAATCAAACCTCTGGCAGACCGGGTTGTTATTAAGCTGGTCGAAGAAGAAGAAACCACCAAGGGCGGCCTGATCCTGTCCGGCTCCGCCAAGGAGAAGCCGCAGGTTGCCGAAGTCCTGGCTGTTGGCCCGGGCGGCAACGTGGACGGCAAGGAAGTCGAAATGATCGTCAAGGTCGGCGACAAGGTTCTGACCAGCAAGTACTCCGGCACTGAGGTCAAGGTCGATGGCGAAGAATGCACCATCGTCCGCCAGAGCGACATTCTGGCCATTGTGGAATAATCACGCTGCATAAGGTAAGGAGAGATATACTATGGCTAAACAGATCAAACAGGGCGAGGAAGCCCGTAAAGCTCTTTGCGCCGGTATCGACCAGCTGGCCGACACCGTCAAGATCACTCTGGGCCCCAAGGGCCGCAACGTTGTTCTGGGCAAGAAGTTCGGCAGCCCGCTGATCACCAACGATGGTGTTACCATCGCCAAGGAGATCGAGCTGAAGGACCCGTTTGAAAACATGGGCGCTCAGCTGGTTCGCGAAGTCGCCACCAAGACCAATGACGCTGCCGGCGACGGCACCACCACCGCTACCGTTCTGGCGCAGGCTCTGGTCACCGAAGGCATGAAGAACGTGACCGCCGGTGCCAATCCCATGGACATCAAGCGCGGCATGCAGAAGGCCATCGGCGCTGCTGTTGACGCTGTCAAGTCCCACAGCCAGAAAGTCAACGGCACCAAGGACATTGCCCGTGTTGGCACCGTTTCTGCTGGCGACGCCGAGATCGGTCAGCTGATCGCGGACGCCATGGAAAAGGTTACCGCTGACGGCGTTATCACCATCGAAGAAAACAAGACCACTGCCGAGACCTACACCGAGGTCGTGGAAGGCATGCAGTTCGACCGCGGCTACATCACTCCGTATATGGTCACCGATACTGAGAAGATGGAAGCTGTCTTTGATGACGCCAGCGTGCTGATCACCGATAAGAAGATCAGCGTGTTCCAGGATATGGTTCCTCTGCTGGAGCAGGTCATTCAGTCCGGCCGTAAGCTGCTGATCATCGCTGAGGATGTGGAAGGCGACGCTCTGTCCAACTTGATCATCAACCGTCTGCGCGGCGGCCTGAATGTGGTTGCCGTCAAGGCTCCCGGCTTCGGCGATCGCCGCAAGGAAATGCTGCAGGATATCGCTATCCTGACCGGCGGCACTGTTATCAGCAGCGACCTGGGCTATGAGCTCAAGGACGCCACTCTGTCCATGCTGGGTTCTGCCCGCCAGGTCAAGGTGACCAAGGACGTTACCACCATCGTTGGCGGCAACGGCGACAAGCAGCAGATCGCGGACCGTGTGGCCCAGATCCGCAGCCAGATCACCACGGCTACCTCTGACTTCGACCATGAGAAGCTGCAGGAGCGCCTGGCCAAGCTGGCCGGCGGCGTGGCTGTCATCAAGGTCGGCGCTTCCACTGAAGTGGAAATGAAGGATAAGAAGCTGCGCATCGAGGATGCCCTGAACGCCACCAAGGCGGCTGTTGAGGAGGGCATCGTCGCCGGCGGCGGCACTGCTACCC
>DXNX01000106.1:0-479 GCA_019413245.1 Oscillospiraceae bacterium
AATTCTGCCCGGACGGTGGCGTACTTTGCTGTACCACTGGCGGAACAGTGTAAGTCTGTGCGGGCTGAGCCGCCGCAAAAGGCTGCGGAGCGGTTGATACGGCAGCCGGAGCGGTTTGCTGTACCGTTACCGCTTCCGGCTGGGTCAGCGAAAAGACCGCCAGTTCCAGTTCGATACGCTGGTCGGTGCCGCGGGCCATTTTTTCCAGCGCGGAACCAAACGCATTGATGGCGCGCACCGCATCCCGCTGGGGGAAATCCTTGCGGGCAGTGTAGGCGGCTTCCTCCTCCGGCGATGTGCCGGTGAGCAGCTTTTCGCCACCGGGCAGCGCACACAACATCAGGTTGCGGTAATGTCCGGCCAGTTCCATGCACAGGCGGCGCATATCTACCGACTGCTGGCGTAGCTGGGCGATCTCCTGCAGTGCGGCGACCGAATCGCCGCGGGCAATGGCGTCACTGATTTCAAACAGATACTGC
>DXNX01000106.1:489-8429 GCA_019413245.1 Oscillospiraceae bacterium
GACCAGAGCTTCGTCCACCGTGTTGGAAACGCCCGCACAGGTATCCAGAATGGAAAGGGCATCACGCATGGCACCGTCCGCCAGCCGGCCGATCAGCTCGGCAGCGCCCGGGTCCAGATCGATTTTTTCTTCCCCGGCCACATACAGCAGCCGCCCGGCAATGTCGGAGGCTGTGATACGCTGGAAGTCATACCGCTGGCAGCGGGACAGGATTGTGGCGGGGACCTTCTGCACCTCGGTGGTGGCAAGAATGAAGATAACGTGTTCCGGCGGTTCCTCCATCGTCTTGAGCAGAGCGTTGAAGGCCGAGGTGGACAGCATATGCACCTCGTCAATGATATAGACCTTATACTTGCACATGGCGGGCAGGTAGGCCGTTTCATCGCGCAGGTCCCGGATATCGTCCACGCTGTTGTTGGACGCGGCGTCGATTTCGGAAATATCCAGCACGCTGCCGTCGTCCACGCCTTTGCAGACGGCACATTTTCCGCAGGGGTCCGGGCTGGAAGTGTCCAGGCAGTTGACCGCTTTGGCAAAAATCTTGGCACAGGTGGTCTTGCCGGTGCCGCGGGTGCCGGTAAACAGGTAGGCATGTCCGATGCGTCCGGCCGCGATCTGGTTCTGCAAAGCCGTAACAATGGCCTGCTGCCCCACCACATCGGCAAAACGCTGAGGGCGCCATTTGCGGTACAGTGCGCGGTACATGCCAGACACCTGCCTTTCGGAACACAAAATCAAAGGCACAGCCGCAGTGCGCAGCCATACCATAACACAAAACGGACAGGGCCGCGCGGGTGTGCCCCGCGGTTGTGCTGTTTTGCATACGGATGCAGGCTTGCCGCAGCACCGGGGCGCCAACGCTTAATGCTGCTCGGTTCCCCGCCTGACATGGTTCACGCGGTCCCCGCGCACGGGGCCCACATCCGTATGCAAAACAGCGCAAAGTGCCCTGTCCGCTTTTGTTATTATACATGATTTGTGCGTCGAATGCAAGGGGTCCGCGCCGTTCGGGCTGATTTTCCCGGCGATGCTTTACAGCGATTCAAACAGCTGCTTGGCATAGTCGGCGCTGGCCTTGGCATCCTTGGCATAGAAATCTGCACCGATTTGTTTGGCAAACGACGGTGTGAGCACCGCACCTCCCACCATGACCTTGCAGGACAGCCCTGCCTTGTGCAGTTCCTCAATGGTCGTCTGCATACTGGGCACCGTGGTGGTCATCAGAGCCGAAAGTCCTACCAGAGGCGCGCCGGTTTCCCGCGCCGCCTGCACCACCCGCATGGGGTCCACATCACGGCCCAGGTCGGTAACTTCATATCCGTAGTTTTCCAGCACCACGCGCACGATATTCTTGCCGATGTCGTGGATATCGCCCTTGACAGTGGCCAGCACGATCTTGCCTTTGCTCACGCTCTTCTGCCCGCTGTTGGCAATGGCTGTTTTGATGACATCAAACGCCGCCTGGGCAGCGGTGGCTGCCTGCAGCAGCTGGGGCAGGAACAGCGTTCCGTTTTCGAAGCCGTCCCCCACCGTGTCCAGTGCGGGGATCAGGGAAAGGTTCACCACCTCCAGCGGTTCCCGGGTCAGCAGTGCCTGTTCGGCGGCGGCGCGGGCCTCTTTTTTCAGGCCGCGGCGCACGGCGTCAGCCAACGGATCATCGGCGCCGGAAATACCGGCAGTGGGAGTCGTTTCGGCGGCAGGCGCCTTGACCGTCTGCACGGTCTGGGTCTGCTGCCCGGCGTATGCCTGTACATAATCGGCACACTGTTCGTCCTGGCTTGTCAGCACCCGGAATGCCCGCACAGCGGCCATCATTTCAGGGGTATTGGGGTTCATAATGGCCAGGTCCAGTCCGGCCTGCATGGCCAGAGTCAGGAAGGTGGTGTTCATATACCCGCGGCACGGCAGGCCGAAGCTGATGTTGGACACGCCCAGCACCGTACGCACGCCCAGCTCCTGCTTGCACAGGCGCATGGCTTTGAGGGTTTCCACGGCGGACGCCTGCTCAGCAGAAACCGTCAGGGTCAGGCAGTCCAGGTAGACATCTTCCCGGGGGATTCCGGCTGCATCGGTGGCTGCCACGATCTTTTTTGCCACTGCAAACCGGCCTTCCGCCGTTTTGGGAATTCCGTTTTCATCCAGGCAGAGGCCGACCACGGCAGCACCGTACTTTTTGCACAGCGGCAGAATGGCTTTCAGGGACTTTTCCTCGCCGTTGACCGAGTTGACGATGGGCTTGCCGTTGTAGATACGCAGAGCCCGCTCCAGGGCCACGGGGTCATTGGAATCCAGCTGCAGAGGCAGGTCGGTGACGGCCTGCAGCTCCCGCACCAGCATTTCCAGGGTGGCGGCCTCGTCAATGCCGGGCAGACCGGCGTTCACGTCCAGCACCTGGGCGCCGGCTTCCGCCTGGGCCACGGCCTGGGCACAGGCATAGCCGCTGTCCCCCTCCCGCAGGGCCTGCTGCAGCCGTTTTTTTCCGGTGGGGTTGATGCGCTCGCCCACCACCGTGATGCCTTCCACTTCCACGCACCTCACCGGTGTACACAGGCGGCTGCGGCGCACGGGAATCTTCTGCGCCGGGGTCAGCGCTGCAAAGGCTTCGCGCAGTTTGCGGATATATTCGGGAGTGGTGCCGCAGCAGCCGCCCACCACAGAGATACCGGTTGCGGCGTACGGCAGCATCTGCTCCACGAATCCGTCGGCGGTCAGGTCATAACTGCCGTCCGGGTTGGGCAAGCCGGCATTGGGCTTGATGAATACCGGCATACCGGCGGGCACCACACGGCACAGACGCTTGGCGAAAGGCAAAATTTCATCAGGTCCCAGAGAGCAGTTGATGCCCACGGCATCCACGCCCAGCCCGGCGGCAGTAATGCCGAAGCTCTCCACCGTGCAGCCGGTGAAAGTGCGGCCGCGGCTTTCAAAGCTCATGGATGCCAGCACCGGCAGGGTACTGTTTTCCCTGGCAGCCAGAACAGCGGCTTTCAGCTCATACAGGTCGGTCATGGTTTCGATGACGATAAGGTCCGCCCCGGCCTGCACCCCGGCCTGCACGATTTCCGCAAAGCGGGCACAGGCATCCTCAAAGGAAAGGGTCCCGGTGGGAGCCAGCAATTCTCCCAGAGGTCCGATGTCCAGCGCCACCAGGGCGCCGTACGGCTGAGCCGCACGGCGGGCACAGGCAATGGAAGCCGCCACGGTCTGGGCCACGGTATAGCCGGTCCCGACCAGCTTCTGTTCATTGGCTCCGAAAGTGTTGGCATACAGAATGTCGGCGCCTGCGGCGGCATATTCCCGGTGGATGGCCTCCAGCGTTTCGGGCATCAGGAAGGCAGCCAGTTCCGGCTTCTGGCCGGGCTGCAGGCCCCGTTTCTGCAATTGGGTCCCCAGACCACCGTCCAGAAAGACAAAACGGCGGCGGGCAAAAATTTCCTCAGTCGTCACAGGTCATCCCCCTCTTTCGATAAGCGCAGGTTTCGCGCAGCAGGCAATGGTTGCACCCGGCACGGGCACCGGTCACCGGATGGTCCGCGGTACCCAGAATCGCCGTCACGCTCTTGCGCGGCGTCAGCAGGTGCTGCGGCGTGACAGCCAGACCCAGCCCGCGCACCGTATCCAACGCCAGGCACAGCTCATGCTGCAAGGTCAGCGGACAGTTGCCATACCCCGGCGAAAACCGCCCGGTCAACCAGAGGCCCTGGCTTTGTGCCCAGTTCCGGGCATCAGCTTCCACATCGTCGCACAGGCCGTCCATGGCAGCGGACGCCGTGGCATCCACCGTCGCACCCAGCGCGATATCCGAAAGTTCCAGCCGACGGATCAGCGCGTCCGCCCCGCTGCCCATGGTAACAGCCATCAGCACCAGCCCGCTGCATCCCTGCAGGTGCCGGTCCAGATCACTGCCCGCTTCGTGCAGGTCCAGGGCCTGCGGCGGCAGTGAGCGCCAGATTCCCCGCGGAGTGGCGGCACGGCGCAGCAGGTTTTCGGCTTCATCCAGAAGCTTGGTTGTAGTTTGATCGGGGGTCCATCCGGCTGCACCCAGATAGCGCAGCACGGTGCGGCGGTCCGCCGCATGGTAGTCAAGTTCCATACTTTTTTCTCTCTTACAGCAGATCGCGGATTCCTTCGTACACGGCTACGGCCACTTCGGGGTCGTTCATGGCGTACAGATGCACACCGTCGGCCCCGCCCTCGATCAGGTCGCGCATCTGGTTGACGGCATACTCGATACCGGCCTTGCGCAGGGACTCGGGGTCATCCTGCCAGCGGGAGATCATGCGGGTGAAGGCGGACGGCAGGCTGGCACTGGAGAGGGCCACGGTGCGCTCGATCTGGGAACGGCGCACGATGGGCATGACGCCGGCCGATACCGGCAGCGTTACGCCCACCCGGCGCGCCATGTTCAGGAAGCGGTAGAACTTGCCGTTGTCAAAGAACAGCTGGGTCACCAGATGGGAAGCGCCGGCTTCCTGCTTCAGGCGCAGATTTTCCACATCGACAGCCATGCTGGGGGCTTCTGGGTGGCCTTCGGGATAGCAGGCGGCATGAATGTCAAATTCCGGTTTGGTCTGCCACACAAACGCTGCCAGATCGCTGGCATGCTTGAAATCGGGGCTTTCGGGACGGGATGGCGTGCGGTCGCCGCGCAGGGTCAGCACGTTGCGCACACCGGCTTCGTCCAGCTCATCCAGCAGAGCCGCCGCCTTGGCACGATCGCTGCCCATGCACAGAATATGAGCCAAAGGCTCAACACCCAGATCATTTTTCAGGAAACGGGCCACTTCCACGGTGGACACACCGCCCGCAGAACCGCCGGCGCCGTATGTAACGCTGATGAAATCGGGGTTCAGCGTTTTCATGGTGCGCAGGGCATCTTTCATGCGCTCAAAGCGCACAGTTTCTTTGGGAGGAAAGCATTCGATGGAAAATACACAGGGTTTGCGCTTGAACATCTGCGAAATGAGCATTGTTTTGTTCTCCTTTGCTGATCTGACGAAAATGCGGCCCGCCCGGTACATACGACCGGGCAGGGCCTGCGGGAAAGTATGGAAAAAATCATGCAGCGGGGGCCAGAGGTTCCTCCTCTTCAGCCGCCGAAGTTTCGACCTGCCAGCTTCCATCCGCCTGGCCGGTCACCGTAACGGTCCCCTGCTGGTCGGTGCGGTAAACATCGATGCCGTTGCCGGCAAAGCGCTCCAGCACTTCCGCATGAGGATGGCCGTAATCGTTATCCAATCCGCAGCTGACCACCGTCACCTGCGGGCGTACCGCCGAAAGCAGCGTCTGGGTATTGGAGGTGTTGGACCCGTGGTGGCCCGCCTTGAACACGGTGGAAGCCAGTTCGGTTCTCGCCGTCAGGACCAGCTCTTCCTCGGCATCCGCCTCCGCATCACCGGTACACAGGAACGAAAACTGTCCCAGTTCGTACCGCACACACAGGGATGTATCGTTGAGGTTGACATCCTCCGCATCCTCCGGAATCAGACCGGTGTACAGCACGGTCAGGGTCCCCTCTCCGATATTCTGCTGCCAGCCCTGTTCCGCCTGTACACAGGGCGTGCCGGTTTCCTCCGCGGTTTCCAGCACGCGGGCCAGCAGGCCGCTTTCGGTATTTGCCACCGAAAGGTCCGGCAGAAGCAGGGTCCCCACCTCAAAGTTTTCCAGAACCTCCGGCATCCCGCCGATATGGTCGGCATGGGGATGGGTCATAACCACCAGGTCCAGCTTCTGTACGCCGGTGGCCCAGAGGTCATCCACCAGAGTATCGGCGCTCTGTTGGGTCCCGGCATCAATGAGACAGTACGCCCCACCGGAAGCGACAAGGACAGAATCGCCCTGTCCCACATCCCAGAACGTCACGGCCGCCTCCCCCTCCTGCGGGGTCTGCGGTGCCGGGGCGTTGGTTTCCAGCCCAAGGGACTGGTACAAATGCGTCCAGTCCGGCAGCCAGCCCTGACCTCCGTAGGTATCAATGGCCCAGGACCCCACTGCCAGCACAACGGCGCAGATCACGCCGATGATGACAGCACGGGTGGTAAGTTCGGGCGTGCGGCCATCGCCGCTCCGCTTAGCCATTGTCGTACCCGGCCGAGAGCTTGCGCTCCTGCCATTGTGCCTGACTCACAAGGACGGCACGGGGTTTGGCGCCTTCATAGGGACCGATGACGCCTTCCTGCTCCATCTGGTCCATAATGCGGGCCGCTCGGGCATAGCCCAGCTTGCAGCGGCGCTGCAGCAAGCTCGTGGAGGCCTGTCCGGCTTCGATGACACATTCCACGGCCTGTTCGAACATGGGATCGCGGGAATTGTCGCCGTCATCGGAGTCTCCGCCCTTGCCGCCCTTTTCGGCCACGGCGCGGCGTTCCATCTCGGCGATCATCTCTTCGTCATACTGTTCGGAACTGGTGGACTTGATGAAGTTCAGCACCGCGCTGATCTCCTCGTCGGTAACATAGGTACCCTGCACACGCACGGGTTTGGCCGCACCCACCGGCAGGAACAGCATATCACCGTTGCCCAGCAGCTTTTCGGCGCCGCCGGAGTCCAGAATCGTACGGGAGTCGATCTGGCTGGAAACCGCAAAGGCGATACGGCTGGGAATGTTGGCCTTCATCAGGCCGGTGATGGCATCCACACTGGGGCGCTGGGTGGCCACGATCAGGTGGATACCGGCGGCACGGGCTTTCTGCGCAATGCGGCAGATATAATCTTCCACTTCCTTGCCGGCGACCATCATCAGGTCGGCCAGCTCGTCGATCACGATGGCGATATACGGCAGATGCTCCATGGCCGGGTTCTGCTTGGCCATCTTGTTGTAGCTCTTGATGTCACGGACGTTGTTTTCGGCAAAGAGCTTATACCGGCGCTCCATCTCGGCCACCGAGGCGCCCAGAGCGCCCGCCGCCTTGCGCGGCTCGGTGACAACGGGCATCAGCAGATGGGGAATCCCGTTGTATTCGGCCAGTTCCACCACCTTCGGGTCGATGAGGATGAGTTTGACATCCTCCGGCCCGGAGCGGAACAGGAAGCTGATGATGATGGAGTTGACGCACACGGATTTACCGCTGCCGGTAGAACCGGCGATGAGCAGGTGGGGCATCTTGCACAGGTCAGCCACCTGGGCCTGGCCGGCAATGTCCTTGCCGAGGGCCATCGTCAGCGGGCTGCGCATGTTGATATAGCTCTGGGCTTCGAACACACTGCGAATATTGACGGTGGAGCGGATCTTATTGGGTACCTCGATACCCACGGCAGGCTTGCCGGGGATCGGCGCCTCGATGCGCACACCGGCAGTGGCCAGGTTCAGGGCAATATCATCGGCCAGGCTGGTGATACGGCTGACCTTGATGCCCGCCTGGGGCTGCAGTTCGTACCGGGTCACGGAAGGACCGCGGCAGATGTCCAGGATCTTGGTCTTGACGCCGAAGCTGTCCAGGGTGTTGACCAGAATATCGGCGTTGCGCTTCATCTCCCGCACAGCACCGCTCTCATCTTCCGGACGGTTGGCGTTGAAGAGATTCAGGGACGGATAGCAATAGGGCTGATGTTCCTTCTGGGTCATGGCCAGGGCCTTGGCCTCCGGCGTCTGGGTGATGGGCACCGGGCTGGAAATGGGGGCCGAAGCCGAATTGCCCACCTCCGAGCTGACGCGCAGACGTCCCGTAGGCGTGGGCTGATTGGCCGGAAGCGGCGCCGATGCGGCAGCCGGAACTGCTGCGCGGCCGGTGAGCAGGTCGGACACCGGCACTCCGGCGTTCCAGGCCGCTGCGGCGGGATCATGTGCCATGTCCTCATCAAAGCTGCCGCCCAATGTGGGAATCACATCGGTCTTGGGGGCCTGTTGTACCGGGGCCGTATCCACGGGCTGGGAGAAATCCAGCGTGGTGGCAAAGGTTTCTTCCGGTTCCGGAATGTCAAGGCGTACTTCGGAGGAGACC
>DXNX01000107.1 GCA_019413245.1 Oscillospiraceae bacterium
ATCAAAAAGCACGTCGGCGGGGGCCAGTTCGATCTCATCCACGGCGCCCACCGTCAGCGGTCCGCCGGGGTTGCCCATGACCCCGCAGCCCACCTCAAAACCGGGGATGGTTTCTTCCAGCACGATCTCGTCATCGTGGCGGAAGGCCTCCTCCACCGCCGGGGCCAGGCCGTCGGGGCCTTCCACCCGGCTGATGCCGAAGGAGGAGCCGGCCCGCACCGGCTTGACGAACACCGGCCAGCCGATGGTTTCGGCAGCGGCCAGGATGTCCTTTAAGGCTGCACCGCGGAGAAACACAGCGCTTTTGGGCACCTCCACCCCGGCCAGGGCGGCCAGCTTGTGGGCCCGGTCCTTATCCATGCACAGGGCGCCCGCCAGGCAGCCGCAGCCGATGACCGGCACCCCGGCCAGTTCCAGCAGGCCCTGCAGGGTACCATCCTCCCCGTTTTTGCCGTGGAGCACTGGGAACGCCGCCTCAAAGGCAATGCGGCGGCCGTCGGCCAGCCACAGCTCCTTGGCACCCCGGGCGGCGTTCAGGGTACAGCGGGCACAGTGGACGGCGTCCCAGTGCCAGGTATCGGCGGGAATGGCCGGGAGGGGCCCGGTATAGTACAGCCACTCCCCTGCCCGGGTGATGCCCACCGGCACCGGTGCCCAGCGGGCGGGGTCCAGATTTTCCAGCACGGCGGCCGCCGACTGTAAGGAAACGGCATACTCGGTGGAGCAGCCGCCGAAAAACACCAGAATTTTGCGTGCGTGCATGGGGATTCCTCCTTGCAGGACGCAAAAAATTTTGCCAGCGCAAAGCGCCCTGCCTTGCTCCTTTATGGTAGCAAAACAGGGCGCGGGTTGTTTGCAGACCGCCTTGCGGGACGGTTGCGATTTTTATGCGAAAATCTTACGAATTTCTTGCAGCGGGCAATGCGGCGGCGGTGGGCAGCGTCACCGTAAAGGTCACGGTGTTGTCGGCGCTGTCCGCCCGGATGGTGCCGCCGTGGGCCTGCACGATCTGCCGGGCAATGGCCAGGCCCAGCCCGGCCCCGCCGGAGGAGGTCCCGCGGGAGGAATCCAGCCGGAAGAACTGTTCAAACAGCCGGTCCAGCTTTTCCGGCGGGATGGTGCGCCCGGCGTTGGTGAACCGCAGGGTGACTTCACGGTCCCCCTGCTCCGCCTGCACCTGCACGCAGGTATCGGGGAAACTGTAATGCTCGGCGTTGCGCAGCAGGTTATCGAACACCCGGGCCAGCTTGTCGGGGTCGCCTTCGCACCGCAACTCG
The DNA here is from genome assembly GCA_019413245.1 of Oscillospiraceae bacterium. Taxonomy (GTDB): domain Bacteria; phylum Bacillota; class Clostridia; order Oscillospirales; family Ruminococcaceae; genus Gemmiger. The sequence continues at coordinate 1,278 of DXNX01000107.1, forward strand.
GCGGGCAGGTCCAGGGTACAGCGCAGGCCTTTTTCCTGGAACACAGGTTCAAATTCACTGGCCACCTGTTCCAGCAGCCGCTTCAGGTCCACCGGCTGCTTGTCCAGTTCCAGGTGGGAAAGGTTGAACCGGGTGATCTCGAAAAATTCGTTGATGAGGTCCTCCAGCCGCAGGGCCTTGTGCAGGGCAATGCCGGTATACCGGGCCCGCAGTTCCGGGCTGATCTGGGGTTCGTCCTGCAGCAGGGTCAGGTAGCCGATGACGCTGGTCAGCGGGGTTTTCAGGTCGTGGGCCAGGTACATGATCAGGTCGTTTTTCCGCTGTTCCGCTTCCCGGGCGGCGGCAGCGTTGGTCAGGGCCTTCTGCCGGGCCAGATTCAGCCGGGCTTCCGCTTCCGCCAGGGCGGGCGGCAGCTCGATCTCCCCTTTACTGGGGTCGATCAGCCGGTCCGCCATGGCGATGACCTTGCTCAGGTCCCGCTGTCCCCACCGCAGGAACAGGTAGGTGACCCCCATCCAGCCCACAGACAGCAGCATCCAGACCAGGAACAGGGCGGTGTCCCGGACGAATTTGGCCACGCTGTACAGCCCCAGCAGAAGCATCTGGAAGGGAAAGAGGAGCGGAGCCTCAAAACTGCTCCAGTACAGATTCTGGATGGAACGGTACAGCCCGTACCCCACAAAAAAGAGCACAACCGTTCCCAGCACCACCCCCACCATGGCCAGCAGGTAGAGGGCCAGCATCCCCATGGGGCTGCGGCCGTAATAGGGTGCCCGCTGTTTGCGGGAGAGGCGCCGTTTTTTCAGAAAGTTACTCAACGGTGTAGCCCACCCCCCACACGGTCTTGATGAATTTGGGATGCCGCGGCGCTTCGCCCAGCTTTTCCCGCAGGCGGGCAATGTGGGACATCACAGTGTTGTTGCTGTCCAGGTACTTTTCGCCCCAGACGGCCTCGAACAGTTCCTCGCTGGAAACCACCTTCCCCCGGTGGCTGCACAGATACCACAGAATGGAAAACTCCAACGGCGTCAGAGGCACTTCTTTGCCGTACAGGGTGCATTTGTGGGAATTTTTGGCGATAGTCAGTCCATGCAGGTCGTATTCTTCCGGGTCGGCGGGTGCAGCGCCGCCGGCGGGGTTGTACCGGATGTACCGCCGCAGCTGGCCCTTGACCCGGGCCACCAGTTCCAGCGGGTTGAAGGGCTTGGTGATATAATCGTCCGCCCCCAGGGTCAGACCGGTGATCTTGTCCATATCCTGGACCCGGGCGGTGAGCATGATGATGGGGAACAGATGCTCCCGCCGGATCTGCTGGCACAGGGCAAAGCCGTCCATGTCCGGCAGCATCACATCCAGCAGGGCCAGGTCGGGCGGTGACTGCCGGATAGCGTCCAGCGCTTCGGCAGCGGTGGCGGCGGTACGCACCGTAAAGGCTTCATTGCGCAGATACACCCCCACCAGATCCGCGATCTCCCGTTCATCATCCACCACCAGAATATCCGGCATGCGGTCATTTCCCCCTTGTGTTTTTGTAACCATGATTTAAGGTTTATTATACCACACCCTGCCGGCCCCCGCCAACAAAGCCGGGTCAGTGTTTACAATCAGAAATGATATGCAAAAAGCGGCCCCCGCCTCAAGCAGGGACCGCCGTTTCAGATTCGTTGCATCAATAAAAGCCGAAGCTGGGAAGGATTTCCAGGCTGCGGGCCCAGAGTTCCGGCACCGGCAGGCCGGACAATGCCGGGTAATACCACACAAAGAGCACCAGCGAAACCACCGTCAGCCCCACGCCGATGCGCCTGGCCAGTTTCTGGTCATGGGCGCCGCCCAGCACCAGCACAATGGCTGCCAGACAGAACATGGAACTGGGAAAGTAGTGGTACAGGAAGGTACAGCGGGTCACCAGCATCCAGGGCACCAGCTGGGTGGCGTACAGAATCAGCACGCCTGCTCCGGCCCGGGTGCCGCGGCCGCTGATCTGCCGCCAGAACAGCAGCAGGATAGCCGCCAGCCCCGCCAGCCAGATGACCGGGCCGCCCAACCCGGCAATACTGGCCTTGAATCCGGCTGCCAGGTGGGTGTTCTGGTAATACCACACCGGGCGCAGGCCCAGCAGCCAGGTATACCAGCGGCTCTCAAAGGGATGGGTGGCTTTGAGGGTGGAGTGGTACCAGAACATATACTGCTGGCAGTCCCACCAGTCTTTCAGCCCGAAGGACGGGTCCCGCCACAGATAGGGCAGATAGGACGCCAGATAGATGACAAAGGGCAGCAGCACATAGAACATGACCCCGCCCAGGGCGGCGGTGCGGAACTCCCGCCAGAAACCGGGCTTGTGCTGTTTCCACCGGGCATAGAGTACCCCCAGATACAGCACGGCCAGCCCCGCCCCGGCGTAGATGCCGGTCCACTTGGAGGCGCAGCCCAGCCCGAAGGCCAGTCCGCCCAGGGCCATAGGCCACAAGGAGCCGTTGACGCCTTTTTCCAGCACGCTCTGGCAGTACCACAGCATGAAGCAAGCGCCCAGCAGGATGAAGAAGGTGCCGTAAATGTCTATGGTGGCAATGCGGCTCTGGGCAAAGCGCATGAAGTCCAGGGCCAGCAGGGTCCCGGCCAGCGCCCCCGCCCAGGGGCGGCGGGTCAGGCGGCGGCCGAAGCACCAGGCCAGCGGCACCAGCAGCACTCCGAACAGGGTGCCGGAGAACCGCCAGCCGAAGCCGGTCATGCCAAAGAGGGCAATGCCCATCATGATGAAGTCCTTGCCCAGGGGCGGGTGAGTGGTTTCGTACACCGTCATGGCGTGAAGCATCTCGTACCCGGTGCGCCCGTGGTAGATCTCATCAAAGTACATGCTGTTCAGCTGGCTGATGGCATCCGGCACGGCATCCTGTTCGTCAAACAGCTCTCCCCCGCCTTCCACCGGCACCAGGGCGCCGTCGGCGGTGCGCAGGGCCATCTCAAAGACCTGGGCATCCTGCACCGTGATCTGCAGGGTCGTTCCCGCCGGCACCTGCATGGACACCGACTCCCAGCTGAACACAGTGGAGTAGCTCAGTTCCTGGGTATACAGGTTCATGCCACTGCTCAGGCTGACGGTCAGGCTGCCGTCCCGGCTGATGCCGGGATAGATCCACAGCTCGGCGGCGTCCGCCTGCAGCGTCACCGTCTGGGTCACGGTGGTATCGGCGGCATCCAGCGGGTTCTGGGGTGCGGTCAGGCTGCCCAGATAGGTAAAGCTGAGCACCGCCGTGGCAGCGGTCAGGCCCAGCATGGCCCCGATTTCCCGCCGGGTCCACCGGGGCTGCGGCGCCGGGACCGCACTGCCCTGGGATGCCCGGCCCACGTTCAGGGCGCGGGTCCCCGGATGGCGGGATTTCCGGCTCAGAGGCGACACCAGGCCATGGCGGCAGAGCGTCCAGGTGGTGAACGCCAGCAGCACAAAGGCAGCGGTTTCCGCAAAGCTGATCACCTGGGTGAACAGGCAGCTGGTGGCGGAGGTAAGCCACTCATCGTCGGTGCCCACCTGGGTATAGACAGCTGCCAGGTTCAGAAAGCCGGTGAGGGACAGACCGAATGCCGCCCCGTACAGCCGGATGTCATTCCAGCGGGCTGCGGCCAGAAGCACCAGCAGCATGCCGGGCAGCAGATAGCGCTCGTGCATGCAGTGGCCGAAGGTAAATACTCCCACCAGGTAAACCCCCGCCAGCAGCAAAGGCGAAAAGCGGCGGCTCTCCCGGGGGGCTCTGCGGTCGGCCAGCCAGGCCAGTACTCCCAGCACCAGCACGGCCACTGTGACCAGCACAATGTTGAAAACGCCCGCCATGCCCCAGGTAACGGGGCCGAACAGGGGGTCCTCCAGCGGCGTCCAGTTGCCGCCCAGAGCGGCGAACCAGTTGAAGGCGTTGACGGAAGCGTACAGATACCCCGAGGTGGTGGTGATGTATTTTTCGATGAGGGCCGGGACCAGACGCACCGGGCCGTAGAAGGGCAGCCCGGCGGCCAGCGGCACCACCAATGCCAGCGCTGCACCGCCGAAGATGCGGCCCACAGCCCGGGCGACGGCCTTACTCCCCTGTCCTGCCGCGTCGGCCACGCCCAGCACAAAGCACAAAGCCAGCACCGGACCGGCCAGCAATGCCTGGGGTTTGATGGCCAGGGACACGCCGTACAGGAAGGCCGCGGGCAGGTACCGGCGGCGTTCCAGCAACCAGAAGCAGCCCAGCAGCGGCAGCACGAAGGCGGCATCCACCTGTTTCCACACTCCGGTGGCAAAGAGCAGCAGCGGGCAGAAGGCGGCAAAGGTGCCCATGCACCAGGCCTGGGCCCAGTCCTTCACGCCGCGCAGGGCCACCCGGTATACCAGCGCCGCAATGCCGCAATCACACAGGGAGGGCACCAGGGCCAGCAGCACCCGGCCCACGGCGGAGCTGCCTTCCACCCCAAGCAGATTCCGCACCGCCGCCACCAGCGCCAATACCGGCAGGTAGCCGGGAGGGTAATCGGCAAAATAGTCCGCGCTGTAAAAGGCGGCCGGGCCTTCCTGCAGGAGCTTGTCACCCCAGGAGATGAAGCAGGACATATCGTAGGTGTAGCCTTCGGTCACAGCCGCCAGCACCAGCCGCACCACCAGGGCGGCGGCCAGCACGGGCCAGAACAGGCTCCACTCGGTCTTGTTTTTCAGACGTTCTTTGTACATAAAACTCTTTCCGTATGGCCGCACAAAGGCCGGATACAAAAATCAGGAATGAGCCGCGCTTTCAAGCGCCTTTGCTTGCCCATTCCTGAATGTGTTCTATCTGATTACAGCTTGCTGATCTGGGGACCCTGGGCAGTGTCGGCCACGCTCCAGCCCATCTCGGTAAGCTGGGCGCGGATGGCGTCGGCGCGGGCAAAGTCCTTGGCCTTCTTGGCAGCAGCGCGCTCGGCCACCAGGTCGGTGACCTCCTGCGGGATGGCCGAGGTCTTGCGGTTGTACACCAGGCCCAGCACGCCGGTCAGCTCATCGAACATATCGGCGGCTGCCTGCAGGCTGGCCTTGTCCGCAGCGTCGGACAGGGTGTTGATCTCCTTGACAAACTCGAAGATGGCCGCCAGCGCGTCCGGGGTGTTCAGGTCATCATCCATGGCGGTGATGAACTTTTCCTTGGCCGCCTTGGCCTTTTCGGCCAGGGTGGTGTCGGTGCCGTGGGCGTGCTCGATGGCAAAATCCAGGTTGTCGCGGCAGGTGTACAGGCGCTCCAGAGAGCTCTTGCAGCTTTCGATGAGCTCCACGGTATAGTTCAACGGCATGCGGTAGCCGGCGGTGAGCATAAAATACCGGATGGGTTCATAACCGTACTTGTCGGCGATTTCCCGCACGGTGAAGAAGTTGTTGGCACTCTTGGACATCTTCTGGTTGTTGATGTTCAAGAAGCCGTTGTGCATCCAGTAGCGGCTGAAGGTGCAGCCATTGGCGCACTCGGACTGAGCGATCTCGTTCTCGTGATGGGGGAAGATCAGGTCCTGGCCGCCACAGTGCAGGTCAATGGTCTTGCCCAGATGCTTGCGGGCCATGGCGCTGCACTCGATATGCCAGCCGGGGCGGCCGTGGCCCCAGGGGCTGTCCCAGTAGGGTTCGCCGGGCTTGGCAGCCTTCCAGACGGCGAAATCCGCCGGGTCCTCCTTCAGGTCGTCGTCCATCTGGCTGCGCAGGGCGCGGTTGCCGCTTTCCAGGTCATCCAGATTCAGATGGCTCAGCTTACCGTAGCCGGGGTCGGACTTGACCCGGAAGTACACGTCGCCGTTGCGGGCGGGGTAGGCATGGCCGGAGGCTACCAGGTCCTTGACGATCTTGATGATCTCGCCGATATGCTCGGTGGCACGGGGACGCACGGTGGGTTCCTTGACGTTCAGGCCCTCGGAGTCCTTGATGTACTCCGCCTCAAACCGGCGGGCCACTTCCTGCATGGAAACGCCCTCCTGCTGACCTTTGGCGATGAGCTTGTCGTCAATATCGGTGATGTTGGAAACGTAATACACCTTGTTGCCCATGTACTCCAGGTAGCGGCGCAGGGTGTCGAAGACGATCATAGGGCGGGCGTTGCCCACATGGATATAGTTGTAGACCGTGGGCCCGCAGACGTAGATGCGGTATTCCCCGGGGGTCTGGGGGATGAATTCTTCCTTCTGGCGGGTCAGGGTATTAAAGATCTGCATAACGGAGCTTCCTTTCCGGGAATGTTTCGGGGACCTTTCCTTGCTGTACCATTATAGCCCTGCCGCCGCGGCGGCGCAAGGGCCGGAGCCTCTTATTTTGCCTGCATGAAGCAGCTGCGGTTCTGCCACAGGTAGATACAGCCGGAGATCACCGTGACCAGGGCCACCAGCCAACACAGGACCTGGGTGATGAGCCCGAACGCCATCATGTCGGAATCGCCCATAAAGAACGGCACAAAGTAGTAGAACAGCACGGTGAGCATCTGCAGCACCGTCTTGACCTTGCCCCACATATTGGCGGCGATGACGGTACCGGAGCCGGCGGCGATCATGCGCACACCGGCCACGGCGAATTCCCGGAACATGATGACGGCCAGCACCACGGGAGAGCACAGACCGTCCACCAGCATGTAAATGAAAGCGGCGGTGGTAAGCATCTTATCGGCCAGAGGGTCCATAAACTTGCCGAAATCGGTGACAAGGTTATCGCGGCGGGCCAGGTAGCCGTCCAGGAAGTCGGTGAAGCTGGCCACCGCAAAAATGATGCCCGCCACCAGATGGGCGGTGGGATTGTACTCGGCGGTGCCGATGCGGCCGTACGCCGCAAACACCATGAACACGGGCACCAGGATGACGCGCAGCAGGGTCAGCTTGTTGGGCAGATTCATGATTTATTCCTCCTCGGATTCCACATAGCCGTACAGGTCGTAGGTATCGCTGTCGGTGATGGTCACGCGGTAAAATTCGCCGGGGGTCAGGGGGGTATCGGCGGGGGTCAGCACGTTGCCGTCGATCTCCGGGCAATCGGCCTGGGTGCGCAGCAGGTACATGCCGGTCTCGTCGTCCACCCCGTCACAGATACATTCCAGTGTCTTGCCCACCTTGGCGGCCATG
>DXNX01000108.1 GCA_019413245.1 Oscillospiraceae bacterium
CGGCTACCGTGTGCAGTTCAACTCTGCCATCGGTCCCTACAAAGGCGGCCTGCGCTTCCATCCCAGCGTGAACCTGTCCATCATCAAGTTCCTGGGCTTTGAGCAGGTGTTCAAGAACAGCCTGACCGGCCTGCCCATGGGCGGCGGCAAGGGCGGCAGCGACTTTGACCCCCACGGCAAGAGCGATGCCGAGGTCATGCGTTTCTGCCAGAGCTTCATGACCGAGCTGTTCCGCCACATCGGCCCCGACACCGACGTGCCGGCCGGCGATATCGGCGTCGGCGGACGTGAAGTGGGCTACCTCTTCGGCCAGTACAAGCGCCTGCGCAATGAGTTCACCGGTGTTCTGACCGGCAAGGGCCTGACCTTCGGCGGCAGCCTGGCCCGCACCGAAGCCACCGGCTACGGCCTGTGCTACTTCGCGGACGAGATGCTCAAGGCCAACGGCAAGAGCTTTGACGGCGCCAAGGTGGTCATCTCCGGTTCCGGCAACGTGGCCATCTACGCTAACCAGAAGGCCACCGAACTGGGCGGCAAGGTCATCGCCATGAGCGATTCCAACGGCTACATCGTGGACGAGAACGGCATTGACTACAAGGTCATGAAGGAGATCAAGGAAGTCAAGCGCGCCCGCATCAAGACCTATCTGGACTATGTGCCTTCTGCCAAGTATGTGGAAGGCAGCCAGGGCATCTGGACTGTCCCCTGCGACATCGCTCTGCCCTGCGCCACCCAGAACGAACTGCCGCTGGAAGGCGCCAAGGCTCTGGTGGCCAACGGCTGCTATGCCGTGGCCGAAGGCGCCAACATGCCTTCCACCCCGGACGCCGTTGCCTACCTGCAGGCCAACAACGTGCTGTTTGCCCCGGCCAAGGCTTCCAACGCGGGCGGCGTGGCTACCTCCGGCCTGGAGATGAGCCAGAACTCCCTGCGTCTGTCCTGGACCTTCGAGGAAGTGGACGAACGCCTGCACAACATCATGAAGAACATCTATGCCAACGCGGCCAACGCCGCCGAGGCTTACGGCATGAAGGGCAACCTGGTCGCCGGTGCGAACATCGCCGGCTTCACCAAGGTCGCCGACGCCATGCTGATGCAGGGCATCGTCTGATTGTGACGAACACTCCGTAACAAGATAAAAAACCTCCGGTTCCTGAAAAGGAACCGGAGGTTTTTTGTTTGTGGGTACTGAGACCGGCTCCCCTGTGTAAGGGGAGCTGTCAGCCGTAAGGCTGACTGAGGGGTTGGTAACTTTCCATCATTGCCCGTGAACAGGAAACAAGGCAGACTTTCCAACCCCTCCGCCGCTGCGCGGCACCTCCCCTTACACAGGGGAGGCTTTTGGGGAGAGTCACGCCTTCTCGATCCCCCGCCCGGCGATGAGGTCGGCCCCGGTGCCCAGCAGGTTTTCCACAATGATCTGCCCGGGGCGGACCGGTGCCGCCACACAGACATCGTTGGCCACCTGCATGGCCTCAAACAGCAGATGCTTGGGGATAGCCGTGCTGGTCTTGACCGGCAGGCGGCAATGTACGCCCCCCGTGACCCTCACGGTGGTGGTCAGCACCCGGGTGGGGTGCTGCAGCTCATTTTTGCCGTACTCGGCACCCCGGGGGCAGCTGTTGCCGGTGACGGCATAGCCGTTTTCCTCATCCACTTGCAGGCGGCAGCCCCGGGGACAGACGATACATACCAGCTCTTTCATTTTGCGGCACCCCCTTTGTCCTCTTCAATGGAAATGGTCAGTGGGCCCGCGGCGCTGCGCACCAGGTCCCCCGGCAGCAGGATGTGTTCCATCTCGCCGGGAGCCAGATGGGCGCGGCGGAACCCGGTCAGGGAATTGCCGGCGGCGTCCCGCACCGCGATGGCCGCGGGTCCCGTGACCCGGTTCACCCGGAAAAACACATCCACCGTCTTGCCCGCCTCGTCGGGGCGGACGGTCTGGGGCACGGTGTAGCTGACGCCATCCCCGTTTTTCAATTCCACCGTGCGGGCGTTCTCTCCGGCCCGCTTGCCCTGCACATAGGCAGCCGCCGCGGCACCGGCGCGCTCGCTCTCGGCGGAAACATAGTCCACCAGGTCATGCACATGCACCACGTTGCCGCAGGCAAAGATGCCGGGGATGCTGGTTTCCATGTTCTCGTACACCCGGGCGCCATTGGTGCGGCGGTCCATGTCCGCTCCGGCGGCACGGGTCAGCTCGTTTTCAGGGATCAGGCCCACGCTGAGCAGCACCGTATCACAGTCAAAGACCATCTCGGTGCCGGGGATAGGCCGGCGGTCGGGGCCTACCTCGCTCACCGTCACCTGTTCCACCCGGTCGTGGCCCTTGATGTCGGTGATGGTGTGGCTGAGGTACAGAGGAATATCAAAGTCCTGCAAACACTGGACGATGTTGCGCATCAGACCGCCGGAATAGGGCATGAGCTCCACACAGGCCAGCACCTTGGCCCCTTCCAGGGTCATGCGGCGGGCCATGATGAGGCCGATGTCGCCGGAACCCAGAATGACCACCCGGCGGCCCACCATATAGCCTTCAATGTTCAGATACCGCTGGGCCGCGCCCGCGGTGAAGATGCCGGAGGGACGCTCGCCGGGGATGGAAATGGCGCCCCGGGTGCGTTCCCGGCAGCCCATGGCCAGCACCACGGCCTGGGTCTCCAGCACCTGATAGCCTTCTTTGGCGCTGACGGCGTGCACCTGATGGGGAGCGCCGTTCTCGCCGGGGACGATCTGCAACACCATGGTATCCAAGCGGGTCTCCACACCGGTATCGGCCAGCATTTCGATGAAACGCCCGGCATATTCCGGGCCGGTGAGTTCCTCCCGGAAGCGCTGCAGGCCGAAGCCGCTGTGGATGCACTGGTTCAGGATGCCGCCCAGTTCGGAGTCCCGCTCCAGGATGAGGATGCGGCGCAGTCCCTTCTCCCAGGCCTGACAGGCCGCCGCCAGACCGGCGGGGCCGCCGCCAACGACAATCAGTTCATAGGGCTTTTCCATAGTCAGTGGACCTCCTTTCCGGTTTTGGTTTCACAGGCCAGCACCCAGGTGCCGTCCTGGTCCATGAGCACATCGGTCATGGGCACGCCCAGTTCCCGGGCGATGATCTCCTGCACCCGGGGGCCGCAGAAGCCGCCCTGGCACCGGCCCATGCCCGCATTGCACCGGCGCTTGATGCCGTTGATGGTGCTGGCGGGCACCGGGCTGTGCAGCGCTGCTACGATCTCCCCTTCGGTGACCGTTTCGCACCGGCAGATGACCCGGCCGAACCGGGGGTCTTTTTGGATGAGTTCCGCCCGCTGTTCTGCGTTCAGTTCCCGGAAGCGGGGCACGGCCTGACGGCGGGGGTTGAAATCGGGCTTTTCCTCCAGGGAAAGCCCCGCTTCGGCCAACAGTTCCGCCGCATAATCGGCGATGGCCGGAGCGCTGCTGAGCCCCGGAGAGCAGATGCCCGCCAGGTCCAGCCAGTGGGGATGGGCCTTGCTGGCCTCAATGACGAAATCTCCCCGGTCGGTGTTGGCCCGGATGCCGCTGAAGTTGCGGATATTCTGCCGCAGGTTCAGTCCCGGCACGCTCTGCAACGCCCGGCGGCGGACGAAGTCCAGGGCGTCGGCGGTGGTGCCCAGGTCCCGGCGGTCCTCCACCGGCTCGGCGTTGGGCCCGGCCAGCAGGTTGCCGTGGACGGTGGGCGCCACCAGAACGCCCTTGCCCTCGGGGCCGGGGCACTGGAAGATCACCCGGCTGACCTGTTTGCCCTCGGTCTTGTCCAGCAGGTAATATTCGCCCCGGCTGGGGTGCACCGTGAAGTCCGGCGCTTCCAGCAGGCCGCGGACCTTGTCGGCGTCCACGCCCGCCGCATTGATGACATACCGGGCGGTGAACTCGCCTTTCGGGGTGGTGAGCACAAAGGCACCGTTTTCTTCCCGCACGGCGGTGACGGGGCAGCTGCGGTGCAGCTCCACCCCGTTGGTGACGGCGTTTTCGATCAGAGCCAGCGCCAGGCCCCAGGGGTCCACGATACCGGCGGAGGGCGCCAGCAGCGCCCCGGTCACGGTCTCGGACAGGTTAGGCTCCAGTTCCCGGGCCTCGGCGCCGGAGAGCAGGCGCAGACCGGGCACGCCGTTGGCGGTGCCGCGGCGGTAGAGTTCTTCCAGCTTGGGCTGCTGGTCCGCCCCGAACGCCAGCACCAGCGAGCCGGTGCGCTTGAAAGGCACATCCAGTTCGGCGCACAGGTCCCCCATCTGCCGGTTTCCTTCCACATTCAGGCGGGCCATGAGGGTGCCGGGTTCGGGGTCGTATCCGGCGTGGATGATGGCACTGTTGGCCTTGGTGGTGCCGTTGGCCACATCGTTCTGGGCTTCCAGCACCGCCACGTTCAGCCGGCACCGCGCCAGGCGGCGGGCTGCCGCCGCACCGATCACGCCGCAGCCGATGATGATGACGTCATACATACATTGCCTCCCGTTTTTGCTCACAAAAAAAGAGCAAAGCAAACACCGCTCCCCCCTCGGGCCGGTATCTGCTTCACTCTGAACACAAGCAGTCTTATCAGCATTTTTACTGTACCACCCCTCTCCGGCCGCTGTCAAGAGTCCGCCGCGGAATCGGCAACTTCTCCAAAAGCGGGCAGGCCCTTTTGGCGGAATAGCTATTTTTGATTGTATGGCTTTACATTTTTCAGCAAACCTGCCATAATGAATCTGTTCACAAGAGTAGGGAGTGGGACGGCCAGAGGTGCGCCCCACTCTTTTTATTTGGCCGCCGCGGCGGCAGGAGGATTTTACCAAAATGGAGTCCCTGGAAGACAAACGCGCCCGCCTGCTGGACTGCCCGGTGATTGCTGCCGTAAAGGACGAAACCGGGCTGGAGCAGGCGCTGCAAAGTGACTGTGAGGTCATTTTTCTTTTGTTCGGCACCATCGTCAGCGTGCCCGGTCTGGTGGAGAAGGTCCGGCAGAGCGGCAAGCTGGCCATCGTGCATCTTGATCTGGTGGAGGGGCTGGCATCCCGGGAAGTGGCCGTGGATGCCCTGCAGAGCCTGTGTCATCCAGACGGCATCATCTCCACCCGGCCCGCCCTCATCCGCCGGGCGCGGCATCTGGACCTGCTGACGGTTCAGCGCGCCTTTATCCTGGATTCGCTGTCCCTGGACAATCTGCCCGCCCAGCTCAACGTGGGCAAACCGGATTTTATCGAGATCCTGCCCGGCATCATGCCCCGGGTCATTTCGGAACTGGCCCAGAAAACCCGCACCCCCATCATTGCGGGCGGACTGGTCAAATATAAGGACGAAGTCATGGCCGCCATCCGTGCCGGAGCGGTGGCCGTTTCCACCTCCAGCCGCACGGTGTGGGAGATGTGAGCACACAACGGGAGGACCCACCATGAAAAAGTATGTGATGGCCCTGGACCAGGGCACCACCAGCAGCCGCTGCATCCTGTTTGACCGGGAGCAGAACATTGTGGAGCTGGCGCAGAAAGAATTCACCCAGCACTACCCCCATCCGGGCTGGGTGGAGCACGACCCCATGGAGATCTACTCCAGCCAGTACGGCGTACTGATGGAAGTGCTGGCCAAGAGCGGCGTGGACGTGCAGGAGATCGCCGGTATCGGCATCACCAACCAGCGGGAGACCGCCATTGTCTGGGACAAAGAGACCGGCCGCCCGGTATACAACGCCATTGTGTGGCAGTGCCGCCGCACCGCTGCCCTGTGTGAGGAACTGAAGAAGGACACCGCCTTCACCGAATATGTGCAGCAGCGCACCGGGCTGCTTATCGACGCCTATTTTTCCGCCACCAAGATCAAGTGGATTCTGGATAACGTGCCCGGCGCCCGCCAGCAGGCCGAGGAAGGCAAGCTGCTGTTCGGCACGGTGGACACCTGGCTGATCTGGAAGCTCACCGGCGGCGCCGCCCATGTGACCGACTACACCAACGCCAGCCGCACCATGCTGTTTGACATTGAAAACCTCTGCTGGGACAAGACCATCTGCGACCGGCTGGGCATCCCCATGAACATGCTGCCCAAGGTATGCTCCTGCAGCGAAGTGTACGGCACCATGAACATCCAGGGGGTGGAAGTGCCCATTGCGGGCATTGCCGGCGACCAGCAGGCAGCCCTGTTCGGCCAGACCTGCTTTGAGGCGGGCGAAGCCAAAAATACCTACGGCACCGGCTGCTTTTTGCTGATGAACACCGGCGAAAAGCTGTTCCGCAGTCAGAACGGCCTGATCACCACCATTGCCTCGGGGCTGAACGGCCGCATCCAGTACGCGCTGGAAGGCAGCGTGTTTGTGGGCGGGGCCGTGGTCCAGTGGCTGCGGGATGAACTGCACCTGATCACCGAGGCTTCGGACACCGAATATTTTGCCAAAAAGGTCCCGGACAGCGCCGGGGTGTATCTGGTGCCCGCCTTCACCGGCCTGGGCGCCCCCTACTGGGATATGTACGCCCGGGGTGCTCTGGTGGGCCTGACCCGGGGCGCCGGGCGCAACCACATCATCCGGGCAGCGCTGGAATCCATCGCCTACCAGACCGGGGATGTGCTCCACGCCATGGAGCGGGACGCCGGGTTGCCCCTGCGGGAACTGCGGGTGGACGGCGGGGCTTCGGCCAACAACTTCCTGATGCAGTTCCAGTCCGACATCATCGGCCGCACCCTGCGCCGCCCCATGATCCGGGAAACCACCGCCCTGGGCGCCGCCTATCTGGCAGGGCTGGCCACCGGTGTGTGGCGGGACCTGGATGACATCCGCAGCCAGTGGACCCTGGACCGCCTGTATGAGCCCCAGATGAGTGAAGCCGACCGCACCCGCCTGTATGACGGATGGCACAAGGCAGTGGAACGGGCCAAGGGCTGGGCCGAGGACTGATTTTTCCACAAAATGGCTTTCTTTTGTGGAAAGGACGCCTGTTTTCCATTGAATTTTTTCTCCCTCCCACGGTTTTCCGCCGTTCCCTGCCGGGAACGGCGGTTTTTTTTGCCCGGTCAGCTGCTCTTTTCCGTTTTTTCCTATTGACAAGGGAACGGAACGGGTATATCATACAGACATATGAACAAGTGCTCATATGAAAGGATGTCAGACCATGTCCATGCCCAACGAAACCAACCCCCCCGAAACCCTGCCGGTGTGCGCGCCTGACTGCCCCGGGAATCCCGAGGCCCTGGCCAGGGTGTGTGCCGAGCTGCCCGACGACGAGGTGCTGTACGATCTGGCCGAGCTGTTCCGGGTCTTTGGGGACACCACCCGCATCAAGATCCTGTACGCCCTGTTCGAGAGCGAACTCTGCGTGAACGACATCGCCCAGGCGGTGGGGCTTTCCCAGAGTGCGGTGAGCCACCAGCTGCGGGTGCTGAAAGCCAGCAAGCTGGTCAAGTTCCGCCGGGAGGGCAAGACGGTGTTTTACAGCCTGGACGATGACCATGTCCGCAGCATGATCGCCCTGGGCATGGAACATGTGGAGGAATGACCCTTTCCCGGCATCAACGAGAGTAAAAAGGAGATTTTACCATGCAGAAGAAATTCAACATCGAAGTGGACTGCGCCAACTGCGCCGCCAAGATCGAAACCGCCGTGAAGGCCCTGCCCGGCGTGCAGAACGCCAGCGTGAGCTTTATGACCCAGAAGATGCTGCTGGAAGCCGAGGACGGCCAGTTTGATGCCATCCTGAAGCAGGCCGTGAAGGCAGCCAAGAAGATCGAACCGGATTTCGAGATCGAACTGTAATACATCCCGCGGCTCTGCCCGGGGCAGGAGGAATCATCCCATGACCAAAAAGCAGAAGAAAATGCTGCGCCGCATCCTCATTGCGGCGGTGCTGTATGCAGCGGCCGCCATTCTGTGTGGGGTGTTTGCCGGCATGCCCTGGCCGCTGCAGGCGGTTCTGTACCTGATCCCCTATTTCATCATCGGGTACGACGTGCTGCGCAAGGCCGTGATGGGCGTGGTGCATGGTGAGGTCTTTGACGAAAACTTTCTGATGGCCGTGGCCACGGTGGGCGCCATGTGCCTGGGCGAGTACGGCGAGGGCGTGGCCGTCATGCTGTTCTACCAGGTGGGCGAACTGTTCCAGAGCTACGCCGTAGGCAAGAGCCGCCGCAGCATTGCGGGGCTCATGGACATCCGGCCGGACAGCGCTAACCTGGAGGAAGCCGACGGCAGTCTGCGCACGGTGGACCCGGAGGAAGTGGCCGTGGGTTCGGTCATTGTGGTGCGCCCCGGGGAAAAGATCCCGCTGGACGGCACGGTGCTGGAGGGCGAAAGCTCCCTGAACACCGCCGCCCTCACCGGCGAGAGCCGCCCCCGCTC
>DXNX01000109.1 GCA_019413245.1 Oscillospiraceae bacterium
CGGTGATGGTATCGCCGGGCACACCCACCAGGGTGTCATCCACCTTGGCAAAGGGTGCCACGCGCAGTTTCTTGGGGATGCGGGCGCTCACCATGTCGCCCATGACTTCGGGGTCGATGAGGTCCGCCAGTTTGGTGGTCATATCTGCCATATGTTTGTTCTCCTTTCAGGTGTCAGGTTCAGCCGCGGCGCAGCTGTTCGTAGGTGGCGGGGTCGCTGTGCTTGAGAGCCAGGCGCTCCCGGTAGCTCATGCGGTCCAGGGCTTCCCGGCCGGGCAGCATGGCCGCCGTGCCGGTTCCCGCCGCGTAAGGCGCGGGGGTGGTGCTGGGTTCATTCTGCTTGGGTTCCATCCGGTTTCACCTCCTTTGTGCCGGGCATATACCGCCCACGGATGGCGGCCAGGTCGGCCTCGGTCTCGTGGGGCAGTCCGAAATACCAGGCCAGGGCCAGTTCAGGGCGCAGAAGGCCTGCGTCCACCATGTCCAGGTATTCGTTCCAGGTTCGGGTGCGGTCGTACAGCACCCCGTCGCCCCAGTCCAGGGTCAGGGCGGCGTCCGGGTCAAAGGGTGCGCCGCCGCACAGGCCGTAGGCGCGGCCCAGGGCATCGCACAGGGTCAGGGCTTCCCGCAGGGCGGTCTCCCACATGGCCTGAAAATCCCGGATGGTCAGGTCATAGTCCCCGGTGCTGGCGGTCACTTCGGTGGCGGTGCGCTCGGTGGCTTCCACCTCGCTGAGAAGCCCCCGCTTCAGCCCGATGAGGCTCTCGCACCCCCGCAGGATGTCCTGCTTGCGGGCCAGATAGCTCTGCTCCCGCAAAGCGGGGCTGTACACCGTCACTCCCAGGTTGGCGGGGTCGTCGGGCAGGCCCACGAACAGGTCGTCCCGCAGGCCGCGGCGGCCGGAGGCATCCTGTTCCAGCAGGTCCTCCGAGGCAAACACCCGGGCGGCGCCGTTCTCGAATTCCCGGCGCAGCTGGTGTTCGGTGCGCCCCAGGCTGTGGATAAGCCCCACCGCCGGGGCAAAGACGGCCACCGCCTCGGGGCCGCCGTCCACGCAGTTGAGCAGCGGGGTACGCAGGGTGGCCAGACCCACCCCGGGCACGCCGGGCAGCAGCAGGGTGGGACGCAGGGCCTCGGTCTCGGGCAGAGCCGAGAGCGGGGCTTCCCGACCCAGGGTCTCCCCCGCCAGCTCAAAGAGGCGGGTCTCGATGCACAGCCCCTGGGCCCCGGCACTGCGCCGTTCCAGCAGGGCGTACCGCCGCGGGCCCCGGGCCAGCAGTTCCATGGTGCCTACTGCCTGCAGACGACCGTGGGCGTCCCGGGCCAGCGGGGCGAAGCAATCCCGGCGCACCGGCACGAAGTCAAAGTGCTGCCCCTTGGGCACCGGTTTCAGCAGACATTCGCCTCCCACCAGGGCGTCCTGCAAGGCACGGCGGCGCACCGTGTTCAGCGCCCGCAGATTGCCCTGCATCCAGTCCGCCCCGGTGAGCCGGGTCTCGTACTCCGCAAAGACGGCCCGGCAGAGCTTGTCCACAATGAGCACCGGCAGCCGCCCGGAGGGGTCCTCCCCCGGGGCGGCCCGGCCGAAATACAGGTCGAACCATTCGCGGATGGCCGCGTGCATGGCCGGGCCGGTCACGTCGGAGCGGCCGAACGCCTGTTCCAGAAATGTTTTCAATCGTTCCTCCTTTGGTATCAGCTGCCCCGGCGCCGCCAGATGCTTTCCACCGCATACCGCACCGCGTCGATGTGGTGGTTGTTCACATCCGGGTAGCCGGGCAGCACCGTCCCGGTGCGGGGGTCCCGCTCGTACTCATAGGCCGCAAACTCGGCGGCGGTGTCGGGGCAGCGGCCGGGGTCAATGACGATGGCCTGCAGACTTTGCAGCCATTTCATACTCTGGTCCACACTGCCGGGGCCCTTGCGGGCGGCGCGGCAGGGCAGGCCGTAGGCCCGATAGTCGGCACAGCTTTTGGGTTCGGCGGAATCGGCAGTCAGCCAGCCGCCCTCGTCCCCGCCCACGCCCCGGTCCAGCAGCAGCCGGGCAGTTTCCCGGTTGGGGGTGCGGTTGCGGGTCAGCTCGTCAAAAATATACAGCGTCCGCCGGGCGGGGTCGTAGGACACGGCGTTGTACGCCCAGGGGTCGGGGTACCAGCCCCAGTCCACCCCGTGGTACAGCCGGTCAAAGGCCGCGACTGCCTCGTCCGGGATGGGTTCCAGCTGCAGATTGTCGAACACCGCCGCGCCGCTGCCCACCACCTCGCCCAGATACTCGTGGCGGTAGGCCAAGGGGTTGGACTCTTTCAGGTGCTCCGCATCTGCCAGAAAGCGGGGTCCCAGCCAGTGGGGCGGCAGGTCCTTGTAGGTGGAGTGCAGCACCCGCCGTCCCGGTTTGGGTTCCAGGGCGTAGCGGTTGACCCAGCTGCGGCCCATGGCGGGCGGGTTGAAGCTCTTGAAGGCCAGGCTGAACCCGCCGCCCCGGAAGACGCTCTGCTCCACGCTGCGCACCTCCTCGGGGCCGTCGAACTGGTCCAGTTCCTCGAACCAGGCCAGGCCGATGTACCCGAAAGGTGCCCGCACGCTCTTGAGCTTGCCCGCGTCGTCCAGGCCGAAGAAGAGGATCTTCTGCCCTGTGGGCAGGTAGGTGCACTCCATGGGGCTGACGGTGCACCGGAACTTGCGCCCCAGGCCCAGAGCCGCGATGGCCCAGCAGATCTGGGCGTACACGCTGGCCCGCATGGTGCCACCCACCTTGCGCAGCACCACGGCGTGGCAGTCCGGGTGGCGCAGCAGCTGCAGGATCAGTTCCAGGGAAATGTAACTGGACTTGCCCGACCCGCGTCCGCCTTTCAGCACCAGCTCCTGCACCTCGCCCCGGCGCACCGCACAGTGGACGTCCCAGAACACCGGGGCGATCACATCTTTCAGTCGTACTCGGATGTACGGTTCCTCCTTTCCTGTGCAGGGGTCATTCGCCATCCACGATGACCACCCCCTCGTCGCTGCCTGCGCCATCTCCCATGCCCAGGTAGCGGTAGATCATTTCCAGCGCCCGCAGCTTGTCCGCCGCCTTCACCGGCAGGTCGCCGCCGCGCAGGTCGGCAAAGGCGATGTCCGCCAGCTCGTCCAGCACCCGGTCGGGCGTGATTGCCTCTTCCATCGTCCATCCCCCTTTCCGCACCATTAGCCTACCACGCCGCGGCCCGAAAATTCAACAAAGCGTTACCGTATTCTGTAAGAAACAGATACGAAACAAGACCGAAAGATCACTTTGTCCCCCTCAGACGGCCATGGCGTGCCGTTTCCGTTCCGGTTTCCTGTAAATCTACGGCAAGCAGCCGCACCCCCTCGGTCTGCAGCTGTTCCACCCGCCGGGGCACCACGCCCATCTCGTCGGCGGCTTCGGCGGCGGTCTGCCCCTGCAAAAAGCGACGGCACAGCACCTCCCGCTGCCGCTCGTCCTCCAGCCGGGCAATGGCTTTCACCATGCGGCGGCGCAGCAGCACACACCGGGCCGCCTGGCTTTCCATCTCCTGCCGGGCCTGGGCCAGGTCCCTGGCCAGCCAGTCCGGCAGAGGGGCGTCCTCGCTGCCGTCCCGTACCCGGCACAAGTCCCGCCCCTGGGCACGCAGGGCGTCCAGCTCGCTGCACAGCAGCCGCAGGCGGCTCTGTTCGTGCCGGTACTGTTCCAGCCACTTGATCTTTTCCCGATTGTTCATAGTTCCTCCTTCGGCATTTGCCTGTCGTTATGTTACTGTTTTCTGTAAATGCAGTATAAACCAACAACCATAGGTTGTCAACCGTCGGTTTGCATAAAATTCCGGTCTGATTTTTGCCGCGGCATACAAAAGCCCCCGGCAGAAAGCACTCTGCCGGGGGGCAATCCGAAATTCTTTTTTCTCAGCACAGGGGAGCAAGCAGGCGCAGCGCGGCGGACAGCAGGGTGCCGAACCAGCCGGTGCGGCATTCGCTCAAATCCACCAGATGGCTCTTTTCCTCAACATCCATCATGTCGGCCCGCAGGTCCTTCAGGGCCTTGCAGCCGTACAGCACCACACTGCATTCAAAGTGCAGATACAGGCTGCGGTAATCCAGATTGATGGAACCCACCGCCCCGATGCGCCCGTCACACAGCCAGTTCTTTTCGTGCAGGAAACCGGGGGTGTAGGTGAAGATCTTGACCCCGGCCCGGATGAGCACCGGGAAATAGCTGCGGGTCAGCTGGTAGATGCTTTTCTTGTCCGGGATGGCCGGGGTATACACCCGCACATCCACCCCGCGCTTGGCGGCCAGGCACAGGGCGGTGAGCATATCGTTGTCCAGGATCAGGTACGGGGTGGTGATGAACAGCTCCCGCTGGGCCTGGTTGATCATCTCCAGATATACGTTCTTGGCCACACATTCATCGTCCACCGGGGTATCGCAGAACGGCTGCACCAGCCCGGTATGCTGGATGCCCCGGGGCATCTGGGGGTGTGGCACCGCCCGCTCGTCGCTCTGGGGGCGGTTGGCGGTCCAGAATTCCAGGAACATGGTGGCAAAGCTCCAGGCCGCGGGGCCGCACAGCCGCACGCCGGCGTCCCGCCAGTGGCCGAAGCGGCGGATCTTGTTGATGTACTCGTCCGCCAGGTTGATGCCGCCGGTAAAGGCCACCTTACCGTCCACCACCAGGATCTTGCGGTGGTCGCGGTTGTTCATGACCAGGTTGACCATGGGCACAAAGGGGTTGAAGGGCAGCGCCTGGATGCCCTCCTCCTCCAGCTTGCGCCAGTACCCCACCGGCAGGCGGGTCACACTGCCGGCGTCATCGTAGATGACCCGCACGTCCACCCCCTGGGCGGCCTTGCGTTGGAGGA
The DNA here is from genome assembly GCA_019413245.1 of Oscillospiraceae bacterium. Lineage (GTDB taxonomy): Bacteria > Bacillota > Clostridia > Oscillospirales > Ruminococcaceae > Gemmiger. The sequence continues at coordinate 4,856 of DXNX01000109.1, forward strand.
CCTCATGCACCGCGTCCCACATCTTGCCCTGGGCAATGATGAAGAATTCCACAAAGATATAGTGTTCGGCTCCTTCCATAGCGGCCAGCATGGCCGGGAACATGGTTTCGCCGGAGGAATAATAGGTCACGTCGGTGTCCCCGTACAGAGGGAATCCGCCCTGTTTGCGCAGGTAATCGGCGGTGCGGGCGGCCCTGGAGTCGGTGGCCTCCAGGGCCGCATAGGGGCCGGGGGCATCGGTGCGCAGGGGCCGGATGCGCTTGCCGGCCTTTTCCAGCTTGCGGCGCAGACGGTAGGCGGGGCGGTGATCGCCCCACATCAGGTACAGCAGACCGCCCTGTACCGGCATGAGCATGAACAGGGCCATCCAGCTGATCTTGAATTCCGGCACGGTGGAATCCTGCCGGATGAGGGCCGCGCACATGATGATACTGATGGCCAGGCAAAGGAAGTTGATCCAGCTGGCATAGGCGGTCAGCTCATGGAACAGCACGAACATCCAGATGACCTGCAGCAGCAACAGCAGGATGGTCACCACCAGGCGGCTGAAGACGAACTGCAGCAGATTTTTGATCTTTTTTCTGACTTCCTCCATAGGATTCCTTTCCGTTGGGATGTGCAAAAGGACTTGTTTGGTAAATACTGTATCACGGCCCCGGCCCGATTGCAAGACCGTCCGCAATGCAAAAAGCCGCCCCGCGGGCGGCTTGGAACTGTAAAAAGGGGTCAGGCTTCCCCGTTCTGCATAGCCTGTTCGTACATGGTGCACACTTCGTCGGCGGGACCGTCCCCCCGGACCACACCGTGGTCCAGCCAGATGGCCCGCTTGCACAGCATGCGCACCTGCTCGGAGCTGTGGCTCACAAACAGCAGGGTGGTGCCCTTCTGCAGCATCTCATTCAGGCGCATGAGGCACTTGTGCTGGAACATGAAGTCGCCCACAGCCAGCACCTCATCCACCACCAGAAGATCGGCGGTGACTTCGGTGGCAATGGCGAACCCCAGACGGGTGACCATGCCGGAGGAGAAGTTCTTCACCGGCACATCCACAAAATCCCACAGTTCGGCAAAGTCCACAATATCCTTGAAATGTTCGTCCATATAGGCACGGTCATGGCCCAGCACAGCGCCGTTCAGGTAGATGTTTTCCCGGGCGGTGAGGTCCATGTCGAAGCCGGCGCCCAGCTCGATCATGGGTGCAATGCTTCCGTTGACGTTGCACGCCCCCTGAGAGGGGTACATGACGCCGGCCACCACCTTGAGCATGGTGCTCTTGCCGGAGCCGTTGCGGCCGATGAGCGCCACCGACTCTCCCTTGCGCACCTGGAAGGATATATCTTTCAGGGCATAGAATTCATTGAACATCAGCTGACCGCGCACCATCTTGAGCAGATACTCTTTCAGGCTCTCGGTTTTTTCCTGCGCCAGGTTGAAGCGCATGGAAACGTGATCGACATCCACCACCACGGGCGGTGTGTTCCCTTGCATCGGTGGTCCCCCTTAAATATACAGGATAAAGTTGCGCTGCAGCTTGCGGAACACCCACAGGCCCAGGCCCAGCATGAGCAGGCTGGACACCGCACAGGCGATCCAGGTATTGGGGCCGGGGATGTTGCCGTACATCACAAGGTTGCGGAACAGGTTGATAAAATGGTACATCGGGTTCAGGCGCATGAGCTTCTGGGCGAAGCCGGGCAGCTGCTCAATGGGGTAGAAGATGGGCGTGGCATACATCCAGGCCAGGGTCACGATGCCGAACAGATACTGCATATCCCGGAAATAGACCGTCAGGGCAGACAACACCAGCACCATGCCGCAGCAGAACAGGAACAGAAGCACCAGCGGCACCCAGAACAGGCAGATGGTCCAGTAGAAGGGCGAGCGGGTGAACACCATGACCAGCAGGACAGCCACCAGGCTGAAACTCATATTCACAAAGCTGGAAGTGACCCGGCTCAGGGGAAAAATATACTTGGGAATGTACACTTTCTTGATGAGGGAAGCGCTGGTCAGAATGGACACCATGCCCATGTTGGCGCTCTCGTTGAAGAAGGTGAACAGGGTGTTGCCGCAGATCAGGTACAGCGGGTAATTGGGGATGTCGGTGCGGAACATATAGGAAAAAATGATGGTCTGCACCGTCATCATCAGCAGCGGGTTCAGGATGCTCCACACATATCCCAGGAAGCTGCGGCGATATTTGACCTTCAGATCCCGGGTCACCAGTTCCCGGATCAGCGGCCGGTACTGCACAAAGTGCCCGGCCATGCTTTTGTACTGGTCCATCCGTTGTGGCATGGTCCTACTTTCCTCCTGCGTTTCAGTCGTGAAGTTCCGGCGTTCTGGCCCGGATCTCCGCCTCAAAGGCATCAAAATCCCGGATGTACTCGCTCTCGTCGTAGTGTTCGCTGGCCAGGCACAGCAGCACGGCGTCGGGGCTGAAATCATACATTTCCTTCCACGCCATGGTGGGGATGTACACCCCGGTGCGGGGCCGGTTCAGGCAGAAAACGGCCTCGTTGCCCAGACCGTCCATCACCTTGACCTTGCTCTGCCCCGCCACATTGATGAGCACGAACTGGCTCTTGCGGTTGGCATGCTGACCGCGCACCATGTCGGTGTCCGACCCGTAGATGTAAAACACGCGCTGGATGGCAAAGGGCACATCCCGCTCGCCTTCCACCACGACCAGGTTGCCCCGCTCGTCCCCGTGTTCGGCGAACTCAATAAAATACGCGCTGTCATTTTTGTTCATGATATTACCCCTTGTAATTAGTGAAAGGCATTGATGGCCTCAATCACATAGGTCTGCTCGTCCTCGGTCATACCGTTGTACATGGGCAGACTGAGGACCTCGTCGGCGTAGCGCTCAGCCACCGGGAAATCGCCTTTTTTGTGGCCCAGGCAGGCATACGCCTGGCTCAGATGGGGCGGGATGGGATAGTGGATGATGGTGCCGATGCCCTTTTCTTTCAGGTAATCGGCCATACGGTCGCGGCAGCCGGGCAGATGCACCACATACTGGTGCCAGCTGCTGTCGGCGCCGGGACGGATCTTGGGTTTTTGCAGGCAGGGGTTGGTGAGTTCGGCGTCGTACCGGGCGGCTAGGCGACAGCGCTCGGCGTTGAACTCCTCCAGATGGGTCAGCTTGACCCGCAGCAGCCCGGCCTGGAGCTCATCCAGGCGGCTGTTGGCGCCCACCACCTCGTTCTGGTAGCGGACCCGGCTGCCGTAGTTGCGGAAGACCCGGCAGCGGTCGGCCAGGTCGGGGTCGTTGGTGGTCAGGCAGCCCGCATCCCCGAAAGCCCCGCACCCCTTGGTGGGATAGAAGCTGAA
>DXNX01000011.1:0-8182 GCA_019413245.1 Oscillospiraceae bacterium
CAGGCACCGCGGCCCTGCAGAACACGCTGGCTGGTGGCCAGGGCCAGAGGCACGCCCTGCTCTTTCACGTTCTTGATGCTGTATGCATTCTGGTTATATTCAAAGCTGGAATGTCCACCTTCCAGAATCAGCTGCAGGAAACGGTCGAAGTCATCATTCTTGACGGCATCGCACAGCTCACCGGCACGGCGGCAATCGTTATAGAAATGGATGGCACGCACCACAGCGCGGTCGCCCACCTTCTTGCGCACTTCGGGAATGGCGGCAATGAAAGTATCCTCATCCACCTCGCGCAGGACCTTTTTGCCGAAGCAGGCAGCCACCGATTCCATCTCACGGCGGATGGCAGCATAGTCATCGGTCAGGTCGGCATGGCTGCCCTTGGTATCGCTGATGCAAAGCGCAAAGCCCTTGCCGGCCAGGTCAAAATCCACCTTGTTGACGATGGGAGCCGTGGGGTCCTTGAAGTCGATGGTGATGGCACTGCCCACAGCACAGGCAGTCTGGTCCATCAGGCCGGACGGCTTGCCGAAAAATACGTTCTCGGCATACTGACCGATCTTGGCGATTTCCACCTGATTCAGGCGGGTCATATCGTTGTCGTTATACTCCCCACGGAAGATGGCCCCCACGCACACCTCGAAGGCAGCAGAGCTGGACAGGCCGGAGCCGCGCAGCACATCGCTGGTGGAATAGGCGTCGAATCCGCCGACCTTGCCGCCTTCTTTCACGATACCGGCAGCCACGCCACGAATCAGAGAAACGCTGTGTTCTGCTTCGGGCTTCTGCGGAGTCAGGATGGAAAGGTCGATGTCATCGATCTTGCCGAAGCCTTCGGAGATAAAGCGCACGGTATTGTCATCGTTCTTGGCCACCACGGCAATGATGTCCAGATTGACCGCCGCCGCCATGACCACACCGTTGTTATGGTCGGTGTGGTTGCCGCCGATTTCGGTACGGCCCGGTGCCGAGTACAGCCGCACATCACGGTCTGCACCGAACTCTTTTTCAAAGTTCTCAATCGTTTTGATATACCGCGCACGCTGGGCAGCAACGACCGCCTGGTCTGCCGCATACAGCTTGGCAAAAGCGTTGTCATAGGCGCCGTCCTGAATCTGCTTTTTAAGAACGCTGGAAATAGCCATAATGGTAACACCCTCCCGTTTGTGTCAGGCTTGGCAATATGCACAAAAAAGCCTTGCACTTTTTGGCAGCTTCTGCGCACAGAAGCTCTATCTATACTCAGTATAACAAATTTTACCGTTAAGTAAACAGTTTTTTTCAACGAGATTATGGACTTTTGATGAATGACTTGTTATAATAAAAGAAACCCGCGGCACGCGCCGCAACTTCCATTTGGGGGCAAATCATGGCAAACCTGCTCAAGCAATCCTATAAACAAAGCTATACCGATAATGTGGAACTTTCCATCTTCAACTGCGGGCACGAGTGCTGTCAGCCCGGCCATACCTGGGGTCCCGGCGTGCGTGACCATTATCTGATTCATCTGGTGGTGGCCGGCAAGGGTGTGTATCAGGTGGGCGGTGCCGCTTTCAATCTGCAGGAGGGTGACCTGTTCCTGGCCAAGCCCAATCAGCTCATCACCTATGCAGCGGACGAAACCGAGCCCTGGGAATATTACTGGGTAGGGTTCAACGGTGCCTGCGCCAACAAACTGGTGCAGCAGACCCCTTTCACCGACCAGCATCCCCTGCACCACTGCAAGGACCCGCAGAGCGTGCGGGAAGCCCTGTACAATATTTATCTATCCCGCGGGCCGGAACCTCAGTGTGAAGCGCTGATGACCGGGTATCTGTATCTGTTCATGGCGCAGCTGATGAAAGAAGCCCGGGACACCATGCCCAATCCCGGCAGTTCCAGCAGTCAGTATGTACTGGCCGCCATCAAATACATCCAGTTCAACTATTCCCATGACATTTCGGTGGACGACATTGCCAAGGCTGTGGGCGTGAGCCGCAGCCATCTGTACCGGGTGTTCATGGCCAATGTGGGACAGAGCCCAATTGATTATCTGACCGGGTATCGCATCAGCGAGGCTTGCTCCCTGTTGAAAAACAGCCACCTTTCCATTGCGGAGATCGCTGTTTCGGTTGGATTTTTTGATCAATTTTATTTTTCCCGCGTATTCAAGAAGGTCAAGGGCGTGCCGCCCAGCAAGTATCTGGCCGCGCTGGAAAAAGATCCCCAGCTGTAATTACCGGCTCAAAGCGCCGCGCCCCGCAGCGTTTTGAGCCTGTTTTCTGTGTATTCACCATTTGCATCTTGAAGAGGAGTATTATGCCGAACCAGACCTCATCTGTTCTGAAAAAGAACCAGCTCATTGAACTGAGCATTGATTCCCTTTCCAGTGACGGCAGCGGTGTGGGCCGCTACGAGGGCATGGCCGTGTTCGTGCCCGGCACCGCCCCGGGAGACAAAATCGCCGCCCGGGTCACCAAGTCCCTGAAGAGCTACGCCTTTGCCCGGGTGGAAAAACTGCTGGTCCCCGGGCCCGGGCGGTGCGAGCCGGACTGTCCGGTGTGCGGTCCATGCGGCGGATGCAGCCTGCGGCACATCACCTATGAATCCGAATGTGCGGCCAAGACCGGGTTTGTACGGGACGCCTTTACCCGTCTGGGCGGGCTGGACACCCCAGTGGCAGACGTGCTGCCTTCCCCGCTGGAGGAGCGCTACCGCAACAAGGTACAGTTGCCGGTGGGCCGGGACAGCGACAGGCATATCGTCACCGGTTTTTATGCCGGACGCAGTCACCGTATCATCAAAACGCCCGACTGCCGCCTGCAGCCGGACTGGATGAACGCCCTGGCCGCCCGCGCCTGTGCCCTGTTTGAGGAATACGGCGTAGAGCCTTACAACGAGGAAACCGGGAAGGGTCGCATCCGCCACTTATATATGCGGCAGGGCTGGCACAGCGGACAACGGCTGCTCTGCTTTGTGGTCAATGGCAACGGCCTGCCCCACGAGGCAGACATTTGTGAAACCCTGCAGAAAGAATTCGAGCTGACCACGGTTCTTGTCAACCGCAATACCGCCCGCACCAATGTGATTCTGGGGCAAAGCACCCGCACGGTGCTGGGTCCCGGCGTTATTGAGGACACCCTGGCCGGGGTCCCCCTGCGCATGGGCGTGCACGAATTCTACCAGGTCAACACCCCTGCCGCTGAGCTGCTCTATGCCACGGCCCGCCGGTATGCAGCCCTGCGCCCGGATGATTTTCTGCTGGACCTGTATTGCGGTATGGGCACCATCGGGCTTTCCATGCTGCCCGACTGCCGCCGGCTGGTGGGAGTAGAGGTTGTGCCCCAGGCGGTGGACGCCGCCAAGGAAACGGCCGCCCGCCTGGGCTTGCATGCCGAGCAGGCCGACTTCTACTGCATGGATGCCGGCACCGCCGCTGCCCGCTTTGCTGCCGAGGGCGCCCGGCCCGATGTGATCGTGGTAGATCCGCCCCGCAAGGGCTGCGATGAAGCAACCCTGAAAGCCCTGGTGGACATGGCGCCGCGCACCATCGTCATGGTCAGCTGCAATCCCGCCACCGCCGCCCGGGATACCCGGGCGCTGGCGGATGCAGGATACCATCCCGAAACCATCCAGCCGGTGGACCTGTTCCCCCGGACAAAACATTGTGAGACCATCGTCTTGTTACAGCGGGGCAAGGCCTGAGTTTCCGGCCAGACAGACATTTTTGCTCCGGTTGTTTATATTCTGTTTCCTTCCTGTTCACGATTTGACCACAAATTCATGGCATAATAAGGCCCGAACCTGATTTTTACAATGTTTACAAGAAGGATGCGTGTATTAAGATGAAAGCCTGGTTTCAGCGTTTTATGTCCGGACGGTACGGCGGCGACCAATTCAATCAGTTCCTGGCCATCGCCTCGCTGGTATTTTTGGTGTTGGGGCTGTTCCTGCCCGGTCTGTTCGGGGTGCTGTTCTACATCATCGGTTTTGCCATGCTGATCTATTCCTATGTCCGCATGTTCAGCCGCAACCATGCCAAGCGCATTGCCGAAAACCGCTGGTACTGGGAAAAGCGCAATGCCGTCGTCTCCTGGTTCGGCGGCGTAAAGACCCGGTTTGCCATGCGCAAGACCTATCACTACTACCGCTGCCCGCGCTGCCGCCAGCAGCTGCGGGTGCCGCGCGGACGGGGCCGAATTTCCATCACCTGCCCCAAATGCGGCACCAGCTTTATCAAAAAGAGCTGATTTACTTTACGGCCGGAAAGGTTGACGCTGCGTGTTCGGATATGTTACGATCTATCGCAAAGGGCTGGACAAAGAGGCCATGGACTGTTATCAGGCCTATTACTGCGGACTGTGTCAGTCCCTGGCCCGGTATGGTACAGCGGCCCGGATGGCACTTTCCTACGACATGACCTTCGCCGCGCTGCTGTTGAGCGCCCTGTATGAGCCGAAAACCGAATTTTCCGCCGGGCGGTGTGTGCCGCACCCGCTGAAAGCCCGTCCCAGGGCTGCCAACGAGCATCTGGAATACGCTGCCGACATGACCGTGGCACTGGCCTATTACAATTACCTGGACAACTGGCAGGATGACCACAGCCGTGCCGGTCTGCTGGCCGCCCGCCGGCTGGAAGGTCCGCTGGCCGAGATCCGGCAGCGTTGGCCGCGGCAATGCAGCGCCATCGAAACACATCTGGATGAGCTGAACAGGCTGGAAAGCGCCGGCAGCACCGATCTGGATGCGCTGTGTAACTGTTTTGGCGCGCTGCTGGGCGCTGTGTTCTGCTACCGGGACGACATGTGGGCTCCCACTCTGGACGGTCTGGGACGGGGGCTGGGTGGATTCATCTATCTGATGGACGCCTATGACGATTTGAAAAAAGACAAACGTCACGGCAGCTTCAATGCCCTGGCCGCCACCGCCGAAACATTCGGCACGGACAAGGCCGGATTCGAGGAGCGTTGCCACGAACTGCTGACGCAGCAGATGGGCCTGTGCGCCCAGAATTTCAACCTGCTGCCCATTCTGACCGACACACCGGAAGGGCAGCTGCTGCATAATACAATTTACGCCGGGGTATGGAGTAAGTACGCGCTGGTCAAGGCCATGCGCAGCAAGCCCGGCAAAGCAAGGAAGGGGAAGCAAGACGAATGACCGATCCGTACAGCGTATTGGGCATCCAGCCGGGGGCTGACGAGGAGACCATCAAGAAAGCATATCGCCAGAAGTGCAAACAGTACCATCCCGACCTGCATCCCGACGACCCCACCTGCGAAGACAAGTTCAAGGAAGTACAGGCCGCATACAGCGAGATCATGCGCCTGCGCTCGGGCGGCGGCAGCCGTCAGTCGCAGAGCGGATACGGGCCGGGCCGGTCTTCCGGTGGCTACGGCGGGTACAGCCAGCAGAATACCGGATACCAGGACCCCTTCGGGTTCGGCGGGTTCGGGTTTGATCCCTTCGGATTCGGCGGCTACGAGACCCGCAGCAACACCGGACGGGAGTCCCCCGAGATGCAGGCGGCCAACAACTATATACGCAATGGCTATTACACCGAAGCTCTCAACGTGCTGAACAGTGTACCCACAGCAGACCGCACCGCCCGCTGGCATTACTACGCGGCACTGGCCAATTCCGGGCTAGGCAACAACATCAACGCCCAGAACGAGGCCCGCACCGCCGTAAATATGGAACCCAACAACTACGAATACCAGCGGCTGCTGGACCGGCTGCAGAATCCCGGCCGCACCTACTCCACCTATCAGCAGGCCTACACCCAGCCCGGTTCCCGCATGCAGCAGGGCAACTTCTGCCTGCAGGCATGGCTGTACCTCATCATGTGCAACCTGTGCAGTATCTGCTGCTGTGGCCGCGGCGGGTTCTTCTGCTGCTGATTTTTCTTCCCACAACTTATAATAAAAAGCATCCCCGTTCCGTGGTTCACGACGTCCACAGAACAGGGATGCTTATTTTTTTGTTTACGGCGTAATTCCCAGCAAGGTCCGCAAAACAGGGACCAGCTGCGTCAGATTATCCCGGAACTGGGGATAAAACTCATCCCGGGTAGAGTAATCATAATAAAGGGCCCGCTCGATACGGCGCACCGCCGGCATAAACCGGGGGTGTTCCCTGCCCCCTGCCTGATGAAGCAGATCAGACAGGCGGGTACATTCCACCGCCCAGGAAGCATCGGTCCCCGCCCGCTCCGTCACACCGGCGTGTTCCAGATATTCCGACAGGGTACGTCCGGGTGCCTGCGTTCCGCACAGCGGCAGCTGCGGGAAATACTCCACACGGGCAGTGTCCGGGTCGATGGACTGTCCCAGCGGATACAGCGCACAGGCCAGCGGCCGGGCCGGATGGATGGCACAGCCATCTCCTTCCAGGAAGGGGCAGTGCCCCGTGCGAGCCGAAGGCCGCAGCACCAAAACCGGCAGGCAGGACTGCTGCCCGATTTCCCGGCGGCAGAAGGCTTCCGCCACCACCCGGGGCGGCAGACGCATCCACCGCGCCAGGCGGTACAAGTCCAGGCCGGACAAGACCAGATCCCGACGGTTGCGGCAGCAATCGCCGCAGCCCGCACAGGCAAACGCAAAGTCATCCCCCGGTTTCAGCCGCGGACAGGCTTCCAGCTCTGCCATCAGCTCGGGTTCTCCGGTACGGCCGGGCTCCAGGCTCACAGCTGCACCTCGTTGGGTTCGGGACGTCCGGCTTCAAAGTTGCTGACCGCCTCAAACGCACTCTGCACCATACTGGCCACATTCACATCCGTATAGAACGCCGTGTGCGGGCTGACAATAACGTTGGGGAAGCTGCGCAGCAGTGCCAGTTCCCGGTTAGCCAGGGCCTCGCCGGTGCGGTTGTAGTAGCAGATGCCGTTCTCGTCCTCCACCACATCCAGACCGGCGCCGCCGATCTTGCCGGATTCCAGGCCGCAGACCAGCGCCTTCGGCTCGATCAGGGTGCCGCGGGCGGTATTGATGAGGATAACGCCTTTCTTCATCTTTTTGATGGCAGCTTCATTGATGAGATAATGGTTTTCCGGTGTGGCGTTCAGATGCAGGGTGATGACATCACTTTCCGCATACAGCGTATCCAGATCAACGTATTCGGCCACCTTGCACACATCCTCGTTGGGGTACAGATCATAGGCCAGGATGCGGCAGCCGAACCCGGACAGATGGTTGATGACCGTGCGGCCGATCTTGCCGGTGCCGATAACGCCGATGGTGCAGCTGGACAGGTCCTTTCCCATCTTGCCGGGCAGAGAGTAGTCCTGCGCAGCAGCCCGCAGCATGATCTGGTTCATCTTGCGGGTGGCCATCAGCATGAGCATGATGGTATAGTTGGCCACACCTTCCGGAGGATATTGGCTGTGGGAGACACGCATGCCGCACTCCTTGGCAGCCTCCAGCGGAATGTGGTCATACCCGATGCTGCGGCAGGGCAGATACCGCACGCCCATCTCGGCAAAGGTCTTCAGGTATTCGGGGCGCACCTCACAGGGGTTGGTGCTCACCGCGTCGCAGCCTTCGGCCTGATGCAGATTTTCCGGGCGCGGCGGCTCGGAAGTCCAGGCGTAGTCAATGCCATACTTCTGTTTGAACGTTTCGCAGTACGGCAATTCGTCAAATTCACGCAGTGTATAGAAAAAAATCTTCATGGCCGAAAAACGCCTCCTCAATTCAGGTGATAGTCAAAAACATCGGCCAACCAGTCGATGCACAACGGCAGCCAGGACGCATTATGGGGATTGGGCTGGTTCACTTCCCGGGTGCAGGTACTGCTGCCGTGCACTCCGTTGGCAAACAGATGCAGCTCATAGGGTACACCGCATTTTCCCAGTGCATCGGCCAGCAGCAGTGAGTTCTGCACCGGAACCAATTCATCCGCCACGGTGTGCCAGATAAAGAAAGGCGGAAGGTCGGGACGGACCTGATTTTCCAGGCTGAACAGCTCCTGCAGTGCGCGGTCATCCCCTGCCAGATTTTCAATGGAGCCTCTGTGCGCAAACGGACCGGCGGTAATGACCGAGTACCCCAGCACGACTGCATCGGGCACCAGTTGTTTTCCATCCGTTCCCAGTGCTTCACAAACTTCAGGGTGTTCCGCCAGCATGGCCGTGGCCGCTGCCAGGTGCCCGCCAGCCGAAAAGCCACACACCGCCAGGCGCTTGGGGTCCAGATACAATGCTGCA
>DXNX01000011.1:8192-26531 GCA_019413245.1 Oscillospiraceae bacterium
GGATAAATACCTGATATCCCGCATTCAGGAAATTCATGGCGACAGGGTCGCCTTCCCGCTCGCCCACATGGCTGTACCCGCCGCCGGGCAAAATCAGGACACCCGGCCGCACCGCATAATCCGGCATATGTTCGGCGGGTTCCCGCAGGTATCCCGTCAGTTTTGCCCCGCCGGGCAAACCATACTCATACAGACGCATATTGGTTGCATCTCCCTCTTTTACTTGTGTTCGGGCAGAGGATGGGCTGTAATATACTCATCCAGAATGTTTGCCGCCAGGCGGACCAGTTCCGGGCAGGGGCGCTTTTTGTAGTACTCCGGGGTGCGTGGGCTGGCCACCGGGCTGCCCTCAGGCTTGGCCAGGCCCAGCAGTTCCCGGCAGACGATGCTGCCGCCGCCGTTTTCCGTGCGGTAACGTTCCGCCAGAGCCTGGACTTCGGTGTAAAGGGCCGTCTTCTGGGACGGGTCCGGGCTGCCGTACAGAACCCCCAGCACCAGCACAATGCCGGAGAACGCACCGCAGACCTCCCGCAGGCGGCCCACACCGCCGCCAAAACCGGCGGATACGGTCAGCGCCTGTTCCGGCGTCATATGCATCTCATCAGCGAACGCCAGTGCCACAGACTGTGCACAGTTATACCCCTTCATAAAATTATTGTAAGCCTGATCACCACGAATGGACATTGGTACACTTCCTCATCCTGTTTTACATCGAGATTTTGTGTTTTGTTCAACCAATAGGATAGCGCAAACCATCCCGTTTGAAAAGGGGGATTTGCACGTTTTTGAATTTTTTGTAAAAAGCCAGGTTTGCACTTGCACTTTGTACCATAGAGTGCTACACTATCGTTAGCACTTAATTGGATCGAGTGCTAATATGCTCGGTACAAAGAAATTTCAGATAAAGAAGAGGTCGATTCTATCATGGCTATGCATCAGTTCAAGGCCGAAAGCAAAAAGCTTCTGGACCTGATGATCAATTCCATCTACACCAACAAGGAGATTTTTCTGCGCGAGCTGATCTCCAACGCTTCGGATGCCTGCGACAAACTGTATTTCAAGTCCCTGACCGACACCAGCATCGGCGTAAACAAGGAAGACCTGAAAATCCATATTGCCGCCGACAAGGACACCCGCACCCTGACCGTCAGCGATAACGGCATCGGCATGACCAAGGAAGAACTGGAAAAGAACCTGGGTACTATTGCCAAGTCCGGCAGCCTGGATTTCAAGCAGGAGAACCAGAACGAGAACATCGACATCATCGGTCAGTTCGGCGTCGGCTTCTACTCTGCTTTCATGGTCGCATCCAAAGTGACGGTCATTTCCCGCGCTCTGGGCGCCGATGAGGCCTGGAAGTGGGAGTCCAAGGGTGTGGAAGGCTACACCCTGACCCCCGCCGAAAAGGACGAAGTGGGTACCGACGTAATCATGGTCCTGAAAGAGGACGGTGAAAACGAGGATTACAGCCACTATCTGGAAGAGTACACCCTGGCCGACCTGGTGAAGAAGTACAGCGATTACGTCCACTACCCCATCACCATGTACCGCGAGAAGAGCCGTCAGAAGCCGAAGCCGGAGGACGCCGGTGACGACTACAAGCCCGAGTGGGAGACCTACACCGAGCTGGATACTCTGAACAGCATGATGCCCATCTGGAAGCGCGACAAGAAGGATCTGAAGGACGAGGACTACAACGAGTTCTACAAGAGCCGTTTCAATGATTACACCGATCCGCTGCGTGTCATCACCTCCCGTACCGAGGGTACCGCGACCTATACGGCGCTGCTGTTTGTGCCCGGCCGCACGCCTTACGACTACTACACCAAGGAATACGAGAAGGGCTTGGCGCTGTATGCTTCCGGCGTGCTGATCATGGACAAGTGCGCCGACCTGCTGCCCGACTACTTCAGCTTCATCAAGGGCGTTGTGGACAGCGAGGACCTGAGCCTGAACATCAGCCGTGAGACCCTGCAGAAGGACAGCCAGCTGCGCCTGATCCGCAACAGTCTGGAAAAGAAGATCAAGAACGAACTGCATGCCATGCTGGTCAACGACCGCGAGAAGTACGAAACCTTCTGGAAGTCTTTCGGCCGTCAGATCAAGTTCGGTGTTTACGGCGATTACGGCATGCACAAGGACCTGCTGGCCGACCTGCTGATGTTCTATTCCGCCAAGGAGCAGAAGTACGTCACGCTGGATGAGTACATCGAAAAGATGCCCGAAGACCAGAAATGCATCTACTATGCCGCCGGCGATGACGCAGCCCGTCTGGGCAAGCTGCCCAACGCCCAGCTGGTGCTGAGCAAGGGCTACGACCTGCTGCTCTGCACCGAGGATGTGGATGAGTTCTGCCTGCAGATCATGCACAACTACAAGGAGAAGGAGTTCAAGAACATCAACTCCGGCGATCTGGGCCTGGCCACCGATGAGGAGAAGAAGGCAGCCGAAGACGCGGTCGCTTCCAACAAGGACCTGTTCGAGGCCATCAAGACCGCTCTGAACGGCAAGATCAAGGAAGTCAAGGCCAATCCGACCTTGAAGGACCATCCGGTGTGCCTGTCCAGCGAAGGCGGCCTGTCCATGGAGATGGAGAAGGTCCTGCGCAAGATGCCCGGCAACACCGAAGGCATGGAAAGCACCAAGGTGCTGGAACTGAACACCACTCATCCGGTGTTCGCCGCACTGCAGGCCGCCCAGGCTGCCGGCGATACCGACAAGATCAACAAGTACAGCGAGCTGCTGTATGACCAGGCACTGCTCATCGAGGGTCTGCCCATTGAGGACCCCGTTGCCTATGCTCAGTTGGTCTGCGAACTGATGAAGTAAATCCGGCACACGCTGCCGCCACATCAAAACAGGGCGCTCTGCCCCTGCCCCGCTTTTATGCGGAACAGGACGCAGGGCGCCCTGTTTTTATATTGTTTTTTCTTTATCGTCTTCCGACACGGGCAGATGGAGAACGGTGCGGGCACCATGGGGCTCATTCTGTCCAAACTCCACCCGGCCGCCATGGGCCTGTATGATCTGCATCACAATGTGCAGTCCCAGGACATGGGGAGCCGGGCCGGAGAGCGGTTTTCCTTCCAGCACCGAAAGGACATCGGGAGGATACCCGCTGCCGTTGTCGGTAATGACCACAGTCAGTTCCTGTCCTGTGCTCTTTGCCTCAACGGACATTTCGCATCCCGGATTATGGCGGGCGCTGTTGCCCAGCAGGTTGGAGAAGACCCGTCCCAGCAGGGCCTCGTCCACGTTCAGGTTCAGCACTTCCACCCCGGGGGCCATATCAAAATTCAGGGTGCAGCTCTCCCCTGCGCCGGAATTGCAGAAATCGGTGACTGCCCGGCGCAGCAGCTCCCCCGCATGGACCGATGTCCGGCGCAAAGGCTGGGCGTTGTATTGCAGTTTGCTGGTCAGGTTCAGATCTTCGATCAGGTGGCGGATGGTCTGCCCCTGGGTGCGGATGGCAGCCGCTTTGGCCTGCCGGTCCGGCGGCAGCGCCGGGTCATGCTCCAGCTGTTCCGCGTAGCCGAAGATCAGGGACAACGGCGTGCGGATATCATGGCTGACCCCGGCGATCCAGTCGGTGCGGGCGGCGTCCCGCCGGGCAATGATTTCGTTCTGATGCTGTAAAAGAGCGCTGGTCTGGTTCAGCTTTTGCGCCACCTCGGCAGTAAACCCGGTTGTCGGCAGCTGGACCGTTCTCCCGGCGGCCAACGCATCCAGTCCGCAGGCCACGTCGGTCAGCGCCTTGGCGCCCCGCCAGCTGAACACCATGCACCCGGCCACGATCAGCGCCACGATGGCCAGCAGTGTGGGAACAATGCCGCGATAAATGCCCCTGAACAACTCGGTATAGGAATAGAAACTGTACCGGAACACCGTATCCGGGGTACGCCCCAACACCAGCAGGTCATCCCCGGTGATCCAGCTGAACACCGGATAATCGTCCAGATACCACCGGCTGAAAGAGGCCACCTCGGTGAGGGTATAAGTGCGGTCCAATTGGGGCGGGAGGTCGTACTGCCAGACCACATGGCCCTGCTCGTCCAGCAGCATGGCCCATTCGTATCCGCGCAGCCATTCCGACTCTGTATGTTCTCCGTCGAGATGGTAGCCGCGATCATCCTGCACCAGCGCCTGAGAAATCTCACCGGCGCTGTATCGGGTATCCTCCTGATATTTGCCTGCATAATACGCCACAATGGCCAAAAAGACAGCCAGAATGGCGACTACAAGCGCCAGAACCCCACCCGCCACCGCCAGGGCATAGCGGCGCAGCATCCGGCCGAACGTGCGTATCATGGTCATTCCTCCGTCAGCAGTTTATATCCCAGTCCCCGGGCCGTCACCAGGCTTTGAGGACGGGACGGGTCGGCTTCAATTTTTTCCCGCAGATGGCGGATGTGTACGTTCAGGCTGTTTTCATAGCCGTAATATCCCTGTCCCCACACTGCCTCACACACCGCGTCATAGGTCACGATATGGCCGCGGTTCTCTGCCAGTTTCTGCAAAATAGTGCGTTCGGTGCCGGTCAGGGTCAGCACCGTACCATCTGCGCGGCGTACCGAGGCATCCCCCAGTTCCACCCGGCAGGCCGCCAGGTGCAGTTCATCCGCCGCCGGGGGCTGCCCGCGGTTTGCCCAGACACGGCGCAAAATCAGCTGGATGCGCAAGAGCAACTCCTGGGTGAGGAACGGTTTGGTCAGGTAATCATCCGCTCCCAGGCCAAGGCCGAACAGGCGGTCGGCGTCCGCATCCCGGGCGGACAAAAACAGGACCGGGATCTCTCCGTCCCCGTTCAGTTCCCGGAACAGCGAAAAGCCGTCCCCATCCGGCAAATTGATGTCCAGCACCACCAGACCGGGCCGTTCCCGGGTAAACGCTTCTCTGGCCCGGGCGCAGGTCTGCGCCGTATCCAGATGGGTATACCCTGCCCTCTGCAGCGTCTGGCGCAGCAGTTCCAACAGATCAGGGTTATCATCCACCAGAAGTATCTTGACATCCTGTATACGCGGCATGCCCGGTCCTCCCCTTCCTTGTAGCTGAATGAAACGATTTTATTATACGCCGCTCCCCGCTTTCCTGCCATGGGCCTGGGCAAAATTTAAGGCAAACTTAAGTTGGTCATCATCCCGGATTAAGCCGGGTCCTGTATGCTATGGATGCGGAAACGGAAAATGATTCCGCCGATGACAGGAAGGGAGAACGATCACCATGACCAATATCATAGAAACCAGGGGCCTGTGCAAAGTCTACGGCACCCATACCGCCGTGGATCATCTGGACCTGTGTGTTCCCAAATGGAGCGTATACGGATTCATCGGTCCCAACGGCGCCGGCAAAAGCACCACCATGAAGATGCTGCTGGGGCTGATCCACCCCACCAAGGGCACTGTGCGGCTGCTGGGGCAGCAGATGGACGAGCACAACCGTCTGGATATTCTGCGCCGCACCGGCAGCCTGATTGAATCCCCCGCCGGATACGCCCACCTGACCGCCCAGGAGAATCTACAGATCGTGGCAGATCTGAAGCAGGTCCCGCACAAGGACATTGACCGGGTATTGGAGATCGTGCATCTGCGGGAATACCGGCGGCGGAAAGTAGGGCAGTATTCCCTGGGCATGCGTCAGCGTCTGGGCATCGCCCAGGCGTTGCTGGGAAGCCCGGAACTGCTGATTCTGGATGAGCCCACCAACGGGCTGGACCCCGCCGGTATCCAGGAGATGCGCAGTCTGATTGCCGAGATGCCTCACGCCTGCGGGGCCACGGTGCTGATCTCCAGCCATCTGCTCAGTGAGCTGGAAATGATCGTGGACCAGGTGGGCATCATCAACAACGGCAAGCTACTGTTTCAGGGGCCGCTGGACCGGCTGCGCCGCCACAGTCAGGGAGATATTTTGTTGGAGGTGCTGCACCCGGCCCGCGCACGGCAGGTGCTGAACGCCTATCGGATTGTTTCCCGGGAGAGCGAAGACGCCCGCTGTCTGCAGTTGCCCGCCATGGCGGAAGAATCCCTGGCAGAGCTGGTACGCCAGCTGGCCAGCCAGGACGCCGGTGTGGTGGGCGTGACAAGACGCACCCGGACACTGGAGGAAATTTTCCTGAGCCTGACCGAGAACGGCAAGGAGGTGGGCTGAATGCGGGCTTTGTGGGCTGAAGTGCAGAAAGCGCACCGCCGCCACGATCTGCCCGTGGCGGTGGGCATCGCACTGATCGTGACCTTGTGGGCTTCCGCCAGTTCCCCCAGCACCGCCGACGAACTGGCCACCGGATACAGCAGTCTGCTGTATGCTTTGCCCATCATGGATGCGGTGGTCATGCCGGTGGGCATGGCCGCCCTGGCCAGCCGCATCTGGGATGCCGAAACCAAAGGCCAGACCTGCAAACTGCTGTTCACCTTGCAGAGCCGGGGCAGCCTGTTTGCCGCCAAAGCCGGGCTGGGCATGCTGGAAAACCTGCTGGTCTGCGGGTTGGAATGCGGTATCGTGCTTTTGCTGGGGCGCTGGCAGGGCTTTACCGAAGTACCGGACGCAGGACTTTCCCTGTGGCTGTTGCTGTGCACCTTCTGCGTGAACGGGATGCTGTACTTTCTTTCCCTTTTGCTCAGCATCCGGCTGGAGAATCAGGTGGCGGCGCTGGCAGTGGGATTCTGCGGCGCACTGATCGGACTTTTTGCCTCCTTCATGCCTGTCTGGTTCGGGTATCTGGTGCCGTTCGGATACTATGTATCCTTGAGTCCCATGGGCATGAGCTGGGACGCCGCCACCCGCACAGCCGAACTGTATGTGCGGCCCTTGTGTTTCCCCTTACTTGGGGTCACGGTGCTGCTGGCAACAGTTCTGGCCCGGCTGTGCCGCCGGGCAATTCAAAACAAGGAGGTCTGAGTGATGATGATGCGCTGTATTCTGGCCGAAAACCGCAAGCTGCACGGTGCGGTGATCTGGCTGGTGTTTCTGATCGTGCCGATGATCTCGGCACTGTACGGCACCTTTAACTTTTTGCAGAATCTGGGACTGCTGACCTTTGACTGGTACAACCTATGGACCCAGCACACCCTGTTCTACACCTTGTTTTTCTTCGTTCCCATGGTGGGCGTGTATGCCGCATATCTGTGGCGGCTGGAACATCTGGGCCATAACTGGAACCTCATCATGTCGGCCCCCGTTCCCCGGGTTTATGTGTTTCTGGCCAAATTTCTGGTCGTGATCAAGATGACGTTGCTGACGCAAGGGTGGGTATTCCTTTTGTATCTGCTGGCGGGCAAGCTGTGGGCGCGGCTGCCCGGTTGGCCCCCGGTCCAGATCATTGTGTGGCTGCTGCGCGGCGTGCTGGGCAGCCTGGGTGTCATTACCTTTGAGCTGCTGCTGGCCATGATGATCCGCAGCTTTGCCGTACCCGTTCTGGTGGGGTTGGCCGGCGGCGTAAGCGGTATGCTGGCTGCCAGCAAGGGAGTTTCTCTGCTGTGGCCCTTTGCCCTGATGCAGGCCGGCATGAATGCCAACCGCAAGGAAGATATGCTGGGCGGGCAATCCGGCAGTTTTGTGCTGGCATGTCTGGTGTGGGCAGGTTTGTTTTTAGGGATAGCCGCTCTGCTTTTACGGGCGCGGGATGTTCGTTCGGAATAATTTCCGCTGGAAATTGGAAGGAATTTGCGGTATAATGGGCCGGTAAATCATCTTTTGGGGAGGGACTGTGCCGATGACTGCCAACGCCGCCGATTTTGCGGGACCGGCCTGCGGGCGCCGCTACGAAAAAGAACTGGAAACCCATTTCCGGGATTGCCTTCTGTTTTATCTGGATGGCCGTATCAAGTTTGAACGCTACTGCTACGGCGAGGCTGCCTGTCTGGTATTCAGCGTATGGGCCCACGGTTTTGATGAGAACGGAAAAATCCGGTGGGACAAGGAACCAGAATTTGAAACCGACCAGAAAGCCCTGCCCCGGGTGCTGACCGACGTTCAGGATGAAGGCACTGCCCTGCAGTTCGACGGTCTGCGCAAGCGGTATGTGCTGACCGAAGAGTTCGACACCGACAAGATGAACGGATACAGCCGCTTCAAGGTCTTTCTGCTGCGGCAGAAGCACCACTGATACAACAAAACCGGGTACCTGCAACGGGTACCCGGTTTTTCTTTGTCCTGCCTGTAACGAATCCGTTTTCCCGGCGTCTAATGGGCAGGAACGTTCCAAATACAAAGCAAGGAGGTGATGCCTGTGAATCAGAAAGACTTTGAGCAGATCTATCTGGAATACTACAAGCCCGTGTATGCCTTTCTGCTGGCCCGCTGTGGGGATGAATCCCTGGCTGCCGACCTGACCCAGGAAACCTTTTTCAAGGCCCTGAAAAGCATTGGACAATTCCGAGGAGAGTCCTCCCTGAATGTATGGCTGTGTGGCATAGCCAAAAACACCCTGGTCAGCCACTGGCGGCGGCACCGGCGGGAGATGCCGCTGGAAGATGCCGTTTTGCCGGAAGAGCCAGAGGCCCCTTCCCCCGCCGCCGAGGTGGAAACAGCCGAACAGAAGCTGGACATTCACCGGGCTCTGCACACCCTGCCGGAACCCTACCGGGAAGTATTCTGGCTGCGGGTATACGGCGAGCTTTCTTTTGCAGACATTGCTGCGCTGTTTGAAAAAACCGAGACATGGGCGCGGGTCACATTCTACCGCGCCCGCACCAAATTGAAGGAGGCACTGACATGAATCTCCCCTGCTATCTGGTACGGGACCTGCTGCCGCTGTACCATGACAAACTCTGTGCTCCGGACACGGCCAAAGATGTGCGCGAGCATCTGAACAGCTGTGAAAACTGCCGTGCCACTCTGGCAGCCCTGGAGGCCCCCGTAGAAACAGCCATTCCCGATACAGAAGACTTGCAGCGGGCGCAGGCCTTGCAGATGCTGCAGCGCAAGCTGGTCCGCAGCCGGGTCCTTACGGCAATTCTGTCCGCGTTGGCGGTGTTCTTGCTGCTGGCCGTGGGGTTGTACGGTGCCCGCGCCTATTTTTCCCGGCAATATGTCAACGCCGACCCGGCCGCGCTGCACGTTCGCGAGGAGGACGGCTTCCTGTCCCTGACTGCCGATTCCGGCGTGAAGGCCAACTACATGAGCGCCACCGTCTGTGAATACGGCGGGCGTACCGTGGTGGTGTTCAGCGTATACGGCAGCGTATGGGACGGATGGTTCGGCAGCAGCCTGCCCTCCGGTGGGCTGGATCTGGTCCGCAACAGCGAGGTAAAAGCAGCCTATTATCTGCCGTACGAGGACTACCGGTCCTTATTTGATCTTTCCGGTATTGGTACGGAAACGCTGCTTACGGACAGTCAGGAGCTGACCGCTCTGCCCTCCGATGCAGTTCTTCTTTGGCAGGCCGGGCAAAACGGCTGAATCTGCCGCCACATAAAAGAGACCTCCCAGGCACACACGGCCGGGAGGTCTTTTGCTTTTACTTTTATATACGGATTCCGCTCAGAACCGTTCCACGCCCTGGGGCGTAACGCGGGCGTAGATCAGCGGCGGCTCCTGGATCTTTTCAGGTCCGATGGTCAGGCTGCGGCAGAAGGTTTCCTCTGCTGCCGTAAACAGTGCCGGGTCATCGGCATACAGGGTGGCGATGGTTTCCCCGCTGTGCACCGCATCCCCCAGTTTCTTGTGCAGGGAAATGCCCGCGGCAAAGTCAATGCTGTCTTCCTTGGTCTGGCGGCCGGCCCCCAGCAGCACGCTGGCGATACCGATGTCCTCCACATTGTGGGCGGTAATGTAACCGTCTGCCCGGGCAGGTACCACCCGGGAATACCGTGCCTTGGTGAATTTGGAGGCATCCCGCAGCACCGAGGTATCACCGCCCTGGGCCTCGAACATCTGGCAGCATTTGGTGAAAGCGGTGCCGTCATTGAGCACTGACTCCGCCATGGCACGGCAGGTCTTGAAATCGCCCTTCTCGGCCAGCAGCAGCATATTAGTGGCCAGCTGCAGGCAAACTTCGGTCAGGTCTGCGGGGCCTTTGCCCTGCAGGACCGCCATGCTCTCCTGCACTTCCAAAGTATTGCCGATATTGTGACCGAGCGGCCGGTCCATATCGGTGATCAATGCGGCCATCTTACGGCCGTGGGCGGTGCCGATGGACACCATCAGACGGGCCAGTTCAATGGCATCCTCCAGGTTCTGCATGAAAGCGCCGGTGCCCATGGTCACATCCAGCAGGATGGCGTCCGAGCCGGCGGCCAGCTTTTTTGACATGATGGAGGAGGCAATGAGCGGAATACAGCCCACGGTGGCAGTGACATCCCGCAGGGCATACAGTTTCTTGTCTGCCACAGCGATCTCACCGCTCTGACCGATAACAGACAGTCCAATGCGCCGCACCTGGGCGAAGAAATCTTCCTGGCTCAGGGAGGTACGGGTGCCGGGGACCGCCTCCATCTTGTCAATGGTACCGCCGGTATGGCCCAGCCCGCGGCCGCTCATCTTGGCCACCGGCACGCCGCAGGCCGCCACGATGGGGGCCACCACCAGGGTGGTCTTGTCCCCTACGCCGCCGGTGGAGTGCTTGTCCACCTTGATGCCGGGAATGGGAGAAAGGTCCACCATATCCCCCGACCGGGCCATGACTTCGGTGAGGACCGCGGTTTCGGCATCGGTCATGCCTTTCAGGTAGATGGCCATGAGCAGCGCGCTCATCTGGTAATCAGGAACGGAGCCCGCCACATAGCCGTTGACGGCAAAGGCAATTTCCTCATCGGTCAGGACTTCCCCGTCCCGCTTTTTGGCGATAATGTCGTACATGCGCATGTTGTGGTCCTCCTTTCGGATGGGTTGGCCGCTGCGCAGCGGCACAAAACAGAGAAATGCCGCCCGCAGACGGCATTTCATAAGGTTCAGACAGAATCAGCGGCTGCCTTTGTCATACGGGATGCCTTCGGCCTTCGGGGCCATGCTGTTCTTGCTGGTAAAGGCAAGAATGACCATGGAGGCAATAAACGGCATCATGTTGTAGATATTGGACGACCAGCCCAGCTGGGACAGCACCGTTGCATCCGCGATGTTAGCCAGACTCTTGAATACAGCAAAGAACATAGCCGCACCAAAGATATGCACGGGCTTCCACTGGCCGAAGATCATGACCGCCAGGGCCAGGAAGCCGGTGCCCGCCACGCCTACCTCAAAGTTCCAGGTTTGCACACTGGGGATGATCTAGGCCAGACCGCCGATGCCACCCAGCATGCCGGAAATCAGCACACCGCTGTACCGCATTTTGTACACGTTGATGCCCACCGAGTCGGCTGCCTGGGGATGCTCACCGCAAGCGCGCAGGCGCAGACCGAAGCGGGTCTTATACATAACGATATAACTGATGATGAGCAGAACAATGCCCACCGGCACAAAGACACTGAGTTCCAGCCCGCCGATTTTGAACAGGAACGCATTGTTGGTATAGTCAATTTTGGCGGAGGTCGAACCGTTGAAGTTCTTGGCCAGAATGATGGCAATGGCAGTGGCCAGCATATTCAGAGCTGTACCGCCGATGGTCTGGTCTGCTTTCAGGTGTATGGAAGCAAAGGCCAGCAACAGAGAAAACACCATGCCAGACAGGGCCGCCACCACAATAGAAACCGTAACGATGACAAATGCCGGCAGCGTATTGGGCATCATGGCAACCGCTAGGACACCGCCCAGGCCACCAATAACCATGATGCCTTCCAGCGCGATGTTGATGACGCCGGAATGCTCGCTGAACATGCCGCCCAGGGCAACCAGCATCAGGACAATGCCATACAGCAGAGTATACTTGATCAGCAACAGCATGTCATTTGCCCTCCTTCTTGGTCTGCGCAGCCGGTTCGGCATTGGCGTTCGGGGTATCCTTGTCGGCATGGAGCTTCTTGGCAATGACACCGCGGAACAGCATGGCAAAGGCGCACAGGTAAATGATGATACCGGAGATTAGGTCGGCGATCTCGGTGGGGAAATACTTGGTGGGCAGGAAGCTGCCACCTACCGTGATGTGAGAGATGAACAGCGAAGAGAAGATGGTACCGATGGGGTTGGAAGAAGCCAGCAAAGCCGTAGCGATGCCGTTGAAGCCCATGGCAGGCAGGCTGGCGCTGTTCAGGGGGTTCCATTCCGCACCGGCGGACAGGTACAGAAGCCCTGCGCCGAAGCCAGCCAGCGCGCCCGCGATGGTCATGGACAGGATAATGCTTTTCTTTTCATTGATACCGGCGTACCGGGCGGCGTTCTTGTTCAGGCCCACAGCCTTGAGTTCATAGCCGAAGGTCGTCTTTTCCAGAATGACCCACACCACGATGGCCGCTGCAATGGCCAGGAAGATGGCGATAGTGGTGCTGGGGGTGTGGAACAAATCGGACATGCCGCAGGAAGGGATCAGGGAGCCTGGTGAGCGATCAGCCACCTTCCAGGTACGGGTGCTGTTGGCATCATACATAACGCCGGTGCCGCGGGCATAAATGATCTCGTTGACCATATACAGCCCGATCCAGTTGAACATGATGGAGGTGATGACCTCGTTGATATTCAGATAGGCCTTGAAGATGCCGGGAATAACCCCCCAAAACGCCCCGAACACAGCAGAGGCCAACAGACAAAGATACCACGGCAGATGAAGAATGAGGGCACAGTACAAAGCGCCGAAGGCCCCCAGGGTATACTGACCGGCAGCACCGATGTTGAACAGACCCGTCTTGAAGGCAAAGGCCACCGAAAGACCGGTCATAATCAGCGGAGCAGAGTTGGTCAGGGTCTTGCCGACGCCGTATGGGAAGTCATAGAAACCACCCTGGATGATACGCACGAAGCCCTGGCTCCAGGCATGGCTGGGATTGATGATGAACAGGGCCACCAGACCGACCAGCAGTCCGATCAGGATACATACAAGGGCCGCCAGCACACTGCTGCTTTTCTGCCGCAGGGCCGCCCCCAGATTGCTTTTGTTCCGGCTCATGGCTTACCGCGCCTCCTTTCCCTGTTTTTTGGCACCAGCCATATACAGACCCAGTTCCTGAACCGTGGTGGTCTTGGGATCAAACTCGCCCACGATTTCGCCCTCATACATCACCAGGATACGGTCGGACAGGTTCATGACCTCGTCCAGTTCCAGACTGACCAGCAGCACCGCCTTGCCCCGGTCCCGCTCGGCCACGATCTGTTTATGGATATATTCGATGGCACCCACATCCAGACCGCGGGTAGGCTGCACCGCTACCAGCAGTTTGGGGTCCTTGTCAATTTCCCGGGCAATGATGGCTTTCTGCTGGTTGCCGCCGGACATGCTGCGGGCGATGGTCACACTGCCCTGGCCGCTGCGCACATCATAGCTCTTGATCAGACGGTCGGAATATTCCCGCACCGCCGCCTTGTTGATGAAACCGCCTTTCTGGAACTGCGGTTCCCAGTACCGCTGCAGAACCATGTTGTTTTCCAGGGAATAGTCCAGCACCAAGCCATACTTGTGGCGGTCTTCGGGAATATGGCTCATGCCGTCCTTGGAGCGCTGGCGGATACTGGCATGGGTGATGTCCTGCCCGTCCAGGGTGATGGTGCCGTGGGTGACCTTTTCCAGACCGGTAAGGCCGTAGACCAGTTCGTTCTGGCCGTTGCCCTCGATGCCCGCCAGGCAAACGATCTCGCCGCCGCGCACGTCAAAAGACACATCGCGGACGGCGTCCTTTTTGTGGACGCGGCCGGGTACGGTCATGTTCCGCACCGACAACACCACATCCCCGATTTTGGCCGTGGCCTTGTCCACCGCGAACTGTACATTGCGGCCGACCATCATGCGGGAGAGTTCCTCCTTGGTGGTGTCGGCAATGTTCACGGTGCCGATGCCCTTGCCCTTGCGCAGGACGGTACAGCGGTCTGCCACCGCCATGATCTCATTGAGCTTGTGGGTAATGAACAGGATACTCTTGCCTTCTTTTTTGAAGTTCCGCATGATCTCCATCAGTTCGTCGATCTCCTGCGGGGTCAGAACCGCGGTGGGTTCGTCAAAAATCAGGATCTCGTTATCACGGTAGAGCATCTTCAGAATCTCCACCCGCTGCTGCATGCCCACCGAAATATCACTGATGAGCGCGTCCGGGTCCACCCGCAAGCCGTATTTTTCGGAAAGTTCCACAACCTTCTTGCGAGCAACTTCCTTCTGCAAAAAACCAGCCTTGCAGGGTTCCACACCCAGCATGATGTTGTCCAGCACGCTGAAGCATTCCACCAGTTTGAAGTGCTGGTGAACCATGCCGATGCCCAGATCGTTGGCCACGTTGGGGTCCTTGATGTTGACCTCCTTGCCGTTCTTTTTGATGACACCCTGTTCAGGCTGATACAGACCAAACAATACGCTCATCAGCGTGGATTTTCCCGCGCCGTTTTCGCCCAGAAGGGCGTGGACTTCGCCCCGGCGCAGCTGCAGAGTCACATCATCATTGGCCTTGATGCCAGGGAATTCCTTGGTGATGTGAAGCATCTCAATTACGAAATCCTCTGCCAATCTGCTCACGCTCCTTTCAAAAACTGTTTCTTGTGCTCATTATACAATTATTTGTAAATCTTCACAAGTTATTTGATATGCTTTTTTGCAAAAAAACGCGGATTTTGCATCCACAAAAAAGCGGCAGACGCCGTATACTGGCGTCCGCCGCTTGGGTGGTTCTCAGACGATCTGTTTCAGGAATCAGACCTGATAGTCAACCTTGACGTAGTCGCTGGTGACCGGCTTTGTAGCGTCGTCGGAGTTGTTGTCAACAACGATCTCGCCGCTGCGGATCTTTTCCACCACAGCCTCATACTCTTCCACGGTGAAGGTGGAGAAGTTCCAGCTGTCTTCAGCGGTGGGCAGGCCGACGTAGTCGCCCTCCTGCAGACCGTAGACAAAGTTGGTACCGGCAATGGTATCCCAGGTACCGGCGGCCACATGCTCCAGAGCGTCGGTAACGCCTTCGCTCAGGCCCTTCATGGCGGAGGTCACAAAGGGGTTGTAGCTGTACTTACCGTCTTCCACGCCCTGCATGCCGATATAGTTCTGGTCGACGTCCACGCCGATGACCTTGCCGTCATACTTGACAGCCGCTTCCACAGCGCTGGTGTAGATACCGCCGCCGCAGGCAAA
Source organism: Oscillospiraceae bacterium (assembly GCA_019413245.1). Lineage (GTDB taxonomy): Bacteria > Bacillota > Clostridia > Oscillospirales > Ruminococcaceae > Gemmiger. Next base: position 23,320 of record DXNX01000011.1, read on the forward strand.
TACCACCTGGGTACCGGTGGAGTACCAGCTGTCCATCTTGGCGGTGATGTCTGGGCCGCCAGCAAAAGCGCCGCCGTACCAGTACTTGATGTTGACGTTGGTGCCCATTTCCTGCGCAGCAGCGTCAGCGCCCTGCACATACCCGTAACCGAAGCGGATGACGGCGGGGACAGCCATACCGCCCAGGAAGCCCAGCTCGGTGAAGCCGTCCTTGACAGCGGCGTAACCGGCCAGATAGCCAGCCTGCTCTTCCTTATAAGTGATGCAGTAGACGTTGGCGGGGATGGTTTCGGTACCGATGTTGTCCTGGGTAATATCCACCGCAATGAAATGAACATCCGGATATTCGGTGGCAGCCCAGGCCAGAGAGGGGCCGTACAGGTAGCCGACGCAGACCACGGTGTTGGCACCATCGTTGACAGCGTTGCGGATCAGGGTCTCACGATCTTCGTCATTGGCTTCCTCGCTCGGCGGCAGATAGTAGTTGGTTTCAATGCCGTTGGCCTCGCCGTAAGCCTCCACGGCAGTCCAGCAGCCCTGGTTGAAGCTCTCGTCATCGATGGTGCCCACGTCGCAGACCTGGGCGATACCGGTGATTTCGGAGGAAGCGGCAGCGGCTTCGGTGGTGGCGCCGGTCTCAGTGGTGCCGGCCTTGCTGCTGTCGGTGGAGCCGCAGGCTGCCAGGGACAGCGCCATAACGGCTGCCATGCTCAGCGAAAGAATTCTTTTCATCTTGGTACTCTCCTTTTTCGTTTGGAAAAGGTCAAAATAAAAACGGGCACATGCGTGCATAACACCGCAGTGCCCGCCTGACAGCTTCAGTATACTTGATTTATTTGTTTTTTTCAATGGAAAAAGTAACGAAATCACATTACAAAAGCATAACAAAACGCCAATTATCCCAAAACGTCCACAGCCACATTGGGCGTTTCCGGCAAAGTGGAGGCGTCCGACAGACGTTCCACTTTGGTCACGCTGTCGTGCAGGTTTTTGTAGATTCTTTCGTATTCACGCTGGCTGAAATCCGTCATGCGCCAGTTGACCTGCGGCAAACCAATGGAATTTTCAGATGCACCGATGCGGGTGGTGATACCGCCGTCAGTGCCCCATCCGCCAGTGCTGAAGTAGGTGTACAGGGCGCGCTGTACAGCGCCGGAATAGTTCTTCATCGCGCTGGTCAGCACCAGGTCACTGGTGCCGGTGCTGTCCCAGTCGGTACCGATGACAACGGCACCGGTTCCCTGGGCAGCATCCAGACAGCCCTGCAGCGTACCTTCTCCGGCGGCCATGACTGCCTGTACGCCGTCACTGTACCACTCACTCATGCGCTGGGATACAACATCCCCCGCATCTTCGCTGCCCACATACCACACTTCCATACTGGCCTGCACGCCCTGGCTCTGGGCCGCGGCATCCACACCCTGCAGGAAACCGTTGCAGTAGCGTACGGTATCGGGCATAGCTTCGGCCCCCACGAATCCCAGTTTTGTCCGGCCATCCATGACCGCCGCATATCCGGCCAGATACCCGGCCTGCTCTTCACTGAACATGATGCAATGGGTATTGGACCCGGTCTGGTAGGAGGTATAATCCTCCGTATGCGGTTCTCCGTCAAAGGACAGGAACGGCACCGACGAATGATCGTTCTGGATGCTGTACAGCGCAGCTGCCATATCATCCCCGCGGCAGACGACCATAGCGGCACCACTCTCCGCAGCCGTGCGCAGGGCGTTCTGGCGGGACTCGATGGAGTCCTCCTCCGTCTGGTACAGCTGAGCCGCATAACCAAAGGTATCTGCAAACGTCTGCACGCCGTGCCACAGCGCGGCATCGGGACCGGTTTCGGTGCCGTCGGTGTCCGCCACAAAAGCCACCACAGCGCCCTGGCCGTTCAGCGTTGTCGTGCTGTCCACGTCAAACACATACAGGCTGTCATCCACAAGGGGGGATTCCTCCACAGCCTGTGTCCCCGACGAGGAGGACGAAGGCGCCGCCGAACAGGCGCACAGAGAAACGGCAAGCAGACCGCAGACAGCCGCAGTCAACTTGTGACGGATGTTACGAAAACGCGGGTACTGATACATAGATACAGAAAACTCCTTTTAGTCGGGGTCCATCTCCAGATTTTTCGGGCCGAAGCCGTAGGGCAGGAGTTCGCCGAGGGTCGTTTCGATATAGTCGTCCTCGCTCCTGGCCATGATCACAATCAGGGACGGTCCGCCGAATTCATACAATGCTTGCCGGCAAACGCCGCACGGGCCGGTGACCAGTTCGTTCGTTTTGCCTTCCAGGCTGCCCACAATGGCAATAGCAGAAAAGCGGGTTACCCCTTCGCTGACCGCCTTGAACAGGGCGGTACGCTCGGCACAATTGGTGGGGGTGTACCCGGCGTTTTCAATGTTGCAACCGGTAAACACCTTTCCGTCCCTGGCCAACAGGGCCGCCCCCACCCGAAAATGGGAATACGGCGTGTAGGCAAACTTCCGGGCCGCAAAAGCCGCACGGATCAGCTCTTTGCGGGTCTCGGCCGTAAGCACGGCGCTCACAGCTCGGCTCCCAGGGCCACCTTCATCATAGCGGTGAAGCTGGTCTGCCGCTGTTCGGCGGTGGTGATCTCGGGCGAAACAAAGCTGTCCGAAATGGTCAGCAGGCAGGCAGCGTTCTTGCCCAGGACCTTGGCGTTATGGAACAGTGCAAAGCTCTCCATCTCCACGGCCAGGCAGCCTTTTTCATCCCGCAGGCGTTCCCAGTAGGTCGGTTTTTCATCGGAGGCTTCCCGATAGAAGACATCGGAGGAATGGATCACGCCCTCGATCAGCGGAATGTTCTGGGCGGCAGCGCTGCGGCGCAGGGCTGCATTCAGTGCTTCGCTGGGGCGCTGGATCTCATCGGTATCGCCGGACTGGGTCACGGCGTAGTTGCTTTCGGAATAAGCACCGGTGGACAACAGCACATCAAACAGCTTGGCTTTGTCGGTGTAGGAACCGGCGGAACCGATGCGGATGATGTTTTCCACCCCGTACTGGGTATACAGCTCATAGGAATAGATGCCGATGGACGGCATGCCCATGCCGCTGCCCATCACACTGACGGGGCGGCCCTGGTAGGTGCCGGTATAACCCAGCATGCCGCGGACGTCGGTGACAAGGCGGGGATTTTCGAGGAAGGTCTCGGCAATGAATTTGGCGCGCAGCGGGTCGCCGGGCATCAGG
>DXNX01000110.1 GCA_019413245.1 Oscillospiraceae bacterium
ATGTTGACGTGCTCCAAAGAGCGGTCAAATTTTTCCTTTTCAGCCATTGGAAGTATCCTCCTTTGTTTAAGACAAATAGATGCCTGTTATAAGGCTATCATACTAAATTGTTTGAGAAAAATCAAGCAATTTTGCGTGAATTTTCCCGGTTTGTGCGCAGAATCAGTTGTTCTTCGCACGCTCGGTCATGATCTTGTCCGCAATATTCTTCGGGACCTGCTGGTAATCAGCGGGCTCCATGGAATACTGGCCACGGCCCTGGGTCTTGGAACGCAGGTCGGTGGCGTAACCGAACATCTCAGACAGAGGAACCATCGCGTTGATGCGCTGGGTACCGGCCATGGCTTCCATGCCCTGGATCTGACCACGGCGGGCATTCAGGTCACCCATAACGTCGCCCATGTATTCATCAGGCACGATAACAGCAACCTTCATGATGGGTTCCATGATAACCGGATCGCACTTCTTCATAGCTTCCTTGAAAGCCATGGAGCCAGCGATGGAGAAGGCCATTTCGGAGGAGTCGACTTCGTGATAGGAGCCGTCCCACAGAGTGACCTTGCAATCGACGACCGGATAACCAGCCAGAACGCCAGCTTTCATGGCGCCCTGAATACCGCTGTCGACAGCCGGGATAAATTCCTTCGGGATCGCGCCGCCAACGATGCCATTGACGAACTCGTAACCCTTGCCGGGGTTGGGCTCCAGCTTGATCTTAACATGACCGTACTGGCCCTTACCACCGGACTGACGTGCGTACTTGGTCTCCTGGTTAGCAGACTTGCGAATGGTTTCGCGGTAAGCAACCTGCGGAGCGCCGACGTTGGCTTCAACCTTGAACTCACGCAGCAGACGGTCGACGATGATCTCCAGATGGAGCTCGCCCATACCGGCGATGATGGTCTGACCGGTTTCTTCATCGGTCCAGGTGCGGAAAGTCGGGTCTTCCTCAGCCAGCTTGGCCAGGGCAATGCCCATCTTCTCGGAACCGGCCTTGGTCTTGGGCTCGATAGCCACACGAATAACCGGCTCGGGGAAGTTCATGCTTTCGAGGATGATCGGGTGCTTTTCGTCGCACAGGGTATCACCGGTGGTGGTGTTCTTCAGGCCGACAGCAGCGGCGATATCACCTGCGTAGCAGATGTCAATATCCTTACGGTTATTGGCATGCATCTGCAGGATACGGCCAATGCGCTCGTCCTGATCCTTGACCGAGTTGTACACGGTGGTGCCAGCTTCGATGGTGCCGGAGTAGACACGGAAGAAGCACAGCTTACCGACGTACGGGTCGGTCATGATCTTGAATGCCAGAGCAGCGAACGGAGCGTCATCGCTGGATTCGCGGTGCTCTTCTTCACCGGTTTCGGGGTTGGTGCCCTTGATAGCCTCAACGTCGGTAGGAGCCGGCATATAGTCGACAATAGCGTCGAGCAGCTTCTGGACACCCTTATTGCGGTAAGAAGAACCGCACACGACGGGGACGATTTCGTTGGAGATGGTGGCCTTGCGCAGCGCAGCCTTAATCTCTTCCTTGGTCAGCTCTTCGCCGTCCAGGTACTTCATCATCAGCTCTTCGTCGGTTTCAGCAACCGCTTCGATGAGCTTGTCGTGATATTCCTGAGCCTGAGCCTTCATGTCCTCGGGGATATCCTCCACACGGACATCGTTACCCATGTCGTCGTAGTAGACGTCAGCCTTCATATCGATCAGGTCGATAATACCCTTGAAGGTATCTTCCTGGCCGATGGGCAGCTGGATGGGCACGCCGTTGGCATGCAGGCGGTCATGCAGCATCTGCACGCAGCGGAAGAAATCGGCACCCATGGTATCCATCTTGTTGACATACACCATGCGGGGAACCTTGTACTCGTCAGCCTGGCGCCAAACGGTTTCAGACTGAGGTTCAACGCCGCCCTTGGCAGCCAGAACGGTCACAGAACCGTCCAGGACGCGCAGAGAGCGCTGCACTTCGACGGTGAAGTCGACGTGACCCGGGGTGTCGATGATGTTGATGCGGTGACGGTTCTTTTTGAAAGCAACAGGATCTTTCTGGGTCTCGGTATGGCTCCAATAGCAGGTGGTAGCAGCGGAAGTGATGGTGATGCCACGCTCCTGCTCCTGTTCCATCCAGTCCATCGTGGCGGCGCCGTCGTGCACCTCACCAATCTTGTGATTGATGCCGGTGTAGTACAGGATACGCTCGGTGGTGGTGGTCTTGCCTGCGTCGATGTGGGCCATGATACCGATATTTCTGGTCATTTGCAGAGAAACGTCTCTCGGCGTTGCCATGGCTTTAACCTCCTAGGTCTTGCAAGAAGAATCAATAACGGTAGTGCGCGAAAGCCTTGTTGGCTTCGGCCATCTTGTGGGTGTCTTCGCGCTTCTTGACCGCGCCGCCGACGTTGTTGGTGGCGTCGATGATCTCGGCAGCCAGACGCTGGGACATGGTCTTCTCGCCACGGCTGCGGCTGTACAGAGTCAGCCAGCGCAGACCGAGGGTCTCACGACGAGCGGGGCTGACCTCCAGGGGGACCTGGTAGGTGGAGCCACCGACACGGCGAGCCTTAACTTCGAGGCTGGGCATAATGTTTTCCATAGCCTTCTCGAACATTTCGAGGGGATCATTGCCGGTCTTTTCCTTCACGATGTCGAAAGCATCGTAAACGATCTTCTGAGCAACGCCCTTCTTGCCATCCAGCATGATCGAGTTGACCAGGCGGGTGACGATCTTGGAATTGTAGATAGGATCAGCCAGAACTTCGCGTTTAGCGACATTACCTCTTCTGGGCATCTTTCTTCCCTCCTTCACATAAATGATATCATCGGTACTCGAAAGTATAGAAACTCCCGTCATGCCACAAAAGGGTCAGCTGACCATTTTATGGCGAAAAGATGTTTCCTTACTTCTTGGCACCGGCCTTGGGGCGCTTCGCGCCGTACTTGCTGCGAGCCTGGTTACGGTTCGCAACACCCTGGGTATCCAGGGTACCACGGATGATGTGGTAACGCACACCGGGCAGGTCCTTAACACGACCGCCGCGGATCAGGACGACGCTGTGCTCTTGCAGGTTATGGCCGATACCAGGAATGTAGGAGGTAACCTCGATACCATTCGTGAGGCGGACACGGGCAACTTTACGCAGAGCAGAGTTCGGCTTCTTCGGGGTCATGGTACGCACAGCAGTGCAGACGCCGCGCTTCTGGGGGCTGTTCAGGTTGGTGTACTGCTTCTTCTGAGAGTTGTAGCTCTTCTGAAGGGCAGGCGCGGTGCTCTTCTGGACCAGGACCTCACGACCTTTGCGCACGAGCTGGTTAAAAGTAGGCATTTCTTTTCTCCTTTCTTTCGTTATTACGCGTGGCTTGTCCCGGATCAGCTGCTTCCAAATGGCCGCACTGACCCCTTTAGGACATCACGCATTTGTTATTTTAAGGCATAAACAACGGGTTGTCAAGGGATTTTTCAAAAATTATACAAAGGCTGCTGCGAAATCTTACTTTCCCAGCTGATCGGCACACGCTTCGGCATCATCCAGCAGGCGTCCGAACTTTTCCAGAGCCGCGTTCACCGGTGCTGGGGTAGTCAGGTCAACACCGGCATGGCGCAGTTCATCCAGCGGCCAGGCACTGCCGCCCATGGAGAGGAATTCCAGATACCGTTTGCGGGCCGGTTCCCCTTCTTTCAAGATACCTTCGGACAGAGCCACTGCGGTGGAGTACCCTGTAGCGTACTTATATACATAGAAGGGACGGTAGAAATGCGGGATGCGGGCCCATTCCAGCTGGACCTCGTCGTCCATGACCAGTTCCGGTCCGAAATAATCCCGGACCAGATTGCCGTACAGCTGATTCAGAGCAGCCGGGCTCAGAGCTTCTCCCCTCTCCCGCATGGCATGGGCTTCCCGCTCGAACTCGGCAAACATGGTCTGACGGAAAACAGTACCCTTGAAATTTTCCAGGTACTGGTTCAGCAGAACCAGACGGGCATCGGGACGCTGTTCCGTCTTGAGCAGCTGTTCGATCATGAGGTTTTCATTGACGGTGGAGGCTACCTCCGCCACAAACAGAGTGTAATCGGCATATTGAGCAGGCTGGCTGCGGCGGGACAGCAGGCTGTGCATGCTGTGGCCCATCTCATGGGCCAGGGTGGAAACGCTGTCCAGCGTACCGGTGAAGTTGGTCATGATATACGGCTCGGAATCATAGGTGCCGGTGGAGTAAGCACCGCCGCTCTTGCCCTTGTTGGGGTAGACATCCACCCAGCGTTCCGCAAAGCCGCGGCGCACCTCGGCACAGTATTCCTCGCCCAGAGGCGCCACAGCATCCAGCACCATCTGCTTAGCCTGTTCATAGGTGTAATTTGCCGTAGATTTCCCGGTCAGCGGTGCATACACATCATAATAGTGCAGATCCTGAATATCCAGCAGCCGCTTGCGCAACGACACATAACGGTACATCAGCGGCAGGTGTGCCCGGACGGCTGCCACCAGGTTGTCATACACTTCCACGGGGATGTTCTCCCCTGCCATGGACATAGCCCGGGAAGATTCATAATGCCGCGCCTCCGCTTCAACGGTGGCAGCCTTCACCGCACCGGCATAAGTGGCTGCAAAAGTGTTGATGTGCTGACGATAGGTCTTGTAAAAGCTGCGGAAAGAATTTTCCCGCAAGGTACGGTCGGAGGAGGTCTGCAGAAGGATATAATTGGAGCCTGTGACTTCGTGCTCCTTCCCTTCCCCGTCCTTTACGCTGTCGAACACCAGATCGGCGTCCTGCAGGCTGTCGGCGATGTCGGCCGGTGCGCCCATCACCTCGCTGAGAGAGGCCAGCAATTTTTCTTCCGGCGCAGAGAGGGTGTGCGGCTTCTGGCGGACCAGATTTTCCAGCACAAAGCGATATTCTTGCAGGCAATCATCCCTCTGGATCGCCTGCAAGGTTTCTTCCGGCAGAGCCAGAATTTCCGGTTCCGCAAAAGACAAAGCTGCCACCGCCCCGGCATAGGCCGCCGAGATACGGGCGTACATGCTTTGGGCTGCCTCTGCGCGGGTATCTTCGCTGCGGCGCATGGAGGCATAACAATACAGATTGGACAGTGTGCGGGACAAGGTCATGGATGTATCCAGGTACTCCCGGATGGTTTTGGCGTCCTTCAGGCGGCCGGCAAACGCCGCCACCGCCTGCACCTGCTTGTCCAGGCCGGACAACGTCTGTTCCCAGGCAGCATCATCCTTGTACAGCTTGGTCAGATCCCACTGAAACTGTGGATCGATCTCACCGCGTTCTCTCAATGTATCGGGCATGGGATTCCCTCCTTGGTCTTTCGATAGTATGGGCGGAAAATCCGCCTTCATTCCTTCCCGCCTGCACCCCGGAAAGCCGGAACGCTCGGGATTTCTTTTATTATACACGCACGACAGCCAACATACAAACAACCCCGCCGCAGAAATCTGCAGCGGGGTTGCTTTACTTTATGGGGTCAATCAGTTGGCGTCGTCATAGGCGCTGTTTTCGGCGTCGCGTTCCGCTTCAGCGCGGACCAGCTCGGCTTCGACCTCCGGCAGACCGGTGCCGGCGGGGATCAGCTTACCGATGATGACGTTCTCCTTCAGACCAGCCAGCGGGTCGACCTTGCCCTTGATGGCGGCTTCGGTCAGGACGCGGGTGGTCTCCTGGAAGGAGGCGGCGGACAGGAAGCTGTCGGTGGCCAGGCTGGACTTGGTGATACCCAGCAGCACCTGGCTGGCCTGGACCAGCTTCAGATCGGTCTCACCAGCATCAATGCGGGCCTGGATGTTCTCGTTTTCGATCATAACATCGCGGCGGTTGACCACGCTGCCCACGATAAACTCGCTGGAGCCGGCGTCCTCGATGCGGACCTTACGCATCATCTGACGGACGATAACTTCGATATGCTTATCGTTGATTTCCACGCCCTGCAGACGATAGACCTTCTGGACTTCGCTGATCAGGTAGTTCTGGGTGGCGATGCGGCCCTTGACGGCCAGGATATCCTGGGGATAAGCATGGCCTTCGGTCAGCAGAGCGCCCTTGGCGATGACATCGCCTTCCATCACCTTCAGGCGCTGGCCGAAGGGAATGATGTAGCTCTTGGTGACCGGGGCGCCGTTGTCGTCAGTGCCCAGCACTTCCACATGGCGGGTCTTCTTGGTGTCGTCGATATGAACGGTGCCGGCGATTTCGGACATGATGGCCATGGCCTTCGGGCGGCGGCTCTCGAACAGTTCTTCAACGCGGGGAAGACCCTGAGTGATATCTTCAGCCGATGCGATACCGCCGGTATGGAAGGTACGCATGGTCAGCTGAGTACCGGGTTCGCCGATGGACTGGGCGGCAATGATACCGACCGATTCACCGACCTTGACGCGCTGGCCGTTGGACATGTTGGAGCCGTAGCAGCGGGCACACACACCCACATGGGCGCGGCAGGTCATGACGCTGCGGATCTCCAGCTCAGTGATGCCGGCCTTTTCGATCTTCTCGGCATCGAACATATCCATCATCTTGTCCTTGGACACGATGAGTTCGCCGGTCTTGGGATCGAGCACATCATGCAGTGCATAACGGCCGATCAGACGCTCGGCAAAGGATTCGATGGAAGCGTTGCCCTCGCTGATCTCGCTGACCAGGATGCCTTCGGTGGCATGGCAGTCATCCTCACGGATGATGACTTCCTGGGAAACGTCGACCAGACGGCGGGTCAGGTAACCGGAGTCAGCGGTACGCAGAGCGGTATCGGTCAGACCCTTACGAGCGCCTCGAGAAGAGATGAAGTATTCCAAGATGTTCAGGCCTTCGCGGTAGTTGGCGCGAATGGGCATTTCCAGGGTCTTACCGGCGGTGTTGGCCAGCAGACCGCGCATGCCGGCCAGCTGCTTGATCTGGTCCATAGAACCACGGGCACCAGAGTCGGACATCATATAGATGGGGTTGCGCTGGTGGTGGGTCTTCAGGTTGGTGGACAGGGCGGTGGAAACTTCCTCCGTAGCCTGCTGCCAGACTTCAACGGTCTTCTTGTAGCGCTCCTCGTCGGAGATAAGACCACGGTTGAAGTTCTTCATGACCTTCTCGATCTTCTTGTCAGCCGCAGCCAGGATGTCGGCCTTCTCATCGGGGATGATGGCATCGGGCACGGCAACGGTGATGGCGGACAGAGTGGAGTACTTGTAACCCTGGGCCTTGATGGCGTCCAGCATGATAGCGCAGCGCTTGGTGCCATGCTTGGTCAGGCAGCGGCTGATGATGTCGGGCAGCTTCTTCTTGGTGACCTGGAAGTCGACTTCATAGTCGAACTTGTGTTCCGGATCGGTACGGTCCACATAACCCAGATCCTGCGGGATCGGGGTGTTGAAGATGATCTTGCCCACGGTGGTGGTGACCAGAGCGCTCTCTTCCACACCGTCGAAGGTCATGGTACGGCGCACCTTGATGGGAGCCTGCAGGGTGACCACATGCTCGGCGTAAGCCATGAGGGCCTCGTTCTCATCGCGGAAGATCTTGTCGTGGCCGGGATCTTCGGGGTTGACCATGGTCAGGTAGTAAGAGCCCAGGATCATATCCTGCGTAGGCACGGTGACGGGTTCGCCGTCAGACGGCTTCAGCAGGTTGCCGGAAGCCAGCATCAGCATCTTGGCTTCGCGGCGGGCTTCGGTGGACAGGGGCAGGTGCACAGCCATCTGGTCGCCGTCGAAGTCGGCGTTGAAGGGGGTGCAGACCAGGGGGTGCAGCTTGATGGCGCGGCCTTCGACCAGAACGGGCTCGAAAGCCTGGATGCCCAGACGGTGCAGCGTAGGCGCACGGTTCAGCAGAACCGGATGGCCCTTGATGACGGTTTCCAGAGAGTCCCAGACCTCGGGAGAGGAACGCTCCACCTTCTTGCGGGCAGCCTTGATGTTGGAGGCAATCCCCTTCTCCACCAGGTCCTTCATGACGAAGGGCTTGAACAGCTCCAGGGCCATTTCCTTGGGCAGACCGCACTGATACATCTTCAGTTCGGGGCCGACAACGATAACGGAACGGCCGGAGTAGTCAACACGCTTGCCCAGCAGGTTCTGACGGAAGCGGCCCTGCTTGCCCTTCAGCATATCGGACAGGCTCTTCAGGGCGCGGTTGTTGGGGCCGGTGACCGGACGGCCGCGGCGGCCGTTGTCGATCAGGGCGT
>DXNX01000111.1 GCA_019413245.1 Oscillospiraceae bacterium
CCGCCTCGAAACGGTGGCGGTTTTTCGGTTCCTTTTTGACGCCAAAAAGGAACAACTCAACGGCAAGATGCCGTTTATTTTCTCACGCCCTTTTCCAGGGCTTCGATCTTGTACAGGTCCACGTTCTCCTCGGCGCGCTCCACGGCCACCTTGTGCATGTCGCTGCGGACCATCAGGCGGACCAGCTCCTCAAAGCTGGTCTTGGTGGGGTTCCAGCCCAGCTCGGTCTTGGCCTTGGTGGGGTCGCCCCACAGGTTGACCACGTCGGTGGGACGGTAGAAGTCCGGGCTGACCTCGATGAGCACCTTGCCGGTGGCCTTGTCGATGCCCTTTTCCTCCATGCCCTCGCCCTGGAACTCCAGCTCGATGCCCACTTCATGGAAAGCCAGCTGGCAGAATTCCCGCACGCTGTGCTGTTCGCCGGTGGCGATGACGAAATCGTCCGGCTTGTCCTGCTGCAAAATCAGCCACATGCACTCCACATAGTCCTTGGCATAGCCCCAGTCCCGCAGGCTGGACAGATTGCCCAGGTACAGCTTGTCCTGCTTGCCCTGGGCGATGCGGGCCGCCGCCAGGGTGATCTTGCGGGTGACGAAGGTCTCGCCCCGGCGCTCGGATTCATGGTTGAACAGAATGCCGGAGCAGCAGTACATGTTGTAGGCTTCCCGGTATTCCTTCACGATCCAGAAGCCGTACTGCTTGGCCACAGCGTAGGGGCTGTACGGGTGGAAGGGGGTCTTCTCATTCTGGGGCACTTCCTCCACCTTGCCGTACAGCTCACTGGTGGACGCCTGGTAGATGCGGCAGGTCTTTTCCAGCCCGCAGATGCGCACCGCTTCCAGCAGGCGCAGCACGCCGGTGGCCACCACGTCGGCGGTGTACTCCGGCACGTCGAAGCTGACCTGCACATGGCTCTGGGCCGCCAGGTTGTAGATCTCATCCGGGCGCACCTCGGCCACGATCTTGACCAGGCTCAGGGAATCCCCCAGGTCGCCGTAATGCAGGTGGAACTGGGGATGCCCTTCCAGATGGGCGATGCGCTCCCGGTAGTCCACACTGGAGCGGCGGATCATGCCGTGGACGTCGTAGCCTTTTTCGATGAGGAATTCGGCCAGATAGCTGCCGTCCTGTCCGGTGACGCCGGTGATAAGGGCTTTCTTCATGGTTTGACTCCTTTTGCGTTGGGCCCCGGCCGCCGGGCGGCGAGGGGTTGTATTTTCTTGCTTCGGGCCTTTTGCCGTCAAAACGACAGACTTCGCCCTTGCTTTTTGCTTTCCATCCAGTATAATGGTTTTAACGCGGCTTGGCAAGGGAATATCTTGCCGCAGTTTTTGCACGATATTGCTCTCGGCTTTCGGAGGTGACTCTCATGCCCGAGTACAGCTCCTTTCCCGCCTTTTACGACCCGTCCAGCGTGCGGGTCATCGTGACGCCCTCGGCCTTTGCCCGGCAGAACCTGTTTTTCCTGCAGGAGGCCGGGCACATCCGGCTGGTGCAGAGCCACGCGGGCACCCAGCGCAGCAGCCTGGACAGCTTTCTGCTGGTGCAGGTGGCGGCGGGCAGCGGCCAATTGCAGTACGACGGCCGGGTGTGGCCCTTGCAGGCGGGGCAGTGCTTCTGGGTGGACTGCCGCCGCCCCCACGGCTACCGCAGCGCCGACGACGACCCCTGGGAACTGCGGTGGGTGCACTTCAACGGGCACAGCGCCCCGGCCTTTTACAAGCTGTTTGCCGCCGGGGGCGCCCCGGTGTTCACCCCCGCCGACGCCGGTGCCCCGGCCCGCCGCCTGGACGCGGTGCTGGACCTGGCCCGCCGGTGGGACGCCACCGCCGAGCTGGAGGCCTCCGCCGAGATCGCGGCGCTGCTGGCGGGCATCCTGGCCGCCCGGGCCCGGGGCGGGGCGGAGACAGACAGGACCGCCGCCCGGCTGGAGGAAGTGCGGGCCTATGTCATCGCCCACTGCACCGAGAACTTTTCCCTGGACGAGCTGGCCGCCCGGTTTTACCTGAGCAAGTATTATCTTGCCCGCAGTTTCCGCCAGCGATACGGGGAGACCATCCTGGACTGCCGCCTGTCCGCCCGCATCGACATGGCCAAGCAGATGCTGCGCTACACCGACCTGACCCTGGGGCAGATCGCTGCCCAGTGCGGGTTCAGGGAACAGGCTTATTTCACCCGGCGCTTCCGGGCCGCCGAGGGCCAGACCGCCACCCAGTACCGCCGGGCCTGGCGGGGCAAACGATGATATAAAGCAAAAGCAGGCTTCCCGAAACGGAAAGCCTGCTTGTTGTTTTATGGAGTTATTCAGCCAATCGTAACCGACCAGGTGAAGGTCTTGCTTTCGCCGGGGTTCAGTTCCTCGTGCTTGCCGGCCTCGTTGACGCTGTTGGCCCAGCCGTTCCAGGGCTCCATGCAGACGAAGCTCTCGGCGTCCTGCTGCCACAGTACGCCCTTGCCGAAAGTATCCTGGTCAAAGGCCACGGTGACCTTGTGGCCGTTGCCGGAATCGGTGAGGACCATGGGGGTCTTGACGCCGGTGAGCAGACGGATGGAATCGGCAGAGCCTTCCTTGCGGGTCAGGGTGATGGGCTGCACGGCGGCAGGCTGTTCGCCCTTGGCATCCTCGGAGCAGGTGGCGGCGTCGATGGCAAAGCTGACGTTTTCCAGCTTACTCACGCTGAAATAGGGATGGAAGCCCACGCTGAAAGGCAGCACCTTGGCACCGGTGTTTTCCACGGTCAGGGCCAGGGTGGCGGTGGCGCCGCTCAGGGTGTAGCGCATGGTGAGCAGGAAGTCGAAGGGATAGACGAACTTGGTCAGGCCGTTGGGGGCCAGGGTCAGCTCGATGGCGGAATCGTCCGCCTTCTTCACCTGCCAGGGCAGCAGGTCGGCAAAGCCGTGGACTTCCATGGGATAGGCCGCGCCGTCAAAGATGTGCACGCCGCCATCCGGCTTGCTGCAGCTGGGGAACAGGATGGGAATGCCGCAGCGGGGACGGTCGGTGGATTCAAAGTTCTTGTCCCGCAGCCAGAGGTACTCCTCCCCTGCCTTGGTGAAACTGGTGGCCATACCGCCCTTTTCGGGGGTGACGGTCAGGGCGTAGTCGCCGTCGGTAAGGGTCAGGGTGGCATACTGCACCCCGTATTTTTCATAAGTGCCGTTGCTCAGAGTGGACATGGCAGAAAGCCTCCTTTTTGATTTCCTGCCTCTATTTTACAGCATCACGCCGTCTTTGAAAATAGAAATTTCCCGGAAACCTTTCTCCTCGGCTTTGGTCTTTTTGCCGGATGCCACTTCCAGCACCAGGTCGTACAGACCCTGGGCGGTCTCGTCGATGGTCTTTTCGCCGTCGGCAATGACGCCGGTGTTGTAGTCGATCCAGTTGGCCTTCTTGGCGGCCAGCTGGCTGTTGGTGGCCACTTTCAAAGTGGGGGCGGGGGCGCCGAAAGGCGTGCCGCGGCCGGTGCTGAACAGGATCAGGTGGGCACCGGCGGCGGTGAGGGCGGTGGCGGAAACCAGGTCATTGCCGGGGCCGTACAGCATGTTCAGGCCCTTGGCGGTGACGGCATCGCCGTAGCCGATGACATCCATGATGGGGGCGGTGCCGCCCTTCTGGACGCAGCCGCAGGACTTGTCTTCCAGGGTGGTGATGCCGCCCTGCTTGTTGCCCGGGCTGGGATTTTCGTACACCACCTCATTGTGGGCGATGAAGTATTCCTTGAAGCCGTTGATCATTTCCACCGCCTTGTGGAAAACTTCCTCGTTCTGGCAGCGGTCCATGAGGAAGCCCTCGGCGCCGAACATCTCGGGCACTTCGGTCAGGACGGTGGAGCCGCCCCGGGCCACCAGCATATCGCTGAACCGGCCGATGGTGGGGTTGGCGGTGATGCCGGACAACCCGTCGGAGCCGCCGCACTTCATGCCCACCACCAGCTCGCTGGCGGGGATGGGCTCCCGGTGGAACTGCCCGGCGTAGGCGGCCAGTTCTTTCAGGATGTCACGGCCGGCAGCCAGTTCGTCCTCCACGTCCTGGCAGGTGAGGAACTTCACCCGGTCGGGGTCGTATTCGCCCAATTCGGCCACGAACTGGTCGTGGGTCAGGTTCTCGCAGCCCAGGCTGAGCACCAGCACCGCCGCCGCGTTGGGGTGGCGGACCAGGGCCGCCAGCAGCTTGCGGGTCTGTGCGTGGTCATGGCCGGTCTGGGAGCAGCCGAACGGATGGGTGAAGGTATACAGCCCGTCGATGGTGCCGGTGACCAGGTCCTGGTTTTCCCGCACCAGGGTCTTGGCGCAGTCGTTGACGCAGCCCACGGTGGGGATGATCCAGATCTCGTTGCGGATGGCCGCCCGGCCGTCCTTGCGGCGGAAGCCCATAAAGGTCTCGGGCGCCACGGGGGCGGGGTAGTTCAGTTTGGGGTTGTAGGTGTATTCCAGTTCCCCGGACAGGTTGGTTTTCACATTGTGGGTGTGCATCCAGGTGCCGGGCTGCACGTCGGCGGTGGCATGGCCGATGGCAAAACCGTATTTGATGACGTTCTCCCCCGCCTTGATGGGGCAGATGGCCATTTTGTGGCCCTGGGGGATGTCCTCGGCGGCGGTGACGGCACCCACGCCTTCCACGGGCACTTCGGTGCCCTTGGCGATGGGATGCAGCGCCACCACCACGTTGTCGTCGGGGTGGATGTGGATGGTCAGCGGCATGGTTGATTCTCCTTATATAAAAGTAGCAAAAGGCTCCCCTGTGCAAGGGGAGCTGGCGGCCGGCAGGCCGACTGAGGGGTTGGGAACTTGCCGGGATTGCCCGTAAACAGGATATAAAGGCCGGCTTTACAACCCCTCCGCCGCTGCGCGGCACCTCCCCTTACACAGGGGAGGCTCTGGGGAAGAAAGAGGCTGCGCGGCACCTCCCCTTACACAGGGGAGGCTCCGGGCAAGGTTGCAGCTAAATCAGCCGCTTTCTGCTGTTTTGCAATTACCCTGCCGGTCACGCCTTTTAAATCCAATCCTTGCTCACCGGCCCCAGCCGGTGAGAAGGCCGTCCCGGAGGGGTGGCCGCATAACGGGTCCAGGGGTTTACCCCTGGTCGGCGGCCGCCGCATCGAAACGGCGGCACTTTTTCGCTTCCTTTTTGGTGCCAAAAAGGAAGGACACAACGGCTGGCAGCCGTTCCCCTCTTACAGGCAGGCGGCAAAAGCAGCCTTGGCGCCTTCGGTGCGGATCTTGGTCAGGTTTTCCACGGTGCGCTGTTCCAGGCCGGGCACAGCGGTCAGGTCCTGGCCCCACATCTGCTCGTTGGTCATCACGGCATGTACCAGGGTGGGGATGTCGTCATCCTTGTGGTCGTTGTAGAATTCCAGCACCCAGCGGTCGTCGGAAACGGTGTACTCATTGCCCTTGGCCCGCTTGCAGACCAGGCCCTTGTCGGTCAGGCCCTGGATGTCGTTGGAATAGAAAGCGATATACGCAGCCAGGCCCAGGCTCAGGCAGGTGGGCAGGATGCCGTTCTTCTCCACATATTCCAGCAGAGAGGGCATGTTGCGGGCACGCCATTTGGCGGTGGAGTTCAGGCTGATGCTCATGAGCTCGTGGTTGACGAAGGGATTGTTGAAGCGGTCCTCCACCGCGGCGGCGAACTGCTTGCAGTCCTCCTGGTCCAGGGGCAGGATGGGCACGACCTCCTCCAGCAGCATCTTGTTCATGAAGCCGCGGATGACATCGTCATGCATGCAGTCCCGCACGATGTCAAAGCCCGCCAGATAGGCCCCCAGCACAAAGCCGGTGTGGGCGCCGTTGAGGATGCGGACCTTGCGTTTCTTGTAGGGGGTCACATCGGGAACCACCGGGCAATTCAGGCCGGCTGCCTTGAACGGGAGCTTGTCCTCCAGCCAGGCCGGGCCTTCGATGTTCCACACGCCGAAGATCTCGCCCACGTCGATGAGCTCATCGTGGTAGCCGTTGACCTCTTCCAGACGGGCCACCTCGGCAGCGTCGCGGATGCGGCCGGGCACGATGCGGTCCACCAGAGTGGAGCAGAAGGTACAGTCCTCATTGACCCACTTTTTGAAGCCGTCATCCAGGCCCCACTGGTCGATGTACTGGTTCACGCACTTGAGCAGTTCCTTGCCGTTGTTGTCGATGAGTTCGCAGGAGAGCACGATAACGCCGGGCTTTTTGGCGTTGTAGCGCGCATACAGCACCTGGGTCAGCTTGGCCGGGAAGGAGGACGGCGGGCAGTCGGCCTGCTGGCAGGCCGGGTCGTAGACGATGCCGGCCTCGGTGGTGTTGGACACGATGTATTCCAGATCATCGGAAACCGCCACCTGCATCATGGCATCGTAGTCTTCCTTTTCATAGGGGTTCAGGCAGCGGGACACGCTGGAGATCACCCGCTTGGCGTCCACCTTTTCGCCGTTCTGGCGGCCGCGCAGGTACAGGGTGTAGAGCCCTTCCTGGGCGTTGATGAGCTTGGCCAGGCCGGGGGCGATGGGCTGCACCAGGCAGCACTTGCCGTTCCAGCCCACCTTCTCGTTGGACATATCGAACCAATAATCAACGAAGGCACGAAGGAAGTTGCCCTCGCCAAACTGCAGGACCTTTTCGGGAGCGTCCTTGAGGACGTAGCCCTTGTAGCCGGAGTTTTCCAGGACTTGGTAGTTCAGGGTTTCCATGTTAATGCTCTCCTTACGTTCGCAAAATTCGCGCCCTGCCCATGCGGCGGCACAGGGCGTACCGTGGCCGACAAGCGCTCAACATACCCATAATTTTATGTTTTTTGGACTATCGCGTCAAGATTCAATCCGGCAGCACCGTGCATATTTTGCGCACATCCGCCCGGTTTTCGACGTTTCTGCGTTTTGCACAATCGGCGCACTGTATTTTTGGCAGTTATTTCAGGTTCTGGGCAATTTTTGCAACTTGTTACACCGGGGTTTCCTATGTATAATGGTAGCAGGTTATGTTCTATTATGCTGCTCAAACGGTGCACGATTGGTTCTATTTGGGCGGCGAAACGCCAAGGTTAGCAAAGGAGTACCGGTTTATGAAAGCTTTTATGGACAAGGATTTCCTGCTGGAAACCAAGACCGCGCAGCACCTGTACCACGACTATGCCGCATCTCTGCCCATCGTGGACTACCACTGCCACATTCCCCCGCAGGAGATCTACGAGGATCGCCGCTTTGAAAACATTGCTCAGGTCTGGCTGGGCGGCCACCAGGTGGCGGCTGACGGCACCGACCATTATTTCGGTGACCACTACAAGTGGCGCGTGATGCGTTCCAACGGCGTGCCGGAAGAGTACATCACCGGCGACAAGCCCGACCGCGAGCGCTTCCAGAAGTTTGCCGAAGCCCTGGAAATGGCCATCGGCAACCCCATGTACACCTGGTGCCACCTGGAGCTGAAGAAGTACTTCGGCTATGAGGGCGTGCTCAACGGCGAGACCGCCGAAGAGGTGTGGAACCTGTGCAACGACAAGCTGCAGAACGATCCCAAC
Source organism: Oscillospiraceae bacterium (assembly GCA_019413245.1). Taxonomy (GTDB): domain Bacteria; phylum Bacillota; class Clostridia; order Oscillospirales; family Ruminococcaceae; genus Gemmiger. The sequence continues at coordinate 7,496 of DXNX01000111.1, forward strand.
ATGACCGTGCGCGGCCTGATCGAGCAGAGCAACGTGGCCATGGTGGGCACCACCGACGACCCCATCGACAGCCTGGAATGGCACGAGAAGATCAAGAATGACCCCACCATCAAGGTGGTCGTGGCGCCTTCCTTCCGCCCGGACAAGGCCGTGAACATCCACAAGGCCGGTTTTGTGGAGTATATCCACCAGCTGGAAGAGGTCGTGGGCCGCAAGTTTGCCTGCGCCGACTGCGTGGTGTCCGCCCTGGACGAGCGCCTGCAGTTCTTCGTGAAGATGGGCTGCCGCGCCGCCGACCACGGCCTGGACTATGTGCCGTTCGTGGAGACCGACGCGGACAAGGCTACCGCCGCCTTCAAGAAGGCCATGGCCGGTGAGACCCTGACCAAGCTGGAGTGCGACCAGTACATCACCTACCTGCTGCTCAAGATGGGCCGCCTGTACAAGAAGTACAACGTGGTCATGCAGATCCATTACAGCTGCCTGCGCAACGTGAACCAGAGCATGTTCAAGAAGCTGGGCCCCGATACCGGCTTTGACATGATCGCCGTGACCGACGGCAGCGCTTCCATCAGCAGCCTGCTGTCCGCCCTGACCGAGACCGGCGAATGCCCGAAGGTCATCCTGTACAGCCTGAACCCCGCCGACTTCGACATGCTGGGCA
>DXNX01000112.1 GCA_019413245.1 Oscillospiraceae bacterium
CCCGCATGTACACCCAGAGCGTGCTGGCCGCCCGGGCGGTGCGCCGGGCCGGGGTGCCGGCTATCGTCATAGACCATTCCACCGGCTACATGCCGGTGGGCGGCGGCGCGGTGGGGCTGGCCGGGCGGCTGTATGAACACTTCGCCTGCGGGCTGATCCGCCGCACCGGGCCGGACTTCTACGGCGTGTCCGCCGCGGTCTGCAGGTGGCTGAAGACCTTCGGCATCACGGCCAAGGGCTGCCTGCCCAACGCCGTGGACCCCGACGCCCTGGCGCGGGAAGGGGCCGAACACCCCGCCGACTGGCGCCAGAAACTGGGCCTTGCCCCGGATACCCGCCTGGTGGTGTTTGTGGGGCGGCTCATCCCCGAAAAGGGAGCCGTGGCCCTGGCCGAAGCAGTACGGGCCCTGCCCGGCACCGTGCTGGTGGCGGCGGGGGACGGCCCCGACCGGCAGAAACTGCTGGAGCTGGGGGCCAGAGCCCCCGGGGCGCTGGAACACCGGGAGGTGGTACAGCTGCTGTGCCAGGCGGACGCCTACTGCCTGCCCACCCGGTATGCCGAAGGCTTCCCCACCACCTTGCTGGAGGCGGCAGCCTGCGGGTGCCCCATCCTGTGCACCCCCACCGCCGGCACTGAGGAACTGCTGCCCGGGCCGGAGTACGGCACCCTCCTGGCCGATACCGACCCGCAGACCATCCGCGCCGCCCTGCAGCGCCTGCTGGCTGACCCCGAAGGGGCCCGCCGCGCCGCCGCAGCGGCCCGCGCCAACCTGTGCGCCCACTTTACATGGGATGCCGTGTTTGCTAGAATAATGGCGATCGCGCAGGAAAAAACCAAGGAAGGGACCGGGGCCTGAACCCCGCCCGAAAAGGAGCAGATATGTCAAAATTGCTCATCGTTATCCCCGCCTACAACGAGGAAGACAACATTGCCCGGGTGGTAGGAAACCTGGTGACCAACTACCCCCAGTATGACTATGTGGTGGTCAACGACGGCAGCCGGGACCACACCGCCGCCATCTGCCGGGCCAACGGCTACCGTCTCATCGACCTGCCGGTGAATTTGGGCCTGGCCGGGGCTTTCCAGACCGGGCTGCGCTATGCCGCCGAAAACGGCTACGACTGCGCCATCCAGCTGGACGCCGACGGCCAGCACAACCCCGAATACATCGCCCCCATGCTGGCGGAACTGGAGGACGGGGCGGACATTGTCATTGGCAGCCGGTTCCTCACGGTGAAAAAGCCCAAGACCCTGCGCATGCTGGGCAGCTATATCATCAGCTGGGCCATCCGCCTGACCACCGGCCGGGCCATCTGCGACCCCACTTCCGGCATGCGGCTGTTCAACCGCGCCATGGTGGAGGAGTTTGCCCAGAACCTGAACTATGGCCCCGAACCGGATACCATCAGCTACCTGATCAAGAACGGCGCCGTGGTCAAGGAAGTACAGGTGCAGATGGGGGAGCGCACTGCCGGACAAAGCTATCTGACTTTCTACAAGAGCGTGCAGTATATGGTCAAGATGTCCATTTCCATCCTGCTCATCCAGTGGTTCCGCAAGCGCGACACCGAAACCCCCTATCCCGAAAGGAGCCTGTGAGAGATGTTTGACCAAACCATCATCCGCATCTGCCTCATTGTGGGCAGTCTGGTCACCGCTATCTATGTACTCATGCGCGTGCGCCGCGCCAAGGTCCAGATCGAGGATACCATCTTCTGGCTGCTGTTCAGCGTGGTGCTGCTGGTGCTGGCCATCTTCCCCGGCATCGCCTACTGGGCCTCCGACCTGCTGGGATTCCAGAGCCCCATCAACTTTGTGTATATCGTCATCATCTTTCTGCTGCTGGCCAAACAGTTCTTTCTGTCCATCCGCATCAGCCAGATGGACTCCCGCCTGCGCATCCTCACCGAACAGGTGGCCCTGGACCGGGAAAAGGTGGAACGGGAGAAATTGGACCTGTGACCTTGTCACCGCCCGGTATTTATGATATACTAACTTAGTATCATCAAAAAGTACAAAATCGTATTTTGTATCATATATCCCCAGTGAAAGAAGGTATTCCGATGGCTTTTACCCCTCAGCTGACCTATAAAGGCCGCCCGCTGGTGCGCTGCGGCAACGACATCTACTACGGGAGCATGAAAGACCCGTACATCGTCTATCTGCAGATCCTGACCACCAAGAAGGAAAACGGCATCGACGTGGCCGACAAGGTCCACATCATCCTGCTGTCCACCGATGACTCCAAGCCCCTGCCCGAGCGCATCGCCCGCCAGGCCAACAAGGTGGGGCTGTTCAACGCCCTGTCTTTCGGCGACATCATGCTGCGCGGCCAGCTCAAAGAAACCAAATAAGCAAACGGAAGCACTCCGCCGGGATTTTCCCGGCGGCTTTTTTTATTGTATGGGACTTGCATTTTTTCGGCTATGGAAGTATAATAATACATGAATCTTGTAAATTTATACATTAACGATAAAGGAGCGTTCCACGATGGAGCATTGCGAACTCAAGGGCCGGAACTTTCTGACCCTGCTGGATTTCACCCCTGCGGAGATCGGCAGCCTGCTGGAGCTGGCGGCGGACCTGAAGGCCAAAAAGAAGGCGGGCATCCCCCATGATACGCTGCGCGGCAAGAACGTGGCGCTGATTTTTGAAAAGACTTCCACCCGTACCCGGTGCAGCTTTGAGGTGGCAGCCCACGATCTGGGCATGGGCACCACCTACCTGGACCCCACCGGCAGCCAGATCGGCAAAAAGGAATCCATCGCCGACACCGCCCGGGTGCTGGGCTCCATGTTCGAGGGCATCGAGTACCGGGGCTACGGCCAGGCCATCGTGGAGGAGCTGGCCAAGTACGCCGGGGTGCCGGTGTGGAACGGCCTGACCAATGAGTTCCATCCCACCCAGATCCTGGCGGACTTCCTGACCCTGAAGGAACATTTCGGCCATCTGCAGGGCCTGACCCTGGCCTATATGGGCGATGCCCGGTACAATATGGGTAACTCCCTGATGATCGGCTGCGCCAAGATGGGCCTGCACTTTGTGGCCTGTGCCCCCAAGGCCTACTGGCCGGACCCCAAGCTGGTGGAAAAGTGCCAGGCCATTGCGGCGGAGACCGGCGCTACTATTACCCTCACCGAGGACACCGACGGCGTCAAGGGCGCGGATGCGGTGTACACCGATGTGTGGGTGAGCATGGGCGAACCGGAGGAAGTCTGGGCCGAGCGCATCGAGGCCCTGGCCCCCTACCAGGTCAACGCGGAGCTCATGGCCAAGGCGGGCCCCCAGGCCGTGTTCATGCACTGCCTGCCCGCCTACCATGACCACAAGACCATCATCGGCAAGGAGATGGGCGAAAAGTTCGGCCGGGCCGAGATGGAAGTCACCGATGAGGTCTTTGAGGGGCCGCAGTCGGTGGTGTTCCAGGAAGCCGAGAACCGTATGCACACCATCAAGGCGGTCATGGCGGCCACGCTGGGCGCCTGAACCCCTGCATAAAGATACACAAAACCCGCCCTCTGCGCGCAGCAGGGGACGGGCTTTTTTATACCTTTATATATGGTCAGCGGCAGTTGTGGAGCTTTTCGGCGGGCAGCATCCGGCTGCACAGCTCCCACAGGGCGTCGGACCCGCCCCGCACCTGGTCGGCGGGCAGGATGTAGGCCTGGTCGTACCGCACATACAGGTACAGGGCCTCCGCCGTGCGGTACACGCCCCATACGTTGGCCCAGGCCACGGTGGCGTCGGCGGCTTTCTGCTGCCGCCCGGGCATGTGGACCGTGACGCCGTCCGGGCCCAGTTCCACCCGGTAGGCGATGCGGGGCCGGGTCAGGCCCATGCGGTGGATCTGCTCGGTGACCGAATGGAAGAACCCGCCCACATACACGGCGGGCAGACCCACGCCCACTACTGCCAGCAGAATCCCCAGGATCACGGCGCCGTGCTGCTGTTCCGCCCGGATAAAGCACAGCACAGCCAGCGCCAGCATGATCAGGGCAAACAAGGCGGGACGGCGCCAGTGTTTGCGGTGGCGGAAGGCATCAAAGGCTGCAAAGGCCCGGAACCGCCGGGCGGTCATTTCCACGGGCACGGTGATGGTGCGGGGCATGGGGGATTCCTCCTTGCAGTGTTCTGGCTCCCATTGTAGCACGGCCCCGGACCCGACGCAACAAAAAGAAGCCGGGGCGCTTCCGGAGAGTGGAAACGCCTCGGCTTTTATGGGTGTGTATCAGACTGCCATCAGGCGGCCTGGGTCTCGCTGTTCTTGCGGGCCGCAAAGTAGGCACGCAGAGAGTTGACCACGATGGTCAGGCCCAGGGCGATGAGCAGCACGGCCAGGATCAGCTGCAGGCCTTCCACCAGGAAGGTGGCGCTGCCGGCCTGATAGGCCTTGATCATGGCGATGAGGCGCTGCACCAGCGCGGTGAAGGTGACGCACAGCATGATGATCAGCGGCGGGAACAGCATCTTGTTGTTGCGGCCGGTGACCTTCAGGAAGACGCACAGGGTGACCAGCACCAGCGCGGACAGCAGCTGGTTGGCGGCACCGAACAGGGGCCAGATGTTGGCATAGCCGATCTTGGCCAGGATGAAGCCGTACAGCAGGGTGACCAGGGTGGACACATAGGTGTTGCACAGCGCCTTGCGCCAGGGAGCAGCGTGCTCCATATCCTCCACAGCCAGCAGTTCCTGCAGGCTCATACGGCCGATACGGGAAACGGCATCCAGGCTGGTCAGGGCCAGGGCGGAAACGCACATGGTCATGAAGCACTGGGCTACATACACGGGCACGCCGAACATCTCAAAGAAACCGGCCACACCGGCGCTGAAGATCTGGAACGGGGTGCCGCTGGCGGGCGTACCGTCAGCCGCAGCGGCCGCGCCGGCCACGCACAGGGCCAGGACAGCCAGCAGACTTTCCAGCACCATGGCGCCGTAACCGACTTTCAGCATGTCCTTTTCGTTGCGGACCGTCTTGGAGGAGGTGCCGCTGGAAACCAGGCTGTGGAAGCCCGAAACCGCGCCGCAGGCCACGGTGACGAACAGGATGGGGAACAGATCGCCCAGGCTGTCGTTGTGGAAACCGGTGTAGGCGGGCAGGTTCATGGAGGGGTGTGCCACCACAAGGCCGATCACTGCACCCGCGATCATGCCGATGAACATGAAGGTGGTCATGGCGTCACGGGGCTGCTTCAGCAGCCACATGGGCAGGACGGCGGTGAAGAAGATGTACACAAAGGTGATGTAAATCCAGGCATCCTTGCCGGCGATCAGGGGCATGACCATGCCCAGTGCCAGAGAAGCGACGGTGAAGACCAGGCCCACCACGGCTTCCTTCCAGCCGGACAGGTGCAGACGGCGCTGCATCAGGCCGAACAGGATGGCAAAGACGATGAAGAACAGCGAGATGCTGCCCGCCGCACCGTTGGTGGTGGCGGTGGCGGCCAGGTTGCCTTCGGCGTCGTAGGCGTTGAAGGTGCCGGCGACCATATCGGCAAAAGCCGCAATGACCAGGCCGCAGAACAGCCAGCTGAACAGCAGGAACAGCTTGCGGCCGGTCTTGCCGATATACTTTTCAATCAGCAGGCCCATGGATTTGCCTTCGTTCTTGACGCTGGCGTACAGGGCACCAAAGTCGGTGACCGCACCGAAGAATACGCCGCCGATCAGAATCCACAGCAGCACCGGCACCCAGCCGAACACCGCCGCCTGAATGGCACCGGTGACCGGGCCCGCGCCCGCAATGGAGGAGAACTGATGGCTGAATACGGTCCAGCCGTCGGTGGGGACGTAGTCTTTGCCGTCGTTTTTGACCACGGCCGGGGTCTTGGCGTTTTCGTCAATGCCCCAGGTGCGGGCGATCCAGCGGCCGTACAGCCCGTAGGCCGCGACCAGGCACACCGCAGCGATGAGAACGATCACGAGTGTGTTCATAAATAATTCCTTCCTCTTTTTTGGTTTTGCGGGCTTCAGCAGCCAAATGCGGCGGCGGAGGAAATAACAAAAGCCTCCGTCCTTGCACCCACGGTTTCCCGTTGGTTTGCAAAGACGAAGGCTTGCATTTCATTCGTTCGGGGGATTCTGCCCCCCTGCAGGCTTCCGCGTTACCACTTTGCTTGCCGCTTTCGCACAAAAGCGGCCTCTCGGCCGCAGGGCCAGCGCCGCACACCCGGCTATGCCCCGCGCCCCCTGGTAACGGTGGGGTTCCGGCCTGAATTACGCAGCGTTCCCGGCCCTTCCGGTCGGGGTTACGCCTTCACGCAGGCTGCTTGCAGGTGAGAACCCCTTTGCGCCTTGCTGCCGCCTCGCACAACCGGCGGCTTTCTGAAAGCGGTGAGCAAATGGGTTATGTCCTGTTCGTCGCATTTGGCTGATGAAGTTGTATATTAATTTAATCCTATTGGCCGTAAATGTCAATTCAATCCGCTAAAGTTCAGCGAAAAAATCAGCTGACCCGGGAATTTGTCAAGAAAATTTGGATAAATTGTGAACAAAAGAAAAATTACTGTCCAAAAAACCGTACAAAAAACGGCGATTCCGGCGTATGGCGGGCGGGAAACGAACGGGCAGCCCAAAACAACAATGTGTATTTATGCAGAATATACACAAACGAGCGGAAGAGCCTGCCCGGGATGGGCCCCCGACGTGAAAAGCCGCCCCGGAAAGCGGCAGAATCACCATATACGGTGAATTTTATTGTGCAATCCGGATATTGACAGCCTGAAGAACCCACTGTTATAGTGTGATTTAAGAATAAGGCTTGATTTGGGCCCGGGAGAAAAGGAGTGAACGGTATGGAGGCATGGATGTGGCTGATTCTTGTGTTGTTGGTGGTGATCCTGGCACCGTTGGTACCGCATATCCTGCGCAAGATCGACTCTGAGCGGCAGCTGCGGGGGAATATCCCGGAGCGCAAAGCCCCCGAAAACCTGAACCCCAACACCCCGCATCCCGGGGACGGCAGCACCACCGATGGGGAGATCCTGGCCGGGCAGGCACGGATGAAGTCCGGGCAGAATGCGATGAGCGGCCTGCACTGAACCGCACAATACACGGGCAACAAGGGCTCCTCCGGATGGGGGAGCCTTTTTGGTATGGAAACAGGAAGTGCGGGGTGAATTGGCGCCCCTGTGTAAGGGGAGCTGGCGGCCGGGAGGCCGACTGAGGGGTTGTGGACTTGCTGTTGGTGCCCGTATACGGGAAATGGGGCAGGGTTTACAACCCCACCGCCGCTGCGCGGCACCTCCCCTTGCACAGGGGAGGCTTTTGGCAAGGTTGTGGCTGACCCGGCCGCTTCCGCCCGTTTTGTGACGACCTGCCGGCCACGCCATTTAAATCCATTCCTTTCTCACCGGCCCCAGCCGGTGAGAAGGCCGTCGTAAGGTGGCCGCATCTCAGTGGGGCAAGGTTCTTCACCCAACCATTGGCCGCTGTGCGCGGCCAGGCAATTAGCGGAACCAACGCTGCGCGTTGTTTTTTGCATCGTGCTGCGCACGATTTCGCAGCATAGCTGCTCAGGCAAAAAGCCGCAGCCCTGGTCGGCGTCCACCGCATCGAAACGGTGGGACTTTTCGCTTCCTTTTGGTCACAAAAGGAAGGACTGAGCGGTTGCCAGCCGTTACCCCGGCAGCGGAGCGGTCAACCAACCCCACCGCCGCTGCGCGGCACCTCCCCTTACACAGGGGAGGCTTTACGGAGAGGGTGCTGCGCCCCGCCTCCCCTCGCACAGGGGAGGCTTGAGAGGAGAGGAGGGCTGCGCCCCATCGCCCCAACCACAGGGGCGGCTTGCAATCAAACAACACAAAACCCGGGACCTTCCCTGTACGGAAAGTCCCGGGTTCCTTATTTGTGATCAAGAAAAATCAGGCGGGAAAGATGCTCACACCCCGGCAGGGACTGCCGTTTCAATGGACGGCGCACCGCCGGCCAGGTCCTCCGCCGTGACGGGGGCGGGGGCCGGATTGGGGTTCTTCAGCCGCTCCCGGGCCACCGCCAGCATCAGCTTGATGCGGTTTTCCTGGTTGACGCGGGTGGCGCTGGGGTCGTAGTCCACGGGGGTGATGTTCGCGTCCGGGTGCAGGGCGCGG
>DXNX01000113.1:0-5990 GCA_019413245.1 Oscillospiraceae bacterium
GACGGCCTTCTCAGGCCCTGGGGGGCCTGAGCAAGGAATGGATTTGAATGGCGTGGCCGAAAGGTTGGCTATAAACAGTAGGGTGTGTGGCTGGGTTGACTGCACCATTGCCCAGTGCCTCCCCTGTGCAAGGGGAGGTGCCGCGCAGCGGCGGTGGGGTTGGTAGGCCTGCCGTATTTCCTGCTTACGGGCAACAACGGTAAGTTACCAACCCCTCAGTCGCCTGCCGGCGCCAGCTCCCCTTACACAGGGGAGCCTGTCTCTACACCCACAAAATAGAAAATGTCACCGGGAAATGGTATTAAATCATTTTCCTTTCTCACCGGTCCCCAGACCGGTGAGAAGGCCGTCCCGGAGGGGTGGCCGCACATGGGTCCAGGGTTGAAAACCCTGGCCGGCGTCCACCGCATCGGAACGGTGGGACTTTTCGCTTCCTTTTGGTCACAAAAGGAAGGACTCTCCGGTCAGCTGCCGTCTGCCAAGAAGCCAGAGGCAAACCAACCCTTCAGTCGCCTACGGCGCCAGCTCCCCTTGCACAGGGGAGCCGGTCGCTGTGCCCGGAAGCTCCCGGGTGACATAAGAAAACCCCGCGGCAGGGGACCGCGGGGCGGATGAATTCAATTACCGATGAGCTGCGGGCAGGGACCCCGTATCTCACAGGCCGAGAGCCTTCAGATAAGCGGCCTCACGGGCGGCGATCTGTGCCTGGTAGGCGGCGATGGCGGCCTCATAGGCGGCGTTCTCATTCAGCTGCTGCTGATGGGCAGAGTTGGCGGCAGACTGCACGGCGGCGTTGGCGGCCAGCTGCTGCTGATGGGCGGCCTTGCCGGCGGCGATGATGGCTTCACCTTCGGCCTTGGCCTTGGCGGCTGCCTGGGCCTGGTAGGCCTTCACGGCGGCGATGTACGCGGCTTCCTTGGCGGCGTTCTGGGCCTGATACTGTTTGATGGCGGCTTCATAGGCAGCGTTCTTGTTCAGCTGCTCCTGATGGGCGGCATTGGCGGCTGCCATGACGGCATCGTTGGCGGCCAGCTGCTGCTGATGGGCAGCCTTACCGGCAGCGATGACAGCTTCGCCTTCGGCTTTTGCCTTGGCGGCGGACTGGACCTGATAGGTCTTGACGGCGGCAGCGTATGCTTCCTCACGGGCGGCGATCTGGTTCTGATACGCCTTGACGGCAGCCAGATAGTCGCTGTTGGCATCGGCAAACGCAGGCATGGCCATAACACTGAACATGGCGATGGCCAGCAGGGCGGCGAACAGCTTCTTCATTTTCATCACGGAAACCTCCTTCATAATACCGTGTTTCGGGTCACGGTTTTGTTGTCTTTAGTATACGCCAATAGTCCAGATAATGCAACGGATTTTCATTCGCTGTTTTCACACAATTTTCGCAAATTCCCTTGTACATAATCACAAAATTTTCACAATTGAGAAAACAGTTCCTTATAAAACAGCGCATTAACGAAATTTATAAAGGGCGAACAGATTTGTGCGGGCATACGCGTGTGAAAAACGGCGGATTTTAGCTGTAAACAGCTGTCTTTTATGCGTGGACATGCCCCGGCGCTGGTTTTTGCGGAAAATTCGTGCAGAAAAAGGGTATGCGGCACCCCCCTTTCCGCAGAACCGGGGCCCGGACCTGAAGCCCTCCCCTCGGTTGGGGCGGTGCCGTACAGCCACCCTCTCCTCTTAAGCCTCCCCTGTGTAAGGGGAGGTGCCGCGCAGCGGCGGAGGGGTTGGTAAGCCTGCGATATTTCCCGTTACCGGGCAATGACACCAGGTATCCAACCCCTCAGTCAGCCTCCGGCTGCCAGCTCCCCTTACACAGGGGAGCCTATCTCTACATCCGTAAAATAGCAACCGTTACCGGGAAATGGTATTTAATCGTTTTCCTTGCTCACCGGGCCCCAGCCCGGTGAGAAGGCCGTCGTCAGGTGGCCGCATCCCAATATAGCACGGTTTCTCACCCAGCCATTGGCCGCTGTGCGCGGCCGACCTATTTCGGAATCAACACTTCGTGTTGTTTTTTTGTATCGTGCGGAACACGATACAAAAAGCCCGCGCCCTGGTCGGCGTCCACCGCCTCGAAACGGTGGCACTTTTTCGCTTCCTTTTTGGTGACAAAAAGGAAGGACCAACCGGCTGGCAGCCGGTACACTCGGCAACGGAGCGGCCACCCAACCCCTCTGCCGGCCTACCGGTGCCAGCTCCCCAACCACAGGGGAGTTAATTTCCACTCCCCGCAAAAAATACTTCTTCCCCCTGTAACAAAATCCCCTTCCCCCGTCACTGTATGACAGGAGCGCTCGAAACAACACAAAGAAAGGAGGCGGGGCCCATGGCCATACCGGAGCTGGAAACCTTATACAACACCTACAAAACGCCGTTGTACCGGTATCTTTTGCATCTGTGCCGGGACCCCCACCGGGCCGAGGACCTGCTGGCCGATACCTTTCTGCGGGCGCTGCGGTGCCTGCCCGCCTACCGGGGCGAGGGCAGCATCAAGGCGTGGCTGTTCGGGCTGGCCCGCAATATCTGGCTGGAGGATCTGCGCCGCAGCCGCCCCACCCTGGAATACGACGACATGCTGGGGCTGTACATGGACGACCGCCTGGACGAGCAGGCCGACGCCCGCCGCAAGCTGGACCGGGTACGGCAGCTGCTGGCCGAAAAAGGCCCGCCCGCGTCGGAAGTGGTGATGCTGCGGGCGCAAGGGTACTCCTACGCCGAGATCGCCGCCCGCCTGCAAATCACCGAAAACAGTGCCCGGGTCATGGAACACCGTACCCGGACCTGGCTCAAATCCACCCTGCAAAAGGAGGGACTCTGGAATGACTGAACATACAACGCCGCGGTCAAGCGGCATCTCCTGCGATGTGTGCCGGGACCTGGCGCCCCTGGTGGCCGACGGGGTGGCCAGCGCCGACAGCGCCGCCCTGGTCAGGGAACACCTGACACACTGTGCATCCTGCCGGGCCGAATTCCCCGAACTTTCCCCGGACGATACCGGGGCCCGGCCTGCCGACGCCCTGCCCGTCCCCGACGAAAAACGGGTGCTGCGCCGGATGCAGAACAAACTCACCCTGTGGCTGCTGGGCTTTCTGGTCCTGGGCCTGGGGGGCAGCATGCTGGTGGTCTTCAGCCCTCACAGCACCCTGGCCCTGCTCTGCTTTCCCCTGGTGTGCGGGGTCATCTGCTGGTTCGATGACTTCCTCTGGCGGCTGGTGCCGGTGCTGGCGGCGGTGGTCTGGTTCGTCTGGACCCTGGCCGCCGAACTGCCCTACTACACCAGCTGGCAGGCGGCAGTCCTGAGCTCCGCCACCGGCGCGCTCTGGCCCTTTGTGTTCTGCGTCATCGGGGCGCTGGCCGCCTCCCTGTTCAAATACGCCTTCGGCAAGACCGGAAAGGAGAAATGACCATGAAAACCGGGAATCACAAATCTCTGCGCATTCTGGCCGGGGTGGCGGGGGCCCTCATTGTTCTGGGGCTGCTCCTGCTGGTGGACGGCATCACCGGGGACCCCATCAGCCGCCGACTGGCGGATAACGGCGCTCTGGCCTACGCCGAAAAAGCCTACCCGGGCCAGACCTTCACCATCACCGAAAGCGGCGGCGGACAGTGGTTCCGCTACTATGCCCGGGTGCAGAGCGAGCAGAGCCCCGACACCACCTTTCTGGTGCATACCTCCTTCTGGTTCTTCCGCCAGGGAGAGGAACAGCGGGAGGTGGAGGGCCGAAACTGGACCCTGGTGCGCCAGGGCAAGGAAGGGGCCCGGGAGCTGAGCGCTGCTTTGCACGAGGCTTTGCCTGATTTGCAGCTCAGCCCGGCCTTCAACGGCTGGCTGCCCGGCACCGATGATGAGGACATCCAGGACATGGACGTGGAGCTGGACCTGTGCTGGACCCCCGACAATATGCGGGACGTGACCGGGTATGTGGATCTGTTCCCGCTGGATGCCCCCTTTGACAAGGCGGTGACCCAGAAAGTGCCCGACCGGGTGGTGGTCCAGATACTGTGGGACGGCAATCCCACCCAGGCGGACTACGACAAGACCCTTGCCCGCCTCAAGGCCGCCACCGAGGCCGCCGGATTTGCCATCGACTGGTACGACCTGACCCTGGCGCCCAAAGGCGGCAGCAGCGTGGACTGGGAGGAGAACGCCATCTTCGGCACCACCGCCGCTGAGGACATCCCCGCCCTGTAAGCGGACAGAAAAACAGCCCCTCTCCCAGACGGGAGAGGGGCTGTTTATTGTTATGCTTATTCTTCGGTGAACAGGGCGGTGGACAGGTAGCGGTCGCCGGTGTCGGGCAGCAGGGCCACAATGGTCTTGCCCTCGTTCTCCGGGCGCTTGGCCTGCTCGATGGCTGCCCACAGGGCGGTGCCGGAGGAGATGCCCGCCAGCACGCCTTCCCGCTTGGCCAGCATCCGGGCGGCGGCGAAGGAATCCTCGGTGGTGGCGGTCATGACCTCGTCATAAATGTGGGTGTCCAGCACCTCGGGCACAAACCCGGCGCCGATGCCCTGCAGCGCGTGGGGACCGGCCTTGCCGCCGGAGAGCACCGCGCTGTCGGCGGGCTCCACCGCCACGATGCGCACAGCGGGCTTCTGCTGCTTCAGATACTGCCCCACGCCGGTGATGGTGCCGCCGGTGCCCACGCCCGCCACGAACACATCCACGGCGCCGTCGGTGTCCTGCCAGATCTCCGGGCCGGTGGTGGCGATGTGGGCGGCCGGGTTGGCCGGATTCACGAACTGCCCCGCCACCATGGCGTTGGGCAGCTCCCTGGCCAGCTCGTCCGCCTTGGCGATGGCCCCGGCCATGCCCTTGGCGCCCTCGGTGAGCACCAGCTCGGCGCCGTAGGCCTTCATCAGGGCCCGGCGCTCGGCGCTCATGGTCTCGGGCATGACGATGATGACCTTGTATCCACGGGCCGCCGCCACGCTGCACAGCCCGATGCCGGTGTTGCCGGAGGTGGGCTCGATGATGACCGAATCCGGCTTCAGGATGCCCTTGGCCTCGGCATCGTCCAGCATGCTTTTGGCCACACGGTCCTTTACCGACCCGGCGGGGTTCAGGTATTCCAGCTTGGCCAGCACCCGGGCTTTCAGGCCCAGGGCGGCCTCCAGACGGGTCAGTTCCAGCAGCGGAGTATGGCCGATCAGCTGATCGACCGACGTGTAAATGCGGGCCATAGCGGCAGCCTCCCTTTCAGCAATCAGAATCCCAGCCTGTTCATAGGTTTACCTGATTATACCCCCGTATCCCGCCGTTTGTCAAAACCGGGCCCCTGTGATAAAATAAGACCAAATATCGCCTGTGCGGCACGGGGAAAGGAAAGAGCAATGAAAACAAGAACGGACCGGCTGTGGACCGGATTCTGGTGGCTGGCGGCGGCCATCCAGGTGGTGTTTCTCTGCCTGACGGCGCTGCGGGCCGGGGGCGCGGTCATCGACAACGACGCCGCCAAGGTCTACACCCATATGATGGCCATCTGGGAGTCGGGGACCTTTCTGGTGCCGGACTGGCGGTACATCACCACCATGGAACTGGACTGCACCACCCTGCTGGCCCTGCCCTTCTACGGCCTGACCCACAATCCGGTGCTGGCCTTCTGGTGCGGCAACGGGGTATTGCTGGTGCTGTGGGCGGCGCTGCTGGCCTTTCTGGTCCGGCGGCTGGGCGGCGGACTGCGCCGGGGCGCCCTGGCGGTGCTGGCCGTGCTGCTGCCCTATGAATTCTACATGACCGGCTACTGGAACATGATCTTCCTCAACGCCTCCCAGTACGCTTTCAAGGTCATGCTGCCCCTGCTGTTGACGGCCCTGCTGCTGGCCCCGCCCCGGCCCCGGCGGCGGGACTGGGGGCTGCTGGCCGTGTACCTGGCCGGGTGTTTCCTCACTGCCTTCTCCAGCGGCATCTATGTGGCGGCCTGCGGCCTGGCCCCGGTGCTGGCTTTGTGGTGCCTGGGCTGGCTGCGGAACAA
>DXNX01000113.1:6000-7997 GCA_019413245.1 Oscillospiraceae bacterium
CCTGCAGAAGGCCCTGGGCATCCAGACCACCGCCGCGTCCATGAACCTGAACTCGCTGGACACGTTGCGGGACAACGCCGCCAACTGCGTCATCGGCTTTTTCCGGCTGTTCGGGGCGGTGCCCGATGCGGCCACCCCGGTGTTCAGTGCGGCGGGTATTTCCTGCCTGCTGCGGGCGGGTCTGGCCGGGGGCGTGCTGGCGGTCTGCCTGTGGTGTACCGTCAAGGCCCTGACCGGCACCCTGCCCCGGGAACTGGCCCCCGGCAAGTACTTACTTGCCATCTTCTGGTGGAACCTGGCGGTGCTGCTGCTCACCGATACCCGCTACGGCGACCCGTACTTTGAGTACCGCTACCACCTCATGGGGGCGGTGCCTCTGCTGGTGCTGGCAGCCTTTGCGGCGCCCACCCTGGTCCGGCAGCCGGTGCGGCTGCACCGGGCAGGGGTGGCCGCGGGCACCCTGGGCATGGCGGCCCTGGTGCTGGCCGTGGATACTGGGGCCGTGGGCAGCATCTGGCAGGCCGACGGAACCTTTGGGGTGAACACCAAAGAGCGGGAACTGTGCGGGGTCATCAGCTCCATGGACGTGGACGATGTGCTCATCGCCGGGGAGAGCAGCGTGGCCGAAGTCTGCGGTGCTCTCGACCCCTCCCGGCGGTATATGATGCTTATGGACATGGGCGAGGGCGGCTGGATGCTGGGCACCTGGGACGGCCGCCTGACCGACACCGACGCCCTGGCCTATCAGAGCCCCGCCGCCATCGTCTGCTCCCACGAGACCTACGAAAACGGCGGTCTGGCGGGTTCCATCTCCGGCCACTGGACCTATTACGGCGAGACCGCCGACTTTGTGGTGCTGCGCACCGACGGCGCCCCCCTGGTGGACGGCCAGCCCGCGGGCCTGCCCTACGGGGAAGCGGCCATCGACTACCCCAACACCTCCTGGTACACCTGGACCGGCACCATGGACGACGACCGCCGGCTGCACACCGACCCGGCGGGGGGCGAGGTCCTGCGCTCCCCCGGGCTGGAACTGTACACCGACACCCGCATCACCCTGACCTGTGAGAGCGCGGGCAGCGGCACCGCGGGCACCCTGCAATTGTGGGGCACTGACGGTGCCCTGCTGGCCGAGACCCCGGTCCCGGCGGGCAGCGCCCAGGTCACCCTGGACGCCCCGGCGGGCAACGGTGCGGTGCTCACCCTGACCATGGCCCCCGGCACCGAAGCCGTGGTGGAGCCCCTCCGGTTCGACGCCCTGCACTGAACACACATATAAAACGGCACGCCGCTTTCTGCAAAATGAAATGCAGAAAAACGGCGTGCCGTTGTTTTTTGTAAGGGGTTCAGGCCCGGTGCCAGCGTCCGCCCAGCAGATAATACCCGGCCCAGTCCATCTTGCCGAAGAGGGGCGAGTTTTTGCGGGCTGCATCCGCCATGGCGCAGATGGCGGGCAGGTTGCGGTGGCGCAGGGGCAGGTAATAGGGGCTGTAACACCGCATCTTCCGCATGGTGTCCAGCAGGTCGGACAGCCACACGCTTTTCAGAGCGGTGCGGGCCTTGGCGGTGCGGGCGGTCAGATTCCCCGGGTCCCGGCGCATAATATCCGCCACACCCTCCGCAAACACCCGGACCTCCGCCCGCCACAGGGGCAGCAGGTCCTTTTCGGGGGCACCGGCGGCCAGTACCATATCGTTGAGCTTGGCATAGTGCTGGGGCCAGATGTCGCAGTAGTCGTCGTGATATTTGGTGGAAAGGGTGCCGTCCCGGCTGCAGTCGTAGAAGGTCAGGGCATCCTCCATCACCCGGTACACAAAGCCGGGCTGTTCCCGGCCCAGCAGGGCAATATAATCCAAAACAAACTGTAAATCTTCACCCAAAGAATACGCTTTGTTGAAGCGCAGCCGCTGGGCCAGCTCGGTGCGGTAGAGCTTGTTCCAGGGCATGGCGATGAGGCAGTCCAGGTACAGCCTGTCTCTTATACACATCTGACGCTG
>DXNX01000114.1 GCA_019413245.1 Oscillospiraceae bacterium
GCTGCTGGACAAGATCGGCGCTCTGCAGGGGCTGCTGTCCGGCATTTCGGCGGCGGGCGCGTCCATCGTAACCATCACCCAGTCCCTGCCGGAAAACGGCACCGCGCAGGTGGAAGTCACCGTGCGCACCGCCACCATGCAGATGTCGGTGGAAGACATGCTGCTCAAGCTGGGCCGGCAGCCCTTTGTGGTGGAGGTCCACCGGGGTACCTGAGGCGCATGGCGGCACAGTAATGAGAGAGGGAGATGTAGTTATGGCAAAAATCGCGATCATGGGGTTCGGCACCGTGGGCAGCGGCGTGCTGGAAGTCTGCCGCCGCAATGCGGCGTCCATTGCACGCCGTGTGGGCGAACCTGTGGAAGTCAAATATATCCTGGATGTCCGTGATTTCTCTGGCTCCCCGGATGCGGCCCTGTTCGTCAAGGATCTGGACATCATCCTGGCCGACCCGGAAGTCCGCGTGGTGGTGGAAACCATCGGCGGCACCAAGTTTGCGTATCCGTATGTGCGCCGCTGCCTGGAAAGCGGCCGCAGCGTCTGCACCTCCAACAAGGAGATGGTGGCCACCTACGGTGCCGAACTGCTGGCCCTGGCCCGGGAACATAACGTGGCCTTCCTCTTTGAAGCCAGCGTGGGCGGCGGTACTCCCATCATTACCCCCATGCACCAGTGCCTGGCCGCCAACCATATCAGCTCCATCGAAGGCATTGTCAACGGCACCACCAACTTCATGCTTACCAAGATGAAGAAGGAGAATATGGGCTTTGACGCGGCGCTGAAAATCGCCCAGCAGCTGGGCTACGCCGAAACCAAGGACCCCAGTGATGATGTGGACGGCCGGGACGCCTGCCGCAAAATCGCCATTCTGGCCTCGCTGGCCAGCGGCTCTGCCGTTTATCCCGATAACATCCCCACCCGGGGCATCCGCCAGATTACCGTGGCCGACATCAAGGCAGCGGAAAAGCTGGAAAGCACCATCAAGCTCATTGCCTGGTACAAGGAACTGCCGGACGGCGGTGTTTCTGCCGGTGTGGAGCCCATGCTGGTTCCTTATACCAACCAGCTGGCCAACGTGGACGACGTGTTCAACGCCGTGCTCATGAAAGGCGATATGCTGGGCGATGTGATCTTCTACGGCAAAGGCGCGGGCAAGCTGCCCACCGCCAGCGCCGTGGTGGCCGACGTCATCGACGCCCTGAAAGACGGCGCCAAAATTCATGACAGCCTGTTCTGGCAGCCCGCTCCCAAGCGGGAGGGTATGCTGCCCGACAACGCTGCATATTCCTGGTATATCCGGGCCAAGGGTATCTCCGCCGCTGTGCTGGCCTCTCTGGCAGGCCCCGGCTCTCCGGTGGATGAAGGCCCCGAAGGGGTCAGCTACCGCATGATGGGCGCCACCCCTGAGGTGATGAATGCCGTGTGCGAAAAAGTTTCGCTGCTGGGCGGTCATGTGGATCTGGCTCTCAAACAGATGGAAGAATAAACAGGGGAGGAAGACGCCATGGTTACTGTTACCGTACCTGCCACCAGCGCCAATGTGGGTGCCGGATTCGACTCCCTGGGCCTGGCTCTCTCAATGCACAACGTGTTCACCTTCGAGGAGTCCGACCGCATCCATATCACCTCTCTGGATGATACCCATGTGCCGGGCGGCGCCAACAACCTGGTTTACCGTAGCGCCCGTGCCGTGTATGACCAGCTGGGCGTACCCCTCAAGGGTCTGACCATCACCCAGCGCAACGATATTCCCATGGCCCGCGGCCTGGGGTCCAGCTCCGCCTGCATCGTGGCGGGCCTGCTGGGCGCCAACGCTCTGCTGGGCAAGCCGCTGACTCAGCGTCAGATGCTCACCCTGGCCACCGCCATTGAAGGCCATCCCGATAACGTAGCTCCGGCTATGCTGGGCGGCTTCGTCACCAGTGTGTATGACGAAGGCCTCGTCTACACCGTCAAAAAGAACATCGACCCGGACCTGGCCTTTGCGGCCTTTGTGCCGGATTTCCGCCTGCTCACCTCCAAGGCCCGCGCGGCACTGCCCCAGATGGTTTCCCATAAGGACGCTGTCTACAACCTGTCCCGCGCGGCATTGGCCACCGCAGCTTTCTGCGATGGTGACTATGGCCTGCTGGGTGTTGCCACCAAGGATGCCCTGCACCAGCGGTACCGCCTGCCTCTCATTGACGGCGGCGAGGAAATGTTCGAGCTGGCCCAGGATCTGGGCGCGCAGGCTGTGTATATCTCGGGCGCCGGCCCCACCATCATCGCGGTTGTCCACAAGGACGACCAGGAGTTCTTCGAGCAGGCGCGGGAAGCGCTGCCCCAGACCGAAAAACTCCGTCATTTTACCGTCTATCGCCTGCTGGCCGACAATACCGGCGCGACCGTTGAGGCGTGACAGCATAGAAGGGGAGGAACTTCACCAATGGCATTGATTGTACAAAAATTCGGCGGTACCTCCGTCAAGGACCGCAACCGCATCTTCAATGTGGCGCGCATCGTTGCCAATACCCGAAATGCGGGCAATGATGTGGTCGTGGTAGTGTCTGCCCAGGGCGACACCACCGATGACCTGATCGCCAAAGCGGCGGAAATCACCAGCGACCCGTCCCACCGCGAGATGGATATGCTGCTGGCAGCCGGCGAGGAAATCTCCATCGCCCTGCTGGCCATGGCTCTGCAGGAGATCGGTGTTTCTGCTGTCAGTCTCACCGGCTGGCAGGCTGGTTTCGTCACCGACCGCTCTTACTCCAAGGCCCGTATCAAGCGCCTGGACACTGAGCGCGTGGAAAGCGAGCTGGCCCGCAACCGTGTGGTCGTGGTGGCAGGCTTCCAGGGCCTGAACCGCTCCGATGACATCACCACCCTGGGCCGCGGCGGCAGCGATACCTCCGCTGTGGCGCTGGCAGCTGCTCTGCATGCGGACCGCTGCCAGATCTTTACCGATGTGGAAGGCGTGTTCACCGCCGACCCGCGCAAGATTCCCAAAGCCACCAAGCTGAAGGAAATCACCTTTGACGAAATGCTGGAACTGGCCTCTCTGGGGGCCCAGGTCCTGAACAACCGCAGCGTCGAACTTGCCAAAAAGTACGGCGTCGAGCTGGAGGTCCTCTCCAGCATCAATCCCATTCCGGGAACCATCGTGAAGGAGGAAACGAAAGTGGAAGGTATGCTCATCAAAGGCGTTGCGAAGGACGACAACGTGGCCGTGATCTCGATCAAGGGGGTGCCCGATGTGCCGGGCATGTCCTTCAAGGTATTCAGCCTGCTGGCACAGCGCAATATCAACGTGGATATCATTCTGCAGAGCTCCGGCACCGCCGGCACCAAGGACCTGGTCTTCACTGTGCCCCTGACCGACGCCGAGAGCGCTGTCAGCGTGCTGGAAGACCATAAGAGCCGTTTCGGCGGCGGCGAAATCGCCGTGGATAAGACCTGTGCCAAGGTCAGCGTCGTGGGCGCCGGCATGCAGAGCCATCCGGGCGTTGCCTCCACCATGTTCGAGGCTCTGTCCGGCCAGAACATCAACATTCATATGATCTCCACCAGCGAGATCAAGATCAGCGTCATCATCGACAAGACGGACGCTGACCGTGCCGTCGCGGCCATTCACGACGCATTTATCCAGTAATGGAACTGTTCTGAAGCAACACACCTGCAAGCGGAGCTGCTGCCCGTATTGCTCCTGTGTGCCGCTGCGGCGGCCGCGGAGCCGTGCGCCCAGTGGTTCCGCTTTTGCCGTACCTGCGTCTTGCCTGAAAAGGGTCCGGGTGTTATAATCATAGGAACCCGTATTCAACCCTGAAACAACAAAGTAAAGGAATTGGCATGGAACAAAAAAGAACAAGCCCCTGGCTGATTGCGTTCCGCGTGATTTTTACCATCGCGCTGATTGCCTGCATCGCCTTCATTTTTCGCAATTCGCTGCAGGCAGGGGAGCTTTCCTCCGCGCGCAGCCAGGCTGTCATGCGGGCTCTCAATGAAATGCTGGGCAAGGTGGGCCTTGGCCCTCTGTCTCAGCACACGGTTCGCAAACTGGCCCATTTTGCGGAGTTCACGCTGGAAGGTTTTCTGCTTATGCTCTGCCTTCGGGTGTATACTCGCCATTTTGTACGTCACGTCAGCTGGCCGCTGCTGTGCGGCATGACCACCGCTCTGACAGATGAGACCATCCAGAAATTTATCCCGGGCCGTACCTCCCAGGTGACGGACGTCTGGATCGACATGTCCGGTGTGGTGTGCGGTCTGTTCGTGGCTCTGGTATTGCTGCTGATCGTGCGTGCTTTTGGCGCTTTCCATCGCATCAAAAAGGAAAACCGGCGCCTGCGTGCGGAGCGGGAACGTCTTCTCCGGGAGCAGGAGGAGGACCGCATCAATACCGAGGCGCCCCATCATGAAAATCCCAACAGGAGGGAACTGCTTTGACCGAACAACAGGCCGTACAGGCCATTCATTCGCTGCCCCGTATGGGCGGCGCGACCCTGGAGCGCATGCATGCGCTGCTGGACGCTTTGGGCAACCCTGAAAAAGAGCTGAAATGTATTCATATTGCCGGTACTAACGGGAAAGGTACGCTGTCTACCATGACTGCGTCCATCCTGACCCATGCCGGTTATAAGACCGGACTGACCATCAGCCCCTATGTGCTGGACTTCCGGGAACGGTTCCAGATCGACGGCGAGATGATTCCGCCCCAGACACTGGGGGACCTGGCTGAGGAAGTGTTGGATGCCGTGGACGGACTGTGCGCGGCTGGTAAGCCTTCTCCGGTGGAATTCGAGGTGGTTACCGCCATCGCGCTGCTGTGGTTCGCCCGGGAAAAGTGTGATTTCGTGGTGCTGGAAACCGGCCTGGGTGGCCGTTTCGACGCCACCAATGCCATTCCGGCCCCGCTGGTGGCCGCGATTACCCGCATTGGTATGGACCATACCGATGTGCTGGGGGATACGCTGGCGGATATCGCAGCCGAGAAGGCAGGCATCATTAAGGAAGGCTGTGCGGTGGTCTGTTACCCGGACCAGCCGCCGGAAGCCATGGGACCGCTGCTCACCGCTGCGGCCAACGCCCACACCTCGATTCAGACACCGGACCTGGAGGACATCCTGCCTCTGAAATGCCGCCCCCTGCAGAACTATATCGACTATGGCGGGTATCGTGTCATGCTGTCCTTCCCGGGCAAGCATCAGGCCAACCATGCCGCCATGGCCATTGAGATCGTGCTGACCCTCTGGCGGGAATACGGATACGACATCTCCGACGAAGCCATTGAGGCCGGCCTGCAGGCAGCGCACATGCCTGCCCGCATCGAAGTCATCCGCCGCCATCCGCTGCTTCTGCTGGACGGCTGCCACAACCCGGACGGCGCCGCTGCGCTGGCGTCTACCCTGTCCGAAGCCAGATATGAAGGCAA
Source organism: Oscillospiraceae bacterium (assembly GCA_019413245.1). Taxonomy (GTDB): domain Bacteria; phylum Bacillota; class Clostridia; order Oscillospirales; family Ruminococcaceae; genus Gemmiger. Next base: position 5,409 of record DXNX01000114.1, read on the forward strand.
CCTGGTCGGCGTGATGGGCGTGCTGAAGGATAAGGACCATACTCCCATGCTGGAGGCCTTGTCCAAGACCTTCGACAAGGTCTTTACGGTCACCCCTGATTGCCCCCGCGCTATGACGGCGGAAGAACTGGAACATGCGGCCCGCTTCCATATGGACGCGGAGGTCGGCGGTACGGTCCGGGAAGCCATCCGCAAGGCTGTGGACTATGCGGATTTCCATAACCTGGCCGGCGTTGTTGTCTGCGGCAGTCTGTACCTTGCGGCCGAAGCCCGTCCCATCCTGCTGGAAGAAGCCAAGAACTGATATAGGATGTGCTTTTTTTGCTGCTGCTTTCCGGCAGCGCCCTGATTCAACAAAATATTTGTCCTGCGCCCCGTATACTGGTAGTACAAACCAGCCCGCGGGGCGCTTTTGTTTTGCATTGATCGAGGTGGACAAACTTGGCAAAAATCTGTTTTGTGCCTGCCAGCGGCACTTTGGCGGCTTATTTATCGGGGGAAATCGACCATCATGCGGCCCAGGGCCTGCGGCGGGAAATCGACGCCCAGATCGACGCGCGGATGCCGGAACTGCTTACCCTGGATTTTTCGGGTGTTACCTTTATGGATTCCTCCGGCGTGGGACTTATCCTGGGCAGGGGGCGGTATATGTCTTCACTGGGCGGGCGCCTTACCGTGCAGAATCCGCCCGCTGCTGTCCGGCGTATGCTGGATCTGGCCCGGATCTCTTATGTGTGAACGGAGGATATGGAACTCATGAAGATGGTCAATCAGGTCAAATTTACCTTTCTCAGCCGCAGTGTCAACGAAAGCTTTGCCCGTGCGGCTTTGGCGGCTTTCCTAGCGCAGGCAGATCCTACGGTGCCGCAGCTGGCCGACATCAAGACGGCCGTATCCGAGGCCGTCACCAACTGCATCGTGCATGCTTATCCGGAAGCGGTCGGCCAGGTGACCCTGACAGCGGCGCTGTACGAAAACGGCCTTGTGCGCATCACCGTCACCGACAGGGGAGTGGGAATACCGGACGTAGAAAAAGCCATGGAACCTCTGTACACCACCGGCAACCCGGACGAGCGGGCGGGACTTGGCTTTGCGGTTATGCAGAGCTTCATGGATAAGGTGAAGGTCAGCTCCACGCCCGGCAAGGGAACAAGGGTCACGATGGCCAAGCGGCTGGAGGCAAAAGGCTGACTTCCTACATAGAAACATAAGGAGGTCTTTGCCATGTCCGCACCGATTTCCGCTGTAGCCAGTCAGGCCAATACCACCGCACTGTTCGACCGTATCCCGCGGGAAGAGTTTATCCAGCGGAATCTTGGCCTTGCCCGTACCTGTGCGGGACGATTCATCGGCCGGGGGTTCGAGTACGAGGATCTGTATGCCGCCGGATGCCTGGGGCTGGTCAAGGCCTGTGACGGCTTTGACCCGGAGAGAGGCGTCTGTTTTTCCACCTATGCGGTGCCGGTTATTCTGGGAGAAATCAAAAAACTGTTCCGGGACGGCGGAACGGTCAAGGTCAGCCGTTCACTCAAAGAGCTGGGGCTGAAGATCAACGCCGAGCGTGAACGATGCCTGAAACAGACAGGAACGGAACCGGGAGTAACACAGCTGGCAGAAACCCTGGGAACCACACCGGAGCAGATCGCCATGGCAATTCGCGCGGCTATGCCGGTGGTATCGCTGACACCTACGGAAAGCGAGGACGGAAACAGAGAGTGGGATATCCCGGTAGATTCCCCGGAGGAGAAACTTTCAGAACGAATCGGTCTGCGGGAAGTGCTGGACAAGCTGCCTCCACAGGACAGAGCACTGATACGTCTGCGTTTCTTTGGGGGAAAGACCCAGAGCGAAACGGCCAAGGTTCTTCACACCACCCAGGTGCAGATATCCAGGCGGGAAAGAAAGATCCTGAAATGGATGCGCCTGGAATTGACAGGAGAAGCGGGAAGAGAGGAAGAAAAGGGAAAAAACAAAGTAAAATCAAAAGTATGATTCTTTTGGCGTTTTATCCAATTGGAGTCAGCTCCGATAAGATAAAACGCCAAATTTGCGTAGGAGCGATGCAAACTGCTTGACGAAATTCGGACTGCATGCTAAACTTACTACATGCCGGTAAAGTACTGGCAAACCGCAGGCAAGTTTTTTGAAAAATCTGAAAAAAGATGTTGACAAATGCTTGTTTGGGTGGTATTATATCTAAGCTGTCTCGCGAGGGACGGCAGGCGCTGAGAAAAGAAGTTCGAAAGAACTTCACAGCTCAAAAAAATCTCAAAAAAGTACTTGACAGAAAGAACTTGATGAGATATAATAAATAAGCTGTCCCGCGAGGGCAGCGCCAAGCAGGAC
>DXNX01000115.1:0-6565 GCA_019413245.1 Oscillospiraceae bacterium
GCCCACAATATGGTTGGGCAGGCAGCCGAAGGGCTGGGCGCAGACGATGTTGGCGTAACCGCCCTCCACCAGTTCCAGCATTTCGGCGGTCAGCAGCCAGCCTTCGCCCATCTTGGCGCCCAGAGAGATGATGCCCTTGGGCTTTTCCATCAGCTCCCGGAAAGAACCCGGCGCATAGAAGCCTTCCTTGCGCATGGCGTCGTTGCAGGCGTTGCCGATGCCGTCCAGCCAGTTCAGCAGGGCGCCGGCGCCGCCGGCTTTCAGCAGGCTGCCGCCGTACAGCTTCACGTCCAGCTCGGCGTTGGCGATGCAGTATTCCACAAAGCCCATCAGGCCGGGCAGGTTGACCTCGCAGTCCTGGCTTTCCAGGAACTTCTCCAGGTCGTTGTTGCCCAGGGGCGAATACTTGACGTAGATCTCACCGACCACGCCCACCTTGACCTTGGGCACCCGGGTCACCGGAATGGACGCAAAGTCCGCCGCGATCACCGGGAACTGCTTCTTCATGTCGTGGGCGCTGAAATTGCGGCTCTCGTGCATCCAGCCCTGGATGGTGGCGATCCACCGCTCGGTGGCGGCGTCGGCGTCGCCGGGATGGTTCTCATAGGGCTTGACCTGGCTGCGCAGGGCGCAGAGCATGTCGCCGTAGAAGATGCAGGCAATGACCTTGCGCAGCAGCGGCAGGGTCAGGGGCAGACCGCTGTCCTTCTCCAGACCGGAAAAGTTCAGGGAGGCCACCGGAATGTCGCCGTAGCCGGACTTGACCAGGGCCTTGCGCAGCAATTTGATGTAGTTGGAAGCACGGCAGCCGCCGCCCGTCTGGGTGATGAGCAGGGCGGTGTGCTTCAGGTCATACTTGCCACTGTTCAGGGCATCGATGAACTGACCGATGACCAGCAGGGCCGGATAACAGGTATCGTTGTGGACGTATTTCAGACCCAGCTGGGCCACTTCGCTGCCGCAGTTGCCCAACACCTCCACGTTGTATCCCTCACATTCCAGCGCGGCCGCCATCAGCCGGAACTGGGTCACGGCCATGTTGGGAATGAGGATCTTGTGGGTGTGGATCATGTCCTTGGTGAAATTGGGGGTCTTGTACTCCATACGCTCAGCTCCTTGCTTTGTCTTCGGCGCGTTCATCCAAAGCGGCAAACAGGCTGCGCAGGCGGATATTCACGGCGCCCAGGTTGGTGATCTCGTCGATCTTCAGCTGGGTGTACAGCTTGCCGCCCTCCTGCAGGATCTCGCGGGTCTCGTCGGTGGTGATGGCGTCCAGGCCGCAGCCGAAGCTCACCAGCTGCACCAGGTCCATATCGGGCTGGGTGGTGCAGTATTTGGCGGCGGCGTACAGGCGGCTGTGGTAGGTCCACTGGTTCAGCACCGAGGTGGAGAATTTTTCCACCAGCTGGCTCACCGCGTCCTCGGTGACCACAGCGGCGCCCTGGCGGATGATCAGCTTGTCAATGCCGTGGTTGACCTCCGGGTCCACATGGTAGGGACGGCCGGCCAGCACCACGATGCGCTTGTGCTCTTCCCGGGCTTTGGCGATGATCTCGGCGCCCTTGGCCCGGACCTGTACCATATGGCGCTCATACTCCGCATAGGCGGCGTCGATGGCTTCGGCCACCTCCCGGTGGTTGAGCCCGGGGAAGTATTTGTCCAGAATGGCCGGGAACCGCTTGGTGAAGTCCTTGCGGCGGGCCAGGTTGACGTAATCGTAAATGAAGGTGGTGCCTTCCAGCTCGGGGCAGTTGCCCTCCAGCACTTCGGGATAGTAGGCCACCACCGGGCAGTTGTAGTGGTTGTCGCCCAGGTGTTCGTCCACGTTGTAGCTCATGCAGGGGTAGAAGATGGCATCCACGCCCATCTTGACCAGCTCCGCAATGTGGCCGTGGGACAGCTTGGCCGGGAAGCAGGCGGTATCGCTGGGAATGGTGGCCTGGCCTTCCTGGTACAGCGCCCGGCTGGACACCGGACTGGTCTTGACCGCAAAGCCCAGCCTGGTAAACAGGGTATGCCAGAAGGGCAGCAGTTCATACATGTTCAGGCACAGGGGCAGGCCGATGGTGCCGCGGGGCTGTGCGGGCTGGATCTTCTGGTAATCCAGCAGCAGCTGCAGCTTGTAGGCGTACAGGTTCAGCTCGTCGTCCGCCGCCTTGCCGGTCACCGGCTTGTCGCACCGGTTGCCGGAGATGAACCGCTGGCCGTCCGCAAAGATGTTCACGGTGAGCTGGCAGTGGTTGCCGCAGCCGTTGCAGGTGACGTTCTGCACCTTCTGGGAGAAGTTTTCCAGCTCCTCCTGGGTCAGCACGCTGCTGTGGGAATCGGCGTTGCTGTGGGCCTTGCCGTGGAGCGCGGCGCCGAAAGCACCCATCAGACCGGCGATGTCCGGGCGGATGACCTCCACGCCCATCTCCTTCTCAAAGGCGCGCAGCACGGCCTCGTTGTAGAAGGTGCCGCCCTGGACCACGATGTTGCGGCCCAGTTCCTCGGGGCTGGAGGCACGGATGACCTTGTACAGGGCGTTCTTGACCACCGAAATGGACAGGCCCGCGCTGATGTTCTCAATGGAGGCGCCGTCCTTCTGGGCCTGCTTGACGCTGGAGTTCATGAAGACGGTGCAGCGGCTGCCCAGGTCCACCGGGCGGTCGGCAAAGAGACCCAGCGCCGCAAATTCCTTCACGTCATAGCCCAGCGCCTGGGCGAAGGTCTGCAGGAAGCTGCCGCAGCCGGAGGAGCAGGCTTCGTTCAGGAAGATGTTGCTGATGGCGCCGTCCTCGATCTTAAAGCACTTCATATCCTGGCCGCCGATGTCGATGATGAAATCCACGTTGGGCATGAAATGCTTGGCGGCGGTGAAATGGGCCACCGTTTCCACCAGACCGCGGTCACAGTGGAAGGCGTTCTTGATGAGCTCCTCGCCGTAGCCGGTGGTGGTCACGCTGGCGATCTGCAGGCCCGGATGGTCCCGGTACAGCTTGAGCAGGGTCTCCCGCACCAGGGGAATGGGGTTGCCCAGGTTGGGACGGTAGCTGGTGAACAGGATGTTGCTGTTTTCGTCAATGACCACCAGCTTGATGGTGGTGGAGCCGGAGTCGATGCCGATGTGCACCGGGCCGCAGTCGGCCCCGAAGGGCACGCAGGGGACGCAGGCCCGCATGTGGCGGGCGTGGAAGTCCTCATACTCCTGCTTGTTGGCAAACAGGGGCGGCAGGCTCACATAGGTGGCGGTGGCGCTGTAATTGGCCAGCCGCTTGACCACCTCGTCCAGGTCGGACTCCCGGTCGGCGTAGAACGCCGCGCCTAGCGCCACATACAGCAGGCTGTTTTCCGGGCAGGTGCCGGTGAGGCCCAGGGTCTTGTCAAAGCTCTGGCGCAGCACGCTGGAGAAGGTGAGGGGACCGCCCAGATACAGCACGTTGCCCTTGATGGGACGGCCCTGGGCCAGACCGGCGATGGTCTGGTTGACCACAGCCTGGTAGATGGAAGCCGCAATGTCCCCGGCCAGGGCGCCCTGGTTGATCAGGGGCTGGATGTCACTCTTGGCAAAGACGCCGCAGCGGGACGCGATGGTGTAAGTCCGGGTGGAAGTCTGGGCTGCCTTGTCCATCTCGTCGGCGCTCATCTTCAGCAAAGTGGCCATCTGGTCGATGAAAGCGCCCGTGCCGCCGGCACAGGAACCGTTCATGCGGACCTCGGTGCCGTTGGTGAGGAACAGAATCTTGGCGTCCTCACCGCCCAGCTCGATGATGCAGTCGGTGCCGGGAGCCAGCCGGTTGGCCGCCACGCGGGTGGCGAAAACTTCCTGCACAAAGGGGACCCCGCAGCTGTCTGCCAGGCCCATGCCCGCCGAACCGGAAATGGCCAGCATGGCGCGGCCGCCGGGCACATAGTCCTTGGCAACGCGGCGCAGCAGCTCCTGGCCTTTTTCCAGAATATGGCTGTAATGGCGTTCGTATGTAGAATAAATGATCTTGTCCTGCTCATCGAGCACGACGCATTTGATGGTGGTGGAACCAATGTCGAGACCGACTCTCATGAATTGACCTCCCGCCTTTGGGGTATGTGGAAACACCGCGAAAAAACGCGGACGAAAATAAGGGTAAATCAGTTTATTGTATCGCAAGACGGCGAAATTTGCAAGAGGGGTTCGCCGTATGCCCTATAAACCCACTATCTAGTATAGCGGGTCTTTTTGAACAGAATTTGAACGAAAAAAGGCGTATTTTGCCTTCTTGCGGCAAAATACGCCAAATGGCCCGCTCAGCGCCGGGATGCGGTGCGCAGGGCCTGCACTTCTTCGGTTGTCAATGGCCGCCAGGCCCCCGGTTCCAGGCGTTCGTCCAGCGCCACCGGGCCGATGGCCGTGCGGTGCAGCCCGTTCACCCCGGCGCCGTACACCCCGAACATCCGCTTGATCTGGTGGTATACCCCCTGGTGCAGGGTGACCTTCACCACGCAGGGGTCGGCGCCGTATGGTTCGGCTTCCGCCGGGTCCATGGTCTGGCCGTCCGCCAGCGTCACCCCGGCGGCAAAGCCCGCTTGCATCTCGGGGGTCAGGGGGGTGTCCAGGGTGACGATGTACTCCTTGGACACATGCCGCCCCGGGGCCAGAATGTCATGGGCAAAGCCGCCATCGTCGGTGAGCAGCACAAACCCGGTGCTGGCCTTGTCCAGCCGCCCGGCGGGAAACAGCTGCCGCCGGGGAAAATCCGCCGCCACCAGGTCGGCCACGGTGGTGTCGTGCTTGTCCCGGCTGGCGCTGATCACGCCCTCCGGCTTGTTCAGCATCAGGTACACATACTTCTCATACCCGCCGCCCAGGGGTGTGCCGTTTACCGCTACCTGGGCGGTGTGCTCGTCGATCTGGGTGTCTGCCTTGCGGCACAAGGTCCCGTTTACCGTCACCGCGCCGGAAGCAATGCGCTTGCGGCTCTCGCTGCGGGGAATGCCCAGCCGCTCGGCCAGGTACTTGTCCAGCCGCATCAGCTGTGGGCCTCCGCCGTGATGGCAGCCGTTTTGCCCCGGGTGACCTTGACCAGGTCGGCGGGGGCGGCTTCGATCTGGGTGCCGATGCGCCCCGCCGACACCATGATGGTGTCCTGGGCCAGACAGCTCTCGTCAAAGACGGTGGCAAACTGCTTCTTCATGCCCACCGGGCTGCAGCCGCCCCGCACATAGCCGGTGGTCTTGAGCAGGTCGGCCACATGCAGCATGGACACGCTCTTGACCCCGGCGGCCTTGGCGGCCTTCTTCAGGTCCAGCTCGGCCAGCACCGGAATCACGAAGACATAAAAGTTCCGGTCCGCCCCCTGGGTGACCAGGGTCTTGAACACTTTGGCCGGGTCCTGCCCGGTGAGGGCGGCCACGGTGGCACCGTCCACGGCGGCGCCCTCCTCGTGGGGATATTCGTGGGCGGTATAGGTGATCTTGGCACGCTCCAGCATGCGCATGGCGTTGGTCTTGGCTTCCTTGGACATGGTGAGAAACCCCTCTCTTGCAAGCAGATTCGGCACAAAGCCCGGCCGCGGCCGGGCGTATCAGTTCGGTTTTGCATCCAAATTATAGCGTTCTTGCAAATGGTTGTAAAGCACCCTTGACTTTAACACATTAAAGTGCTAAACTAAAGCTCGTCAAACCAAAGGACCACGGTCCGCCACCGTAAAGGAGAGGGAACAGATGATTATTGTATTGAAACAGAATGCCCCCCGGGAGAAAGTACAGGAATTCTGCGGTGAACTGCGGACCATGGGGTATGAGATCAACGATTCGGTGGGCAAGGACACCCACATCCTGGGTCTCATCGGGGACACCAAAGCCCTGAGCGAGAGCTGGGTGCTGGCCAACCCGGTGGTGGATACCTGCCGCCGGGTGTCCGAACCTTATAAGAAGGCCAACCGAAAATTCCACCCCGACGACACGGTGGTGGACGTGGGCGGCCACAAGATCGGCGGGGGCAGCTTCGCGGTGATGGCGGGCCCCTGCAGCGTGGAGAGCAAGGAGCAGATCATCGGGGTGGCCAAACGGGTGCAGGCCGCGGGAGCGTCCATCCTGCGGGGCGGCGCCTTCAAGCCCCGCACCAGCCCGTACAGCTTCCAGGGCCTGCGGGCCGAAGGGCTGGAACTGCTGCAGGAAGCCCGGGCCGTGACGGGCCAGCCCATCGTCACCGAGCTGATGAACAACGAGCACATCCCCCTGTTCGAGGAAGCCAAGGTGGATATGATCCAGATCGGCGCGCGGAACATGCAGAATTTCGAGCTGCTCAAGGCGGTGGGCCGGACGAATATCCCGGTGCTGCTCAAGCGGGGGCTTTCCTCCACGCTGGAAGAGCTGGTCATGAGCGCCGAGTACATTATGGCCGAGGGCAACCCCAACGTGGTGCTGTGCGAGCGGGGTATCCGCACCTTTGAGACCAGCATGCGCAACACCCTGGATATTTCGGCGGTGCCCATGCTGAAAAAGATGACCCATCTGCCGGTGGTCATCGACCCCAGCCATGCGGCGGGCATCGCCTTCATGGTGCCGTCTCTGGCGGCGGCCGCCGCCAGAGACGGCACCATGAAGG
>DXNX01000115.1:6575-7649 GCA_019413245.1 Oscillospiraceae bacterium
GCACAATGACCCGGCCAAGGCCAAGAGCGACGGTGCCCAGAGCCTGACCCCCGATGCTTTTGACACCCTGATGCAGACCATTCGTCCGGAACTGAAATTTTTTGGCAAAACGCTGAACTGACGGCGCGGTCTTGTGTTTTTTAACAGAAGTACGTTATAATATAAGTGTGCTCCGAAACAGGTCGGGGCACACTTCTTTGTTTCTGTATTTTGGAAAGGTCGTGACTTTGCCCTTGACACAGGGAAAATCCGTGGCCGAGAACCGGCCTTTTGTTCGCTTTCTGGCGTCGTCTCTGTCCTCCAGCGTGGTGGACCTGGGAGCCTTCACGGTGCTGTGCGCCATGCTGCAGGACCACATGGGCGAAAGCGCCGCCATCCTGACCGCCACCATCGCGGCGCGGATCCTGTCCTCGCTGTGCAACTATCTGCTGAACTACTTCCTGGTGTTCCACAGCCGCACCGCCCATGGCCGGTCGGCCACGCTGTACACCACCGTCACCGTCCTCAAGACCCTGTGCAGCGGCATGCTGGTGGCAGGGCTGGCGGGCATGCTGCCCGCGGCGCCGGAACTGTTCCTGAAGATCCCGGTGGACTGCACCCTGTTCTTTGTGAACTATCTGGCCCAGAAAAAGTTCGTGTATTGAACGAAACAACGAAAAAAGCCCCTGGCCGTACCGGCCGGGGGTATTTTTTATGGGTTGGCGGCGGCTTCCAGGGCGGCGAGGGCCTCGGGGGTGTCGATGTCCGCCAGCTCCCGGGCGTCGGGACAGTCCAGCAGCCGCACGGGGCAGGGCGCATCTTTCAGGATGCTGCGCCCGCCCTGCCCGGGGGCCAGAGTTTTCAACCGCGGAAGCAAAAATTGTGGAAAGAACACCGGTGCGCCCGGTTCTCCCCCGTGGGCGGGCCGCCAGACGGCGCCGGGGTCGTGGGCGGCGCAGAACAGCAGGGCCTGGACCGTTTCGGCGGTCAGCAGGGGCTGGTCCGCGGGGCAGAACAGACAGCCCTCCGGGTCGCCCAGGGCTTCCAGCCCCAGGCGGATGGCAGCCTCAATCATGGTGCCGGCGTACACGGCCT
>DXNX01000116.1 GCA_019413245.1 Oscillospiraceae bacterium
CCGCAAGATGGTCCGCGGCGGCAACCTGGGCTGCAAGACCGGCAAGGGCTTCTATGTCTACAACGCTGACCGCACCAAGACCCCGGTCGACGCCCTGTAAACAGTAAGACGAGTTTCTCCCGCCCCTCCAATGGCGGCGGGGGAATTCGTTTGCATAAGGAGGATTATCGCTATGGATTTTACCCTGTCCAAACAGCAGCAGATGGTACAGAAAATGTACAAGGAATTTGCTGAAAATGAAGTCAAGCCTCTGGCCAAGAAAGTTGACGCCGAAGAGTACTTCCCCGTCGAAACTGTCCAGAAGATGGCCAAGCTCGGCATGATGGGCATCTACTTCCCCAAAGAATACGGCGGCGCCGGCGGCGATGTGCTGTCCTACGTCATGGCCGTTGAGGAAATGAGCAAGGTCTGCGGCACCACCGGTGTCATCATCTCCGCTCATACCTCTCTGTGCGCTGCTCCCATTTATGAGAACGGCACCCCCGAGCAGAAGGCCAAGTACCTGCCCAAGCTGTGCAGCGGCGAATGGATCGGCGCTTTCGGCCTGACCGAACCCGGCGCCGGCACCGACGCCCAGGGCCAGCAGACCTTCGCTGTGGATGAAGGCGACCACTGGAAGCTGAACGGCTCCAAGATCTTCATCACCAACGCCGGCTATGCCAACGTCTTCATCATCATCGCCGTCACCGGTTTTGTCACCGACAAGCGCGGCCGCAAGCAGAAGGAAATTTCCGCTTTCATCGTCGAGCGCACCGACCCCGGCTTCAAGGTCGGCAAGCCCGAAGACAAGATGGGCATTCGCGGTTCTTCCACCTGCGAACTGATCATGGAAGACTGCATCATCCCGAAGGACCGCCTGCTGGGCGTCAAGGGCAAGGGCTTCCAGCTGGCCATGGCTACCCTGGACGGCGGCCGTATCGGCATCGCTGCCCAGGCTCTGGGCATTGCCGAGGGCGCCATTGACGAGACCGTCGCCTACGTCAAGGAACGTAAGCAGTTCGGCCGCTCCATCTCCGCTTTCCAGAACACCCAGTTCGAGCTGGCCGAGATGAAGGCCCGCGTGGACGCTGCCAAGTATCTGGTCTACGCTGCAGCCCAGAAGAAGCAGTCCGTCATGGACGGCGCCAAGGCTCGTTACAGCGTGGAGGCCGCCGAGGCCAAGCTGATCGCCGCCCGCACTGCCAGCGACGTGACCCGCCGCTGCCTGCAGCTGTTCGGCGGTTACGGCTACACCCGTGACTACCCCATCGAGCGGATGATGCGCGACGCCAAGATCACCGAAATTTACGAAGGCACCAGCGAAGTCCAGATGATGGTCATCTCCGGCGCGATGCTGAAGTAAGGAGGGCGCAGTACAATGAAAGCTATCGTTTGTGTAAAACAGGTCCCTGATACGCAGGGCAAAGTCGCCGTCAAGGCGGACGGCACCATGGACCGTGCGGCCATGGCCACCATCACCAACCCCGATGACCTGAACGCCGTGGAGGCTGCTCTGCAGCTGAAGGACGAGACCGGCTGCGAAGTCGTCGTCGTCACCATGGGCCCGGCTCCGGCCGAAGGCATGCTGCGTGAGCTGATCGCCCGCGGCGCTGACCGTGGCGTTCTGGTTTCCGCCCGTGAGTTCGGCGGTTCCGACACCTTCGCTACCTCTCAGATCCTGGCTGCTGCCGTGAACAAGATCGGCGTTGGCCCGGACGACATCGTCTTCTGCGGCCGTCAGGCCATCGACGGTGACACCGCTCAGGTCGGCCCCCAGATCGCTGAAAAGCTGCATCTGCCCCAGGTCACCTACGTCACCGACATCAAGAAGGACGGCAACAGCCTGACCGTCAAGCGTCAGCTGGAAGACGGCTACATGGAGCTGAAGGTTCAGACCCCCTGCCTGCTGACCTGCATCAAGGAGCTGAACACCCCGCGTTACATGAGCGTGTCCGGCATCTTCGAGTGCTACGACAAGCCCATCGAAGTGTTTGACTACAATACGCTCAAGGACGATCCCCTCATCGAGACCGACACCATCGGCCTGAAGGGCTCTCCGACGAACGTCTACAAGTCCTTTGCTCCCCCGGTCAAGGGCGCCGGCATGATGGTCGAAAGCGCCAGCCAGCTGGTCGGTATCCTGAACGACAAGCACCTGATTTGAGAGAGGAGAGAAAAACAATGGCTGAATTCAATAGCATGGACACCGCCGCCTTCAAGGGCGTTTGGGTCTTCTGCGAACAGCGCGAAGGCCAGATGCAGACCATCAGCTATCAGCTGCTCAGCGAAGGCCGTAAGCTGGCCAATGACCTGGGCGTTGAGCTGTGCGGCGTTGTCATGGGCAGCGAGCTCAACGAAGATTACCTCAAGGCTCTGGGCGGCTACGGTGCCGACCGCGTCTACTACATCGACAGCCCTCTGCTGAAGGACTACACCACCGACGGCTATGCCAAGGTCCTGTGCGATCTGGTTGAAGAGAAGAAGCCCGAGATCGTTCTGATCGGCGCCACCAACCTGGGCCGTGACCTGGGCCCCCGTTGCGCTGCCCGCCTGCACACCGGCCTGACCGCCGACTGCACCCATCTGGATGTGGATGTGGAGAAGTACAAGGAATTCCTGCGTACCACCTCCAACATCGATGTGGACAACACCAAGTTTGAGCAGAACACCAACCTGAAGATGACCCGTCCCGCTTTCGGCGGCCACCTGATGGCCACCATCATCTGCCCGCGCTTCCGCCCGCAGATGTCCACCGTGCGCCCGGGCGTCATGCAGACCCAGCCGTACGATGAGGCCGGTGCTGCCAAGGTCGTGGTCGAGAAGATCAACCCCGAACTGACCGCTGAGGATATCCATGTGGAGATCCTGGACATCAAGAAGAGCGCCAAGAAGATGGTCGATCTGATCGGCGCCGACGTGGTCGTTTCCGTTGGCCGTGGCATCAGCTCCGACGTGGACAAGGGCCTGGCCCTGGCCGAGGAGCTGGCCGGTGTTCTGGGCGGCGTTGTGGGGGCTTCCCGTGCTGTCACCGACGCTGGCTGGCTGTCTGCTGACCATCAGGTCGGCCAGACCGGTAAGACCGTGCATCCCCGCATCTATGTGGCTCTGGGCATCTCCGGCGCCATTCAGCATGTGGCCGGTATGCAGGACTCCGACACCATCATCGCCATCAACAAGAACGAGAGCGCTCCCATCTTCGACGTGGCTACCTACGGCATCGTGGGCGACCTGTTCAAGGTCGTTCCCGAGCTGATCAAGGAGATCCGCGCTGCCAAGAGCGCTGAGTGATCCTGTTCCGGGCCCTGCAGCCTGAAATCTGATTCAGCATAACAAAACCGCCCTGCCGGGCATTTCCGGCAGGGCGGTTTTTTATAGTTTTATCGGGGGCGACGCGTACAACGGCAGGGGAGGGGACATCAGCCGGCCACAGGGGCGTTCATTTCCTCCTCGGAGGGGACCATGGCGTCGGAAGCAGCCACGTCCACAGCCTTGTCGTAGTCGAACTCCACGCCCAGGGCACCGGGCACAGTGTCGAACAGAGCGTCGATGTCGGTGAGTTCGCTGTTGGTCATCACAAACAGCACCTTGTCATCAAAGGTGGCTACCCGCTCCTTGTCGGCCATCACGCAGACCCATTTGGCAGGGTCCATGTTCTCCAGCATGGCGTCGGCAATGGTCTGGGCGTCGGCGGCATCCTTCACCCGCAGCAGCACCAGGGTATAGGCCTGGCTGCCGGTCATGGATTCGCTCTTCACGCCCGCGTCCACCAGGGTGGCCTGTTCGGCGCTCAGGCCGGTATTGTAGGTCAGCCAGGCTTCATCGTTCAGGTCGATGGCGGAGGTCTGCATCATCATCAGTTCCACCGGATAGGCTTCGTAGATGCTGTCCACCATGGCGGACAGCTCGCTGTCCGGTTCCGCCACTTCGGCCACGCCCATATCGTCGGAAACGCCGTCCTCGGAGGTGGCGGCTTCCGGGGTAGTGGTGGGAGCCGGGGTCGCGGTGGCGGATTCGGAGGAGGCACCGCAGGCGGCCAGAGAAACGGCAGCGGCCATGGCCAGCGCCAGCAGAGAAGTCTTGGTCATCAGATTGCGTTTCATGTGTCTTTTCCTTTCGTTTTTGGGTGAATTTTGGAGATACTCTTACAGGTCGGTTAGGATTTCACCGGGGGCAAAGACGATGTCCCAGGGATCCCGGGGAAGGCTGTCGGCCAGCAGGGCAGAGGGACATACCAGCAGCCTTCTACCATTATACTGTGCCAAAAACCGGTCATAATACCCGCCGCCCCGGCCCAGGCGTACCCCCTGCCGGTCTGCCGCCAGACAGGGTACCAGAACCAAACTATCGCCGGGCAGCTGCGCCGGGTCCAGTACCGGGCCGGAACACGGTTCCCGGATGCCGTAGGCCGCCGGGCGCAGTTCGTCCAGCCCGGAAATCCGGACCCATTCCATCCGGCCTTCGCCCAGTACCCGGGGTACAGCCAGAATCTTGCCTTCGGCCAGGGCCCGCTCCAGGGCCGGGGAAATGTCCGGCTCGCTGGGAAGCGGTACAAAGCACAGGATGACCCCGGCCTGCTGCCATTCTTCCCGCCGGAACAGCCGGTCGCACAGACGCTGCCCCATGCGGTGCAGATCTTCTGCCGTCTGTACCCGCCAGAGGGCCCTGGCGGCGGCCCGGGCTTCGGTTTTTGTCATGGGACAGCCTCCTTATGGTGCAGGATGTTTCGCACATCATCATACCATGCCCGCCTGTATCCATCAAGACGGAATCTGTGTGAAAATGTTACACAGTTCTTGGTTTATCTTGCGTGTCCGGGCAAAAAAGAGTACAATAGGAACGTAAAATCGAATCAGTGTGCCGATTTATCGTGATTCGGCATCGGAAGGAGTATACATACCATGGGCAAATTCAATTTTATTCAGACCGAGATTCCCGGCGTCGTCATCATCGAACCCACCGTTTTCGGGGATGACCGCGGCTACTTCATGGAGACCTACCAGATCGACGATTTCGTCGCCGCCGGTATCGACAAGCCCTTTGTGCAGGACAACCAGAGCCGTTCCACCAAGGGCGTGCTGCGCGGTCTGCATTTCCAGAAGAACCACACCCAGGGCAAGCTGGTCCGGGTGACCATGGGCGAAGTGTATGACGTGGCCGTGGACTGCCGCCCCAACTCCGCCACCTTCGGCAAGTGGGTGGGCGTGACCCTGTCCGCTGAAAACAAGAAGATGTTCTACATCCCCGAAGGCTTTGCCCACGGCTTCCTGGTGCTGTCCGATGTGGCGGAATTCTGCTACAAGTGCACCGACGTGTATGACCCCACCAGCGAAGGCGGCATCCCCTACGACGATCCCACCGTCAACGTGCAGTGGCCGGACTGCGGCTGCGAGCACAAGACCAGTGCCAAGGACAAGGAGCATACGCCGTTCGCCGAGCAGAAGTTCGAGTACTTTGAGAAATACTGAAACATAAGGTAGGGCGCCAACGTGCAAAGCATCAAGAATTCACTGGCGGGCTTCTGGAAATACCGGTACCTGCTGCAGAACCTGATCACCCGGGATTTCAAGCTGAAATATCGCCGCAGCGTGCTGGGCGTGGCCTGGAGCATCCTCAACCCGCTGCTGACCTGCCTGGTCATGTTCCTGGTCTTCGATTCCATCATGCGCGGCCTGCGCGGGGAGGGCATCCCCAACTTTGCGGGCTTCCTGATCATCGGCCAGCTGCTGTTCAACTTCTTCCGGGAATCCACCAGCATGGCCATGGAAAGCGTGCTGAAAAACGCCCCGCTGCTGCGCAAGGTCTATATCCCCAAGTACATCTTCCCCATGGAGAAGGTCTGCTTCGCCATGGTCAACTGTGCTTTCAGTTTCATTGCGCTGGTCATCGTCTTTGTCATCACCTGGACGCCGGTGACCTTTGCCACCGCCTGGATGGCCCTGTACCCGCTGATCATGCTCTTTTTCTTCAGCCTGGGCATCGGCCTGCTGCTGTCGGCTTTGTATGTCTTTGTGCGGGATATCATGCACATCTGGGAAGTGTTCTGCACCCTGCTGGTATACGCCAGCGCTATCTTCTATGATCCCGAAGCTCTTTCGGGCATTATGCAGCAGCTCATCCACATCAATCCCATGTACTGGTTTATCACCGCCTTCCGCAGCTGTGTGCTGTGGGGCGAGGGCCTGACCATGAGCATGATCGTGGTCTGCTTCCTGTGTGCCGCGGTCAGCATGACCATCGGCGTGGTGGTATTCAAGAAAAATCAGGACAAGTTCGTCCTGTACATGTAAAGGGGGCCGGGAAGAATGAACGAACAACAGCCCATCATTTCGGTGGACCACGTTTCCATGCGCTTCAACCTGGCCAAGGAAAAGCACGAAAGCCTGAAGGAATACTTTGTGGCCCTGCTCCACGGCGGTGTCCGGTTTGACGAATTTTTCGCCCTGTCCGACGTGAGCCTGGACATCATGCCCGGGGACTTCTACGGCCTCATCGGCCTGAACGGCAGCGGCAAATCCACCCTGCTCAAAATCATCTCCGGCGTGTACAAGCCCAGTTCCGGCAAGGTCACGGTGCGGGGCACCATCGCCCCCCTCATCGAGCTGGGCGCGGGCTTTGATATGGACCTTACCGCCCGGGAAAACATCTACCTCAACGGTACCGTCCTGGGGTACACCCCCAAGTACATCGACAGCAAGTTCGAGGATATTGTGGAGTTCAGCGAACTGCGGGAATTCCTGGATGTGCCGCTGAAAAACTATTCTTCCGGTATGGTGGCCCGCCTGGCCTTTGCCGTGGCCACCATGACCAAGCCGGATATCCTCATTGCCGACGAGATTCTGTCGGTGGGCGACTTCCTGTTCCAGCAGAAATGCGAAAAGCGGATGGCCGAACTCATGAGCGGCGGCACCACCGTCATTCTGGTCAGCCACTCCATCGAACAGATCGAGCGCATGTGCAACAAGGTGGCCTGGCTGGACCACGGCCATTTGCGCCGCAACGGTCCCACCGCTGAAGTCACCGCCGAATACAAACATTTTGAGAAAAAGGACAGCATGAAGGCGGACCACGCCTGATTTTGCCTGCCCGGGAGGGTCCCTATGGCCAAAGAAACCGAAAACCGCCCCGCCGATGTGGCCGCCCAGGACAGTGTGGGGGGCATGGCCCGCCGCCTGCTGAACCCCGCTCACCTGCGGGACCTGGCCCGGCGCAGCGCCGCCACCCTGCGGGAACAGGGGGCGGAACAGCTCTGGCGGGATGTGACCTTCCGGGTGGGGCTGGCTTTTCATCACGATTCCTGGCGCCACCGGGCGGACATCCCCCTGCGCCGGGAGCTGAAAGCCCAGCGTGCCGCCCATCTGCAGGGACCGCTGGTCAGCGTGGTGGTGCCGGTGTACAACACGCCGGAAAACTTCTTCCGCCAGATGGTCCAGAGCGTGCAGCGCCAGACCTACGCCAACTGGCAGCTGGTGCTGGTGGATGCTTCCGACGATGCCCACCCAACCCCCGGCTGCCTGGCCCAAAAACTGGCTGCCAAGGACAGCCGGGTGGTCTACCAAAAGGTGGAAAACGGCGGTATTGCCGCCAACACCACCGCGGGCTTTGCCCTGGCCACCGGGGCGTATCTGGCCCTGCTGGACCATGATGA
>DXNX01000117.1 GCA_019413245.1 Oscillospiraceae bacterium
TTGTGGGGGCGCGGGGTGATCTTGTCGATCATGGACCAGGGGAAGGTGATCTTGTTCTCATCAGTCAGGTAGTCGATGAAGTCCTGGCCGACGTAACCCTTTTCGGCCCAGGCCTTGGCAACGGTCATGACGCTGGACTGCAGCTTCTCGCCGTTGTGAGAGCAGTTGTCCATGCTGACCACGGCCAGAGGATACTTGCCGGCCTTGAAGCGCTCGAACAGCAGGGCGGCCACCATGCTCATGGCATGGCGGGCATGGTCGGGGCCTTCGTCGATGTCGGCCTGGACCACCGGCATCAGGCTGCCGTCCGGACGATACAGGGCGTAGCCCTTCTCGGTGATGGTGAAGGAGATCATCTGCAGACCGGGATCGGTGAAGATCTCCTTGAAGCGGGCCATCATCTCAGCGTCGGCGGAGTTGGCGCGCAGACCCTCGGCCACGGAGCCGATGATCTCACGGCTGGTGGTGCCGCCCGGGTTCAGGGTGACGTTCATGGTCAGGCAGTCGTAAGGGGTGTAGATCTTGTCGATGATGTCGTAGTCGAAGGTATCGGCAGCGATGATGCCCTTGTCGGCCAGACCCTCGTTCAGCAGGCGCTGCTGCAGAGCGGCGACGAAACCACGGAAAATATTGCCGGCGCCGAAGTGGACCCAGATGGGATGGGCCTTGGTGGCGGCAGAAACGGCTTCGTGGTCAAAGGCGGGCAGCTTGACGCCCAGGGCTTCCCATTCGGCTTTCTGATTTTTGATGGATGCAGCGTTCATTTGCATGATGATACACACTCCTTAACAGTTGCTTGAAGGGGCGGCAGGGCATACGTTCCGCTCTGCCTGTCTGTCCCCTAGTATACGATTTTCTTTTTACAAGTTAAATTGACGGGATTGCTTGAAAGATTGCGAAAATTGCGGTACAATCAAAGGGTACCCCAGGTTGTGCCGAATGATTCCGAAAAATGGATTTTTGTGGGCGCAGCGAAGAGTTTTTGGGTGACCACTTTCCAGGGGCTCCCCTGTGTAAGGGGAGCTGGCGCCGTAAGGCGACTGAGGGGTTGGAGACTTGACTATATTGCCCGTGAACGGGATGTAAGGCAGGGTCCACAACCCCTCCGCCGCTGCGCGGCACCTCCCCTTACACAGGGGAGGCTTGGGGAAAGCGGCTGCTTTGCGGGAGTAGAGATTGGCTCCCTTGTGTAAAGGGAGCTGGCAGCGAAGCTGGCTGAGGGATTGTGAACTTTCCGCCGCAGCCCGTGAACGGGATATAATGCAGGGTCCACAACCCCTCCGCTGCTGCGCGGCACCTCCCCTTACACAGGGGAGGCATCAGGTAGGGTTACACTCAACCCGGCCACGCCCTTCCGTGTTATAACTAACCTATTGGCCACGCCATTTCAAATCATTTTCCTTGCTCAGGCCCCCCAGGGCCTGAGAAGGCCGTCGTAAGGTGGCCGCATTCCCCGGGTCCAGGGCCGCAGCCCTGGTCGGCGGCCGCCGCATCGAAACGGCGGGCCCTTTTCGTTTCCTTTTCGGGCACGAAAAGGAAAGAGTCACCGGCAGGCAGCCGTTTTCCCGGCAACCCGGAAACAAGAAATCAGAGCAGGGTTCACAACCCCTCCGGGGCTGCGCCCCACCTCCCCTTACACAGGGGAGGCTTCCCCGGCAACACCTTTTCCTCATTGCAAGGAGGTTTCTCCCATGTCCGCACCATTCCAGCCGTATACCCGCCGTCAGACCATGATCGAGCCGGATTTTGAGGTATACCGTTACCGCAGCACCTACATGAACGAAGTGGCGCTGCATCACCACGATTTTTACGAAATCTATCTGCTGCTGCGCGGACAGGTCAGCTACATCGTGGAGAATCACCTGTACAAGATGCGCCCCGGCGACATCATGCTGGTCAGCCCGCTGGAACTGCACCAGGCGCGCATTTCCACCGACGCCGAACCCTACGAGCGCATTGTGCTGTGGGTGGCGCGGCCTTACCTGGAACGGCTTTCCAGCCCGCGGACCAGCCTGACCCGCTGCTTTGACACCAGCGTGCCCGGGCACACCAATCTGCTGCGGCTGCCGGGGGCAGCCAGCGCGGCCATGCGCCAGAAGCTGGAGACCCTGGGCGAGCTCCATTCCCGGGACGGCTACGGGGATGACCTGCTGGCCTCCGGGTGCCTGGTGTCCCTGCTGGTGGACCTGAACCGGGCCGCCGCCGACCGACGCGGCCAGAGCAACGCCGACTGTTCCACCGATCGGGTGGTGGACGCCGTGCTGGCCTACATCAACGAGCACTACAACGAACCGCTGACCCTGGACATGCTCTCGGAAAAATTCTTCATCAGCAAATACCACCTGCTGCGCAAGTTCGACGCCCAGGTGGGCACCACCGTCCACCGCTATATCCTGCAGAAACGCCTGCTCATCGCCAAGCAGCTGCTGGCGGGCGGCGTGGCCCCCAACGAGGCCTGCGGCTACTGCGGATTCGGGGACTATGCCAATTTTTACCGGGCCTTCCGGGCCGAGTACGGCACCACGCCCCGGCAATACATCCAAAGTATTCGCGCTCAGGGGTGATTTTTTGGGCAAACTTTCACATTCAAAGTATACCATATTCCCGCCTTGCCGCGCAAGCACCGCCCGGCCGGCGGGACATCTTTTTTCCCGGCCCGGTTTTGCCCCCGCTTTTGACGGCGCTGTGAAAAAACCGTCGTTCTGGCAACTCTTTTTTTGTACATTTTGTCCGGGGTTTGTGCATAAAAATGCTAAGTTAGGCTTGAATAACCCGCATGGCCGGTGCTACAATAATGAAAACGCAGAGAACCGGTCCTAATCGGTGCGCTGCGTGTCGGCGAACCGTCCACCGTGCAAAGCGGCCGCCGTGCAATACACTATGCACGGAGATAAGGAGTATCACCATGGCTCATACCGTTTCCAGCGAATGCGTTGCTTGCGGCGCCTGCGTTGACACCTGCCCCGTCGGTGCTATCAGCATGGCCGACAAGGCTGTTGTCGATGCCGCTACTTGCATCGATTGCGGCGCTTGCGAAGGCGTCTGCCCGACCGGTGCCATCCAGCCGGAATAATTTTCCGACCGCAAATGGTTAAAAAAGCTCCGTCGTGGATCTCCACGGCGGAGCTTTTTTGCTGTGTGCCGGATAACGCCCGGCAAAGTTTTCCACAAATTCTGGATTTCCGGTGCAAAACAGCCGCTCTCCCCTGTTGGCGGGAAGGCGGCTGTCTGTTTGTTCAGTAGATCGGCCCGTGGGCGAAGAATTCCAGGGCATACACCACGCCCAGCGCCGCCCACACCACCAGGGCCAGGGCGCGGGTGCCGGTTTTGCGCAGCAGCACCGCAGGCAGCACCGGCAGCAGGAAGCAGGCGGAGAAGTACCGGGGCAGGCTGATGGCCCAGGTGGCCCCCGCCGTGAGGGCAAAGTACGCCAGCGCATACCCCAGATACTGGGGCGGCAGCCGCCGGGCGGTGAGGGCCAGCAGTCCCAGCACCAGGAAGATGGCCGCCACCGCCGCAGCGCAGACGAAAACGGCGGCGGTGCGGTCGCTTTCCCACCAGCGGGCCAGGTAGTGCAGGTGGTAGGAGATGGTATCGGTGAACAGGCCCAGCGCCTGGTCCCAGTGTTCTTTCTGGTAGATGGTGTACTGGGTGGGGTTGCCGTAGACGGCCCAATTCAGGGCGAAATACAGCCCCAGCCCCACCGGCGGCCCGGCCACGGCCAGCACCGCCCCGGGTCCGGGGGCGTGCATGCGGCAGCAAGCCCGGCCGATGAGCCAGATGAGGGCGATGCCGCACAGCAGCCCGCCCGGGGCGCGGGTCAGGGCGGCCAGCAGGCCCACCAGCCCGCACAGGGCCCAGTGCTGGCGTTCCAGAAGCAGCACATAGGCGGTGGTCAGCAGCAGGAACAGGCTTTCGGTCATGGGTGCGAAGAAAAACAGGCAGCCCGGCCCCACCGCCGTGAAGGCCAGCGCCCACTGGGCCCGGCGATGGCCGAACCGCCCGGCCAACACCAGATACAGGTTGGCCCCCGCTGCGGCGAACAGCGGCACCTGCACCCCCAGGGCCAGCACACACCAGTTCAGCACGCCGAAGGGGTTCAGCAGCCGCAGCAGTGCCGGGAACAGGGGGAAAAAGACGATCATCAGATACTGTTCGGGGAAGTCCTCCCCTGCCCCGTAGCCGTATCGGGCCAGGTCGATGTAATGGCGGGCGTCGGTGTTGCCGAAATACTGGGCTTCCAGGGCGGCGGCGGGGCTCAGGTCCGGGTACCGCACCAGGGCCGCCGTCCAAAACACCACCTGCCACACCAGCGCCACCACCAGACAGACGGCAGCCGCATGGCCCCAGGTCCATTGGGGCCGGGTGTCCCCGGGGGGCAGCGGCCGCACCGCCGCCGGGCGCAGGGTATGGTACACGCACACCCCCGCGCACCACAGGAACAGAACCGCCGCTAGAACGGGCAAAATCAGTTGTGCGGTTTGCAGCATCGGGTTTTCCCCCTTCATCAAACGCAAAAGCGCCCCGGCGCGCCCGCATGGGCGGGGCCGGGGCGCTGCAAAGGCAGGGACTTATTCTTCAGTGGAAGGATCGGACTCTTCCCCTTCTTCGGGGGCCAGCTCGATGTCAAAGGCTGCGCCGCAGTTGGGGCAGACCAGTTCCTGGCTGAGCAGGGTGTCCTCGTCCACGGCGGTGACGGCGCCGCAGTTGGGGCAGGTGACTTCATACTCGGCGTCGTCCTCGGCGTCAGCATCGTCATCCTCGTCATCGGTGCCGAAGAGGGCGTCGGTCAGGTCGTCCAGGTCCTCGTCGATGGCGTCCAGCTCATCGAAAGCCTGGTCCAGCGCCTGGTCGTGCTCGGTGACGGTGTCGGCCATCGCTTCGAGCAGGTCCATCATAGCGGCAATGATCTTGCCGTTCTTGCTGTTGGGGTCAAATTCCATGCCGGTCATCAGGCCGCGGATGTAGGCGGCCTTGGCGTTCAGGTCCATAGCCATGGGGGGTACCTCCTTTATTTTACAAACAGATCATGCGCACCCGCCGGGGGTGCAAAAAGCCGGGCGCGGCAGACCCGCGGCCCGGCTCAGGCACAAAAATCAGTTGACGCGCTCCATATACTCGCCGGTGCGGGTATCGATGCGGATCTTGTCGCCTTCGTTGATGAACAGCGGCACGCGGATCTCGGCGCCGGTCTCAACCTTGGCGGGCTTCAGGGTGTTGGTAGCGGTGTTGCCCTTGAAGCCGGGTTCGGTCTCGGTGATCTCCAGCTCGATGAAGTTGGGGATTTCCACGCTGAAGACCTTGCCCTTGTAGGACAGCAGCTTGCAGACTTCGTTCTCCTTGCAGAACTTGAAGTTCTCGGGCACGTCGTCGGCGCTGACCGGGATATCGTCGTAGGTCTCGTTATCCATGAAGTGGTACAGGCCGCCGTCCTCGTAGCTGTAGGTCACTTCCTTGCGCTCGATGAAAGCCTGGGGGAACTTGGCGGTGGGGTTGTAGCTGGTTTCGACCACGGAACCGGTGATGACGTTCTTGGTCTTGGTGCGCACAAACGCAGCGCCCTTGCCGGGCTTGACATGCTGGAACTCAACGACCTGGAGAACCTGGCCGTCCTGTTCAAAGGTGACGCCGTTACGGAATTCGCCTGCAGAGATCATAAATGGATTCCTCCGATTGTAGAATTAAAGTTGATGCAAATAAAACATACCTGTTGATATTTTACCCGAAAACTTAGCGTATTGCAAGTGTTTTGGGCCACAGATGCGGAAAAAATGGGGAATGGTGTGTATTTTTTCCGGAGCAGCGGCGCAGACAAGGCTCCCCTGTGCAAGGAAAAGCTCCCGGGGTAGAGATTGGCTCCCCCTGTGCAAGGGGAGCTGGCGGCCGATAGGCCGACTGAGGGGTTGTGGACTTACTGTTGCTGCCCGTGAACGGGAGATAGGACAAGCTTTACAACCCCTCCGCCGCTGCGCGGCACCTCCCCTTACACAGGGGAGGCTTTAGGCTTACGCCTTTTCGAACGCCCGGCGCAGTGTGGCGGCGTCCTCCGCCTGGGTGCCGGCGGATTCACAGATGATGGTGGGGCACAGACCCCGCTGTTTCAGCAGCTTCATCAGGGGCTCGTGGGGCGGGCCGTACAGGGTATCGGCGAAGGTCAGGTGCATCTTCTCGCCGCCGTCGGTGTAGGCGATGCGGGAAAAATGGGCGTGGAACCGCACCGCCCGCTCGTCCCCCAGGGCCTCGCCCAGCCGGTCCAGCAGGGCGGCGTAACCCGCGCCCTCGGGGTCGGCCAGGTCCTGGCCCCGGCTGCGGGCGTACAGGTGCCCGAAGTCGATGCAGGGGGTGATGCGCTTGTCCACGCTGCACAGGGCCAGCACCTCGTCCAGGGTACCCAGCTGGCCTACCTTGCCCATGGTCTCAGGGCAGAGGATACAGTCCCCGTACCCCGCCTCGTCCACCGCCCGCTGGGCACGGGTCAGGGTGTCCAGGGCCTTTTCCAGGGCGGCTTCCCGGCTCTGCTTGCCGCAGCTCCCGGCGTGGAAGATCACCCGCCGCCCGCCCATGGCGTGGACGGCCGCGCAGCTCTGGACCAGATAATCCACGCTGTGCAGGCGTTTTTCCTCGTCCAGGCTGCTCATGCTGATGTAGTAGGGCGCGTGCACCGACAGGGTGATGCCCTGTTCGGCGCAGGCCGCGCCCAGCTCGGCGGCGCGCTCGGGGCTGATGCGCACGCCCCGGCCGCACTGGTACTCAAAGGCCGTCAGGCCAAAGGAGGCGGTATAGCGGGCAATATCCGCCGGGGTCTTGCCGCCGGAGGCCTTGAAGCTGTCCGACAGGCCCGCCGTGCCGAATTTCGGGGCATCATTCATGGGTCACACCGCCTTTTGCATAGTAGCGCCGCACAAAGGGCTTTTCCCATTTGCGTTTCAGGCGCACCACCTTGTTCTTGTCGTGGGGGGTGCGGGGCAGCACATACAGGCACTGGATGCCGTACAGCCCCGCCGCCAGACGGTCGGTGAAGATCTGGTCCCCCACCATGGCCATGGCGCTGCGGGGCACGCCCAGCCGGTGCCGGGCCACGAACAGCCCCACCGGCAGGGGTTTGCAGGCCAGGGGCACAAAGGCCAGGCCCACCCGCCCCGCAAAGGGACGCACCCGCTTGGCGGTGTTGTTGGACACGATGGTCAGCGAGATACCGGCGGTGCGCATGGTATCCAGCCAGGCCTGGACGGTGTCGTCCAGCTGCTGGCTGCCGTCGCCGGTGAGGGTGTTGTCCACATCCAGCACCAGCGCCCGGATGCCGCGGCTGCGCAGAAATTCCGGGGTGATGGATTCCACATGACGGAAGATGATTTCGGGTGTGAGCAGCATGGTGGGACTCCTTGGTCATATCGGTTGGGAACCGATGAAAAAATTGATGATTTCCGGGGAAACGGCTGGCTGCCGGGGGTAACGGCTGGCAGGCGGAGGGTCCTTCCTTTTTGACACCAAAAAGGAAGCGAAAAAGTGCCACCGTTTCGAGGCG
>DXNX01000118.1:0-3233 GCA_019413245.1 Oscillospiraceae bacterium
ATGCGTGAGCGCCAGACCAAGAACTTCACCAACCCCAAGACCAAGGTCACCAGCCAGCTCAAGCCCACCGCTATTCCGGGCTTCAAGGCCAGCGGCCGCCTGAAGGAAAAGGTTGCGAAGTAAAAGAACTGCACAGGCCCCCGTCCGAAAGGACGGGGGCCTTTTGCGTGGCAAGTAAAAAAGCCGCACAGGCCGGGAACATCGTCCCGCCTGTGCGGCTTTTTTCATCAACAGGGGAAAGGGGTCAGGTTTCGGCTTTCATGGCCCGCCAGCCGATGACCACCGTCCACACATAGGCGCAGGTCTTGGGGATCATCAGCATGCCGATCATGGGCACGGAATCCGCCCACAGCACCACCGGAATGTAGAAGCAGAAGCTCAGCACAATGGTCAGCCACATCCAGCGGAAGGCCTTGTCCTTGTGCTCTCTGGCGCTGCGGAAGAACAGCACGATGATGACGATACCCAGCGCCGCAAAGGGCAGGTTGCGCCAGATGCCCCAGCTCAGGGGAGAATCAGCGCTGAGCCAGCGGTTCTGGGGCATCATGCACAGCCCGATGCGCAGCGCTGCCAGCACCCATACCAGGGCGGTCAGGCCCCGGCGCCCGCTGACCTGATACCGCAGCCGCCAGACATAGTACAGCAGCACATAGAACACTGTCATGGTGATGGACGTGATCCATTTGCCGGCGCCCAGGGCCACGGTGAAGTTCTCCAGCCCGGTGGTGCACAGCGCCACCGCCCGGGGCACCAGGTGGAAGGCGTCGCCCGCCCCCAGCACCACCGCCATGGCGCCGAACAGCCGGAACTGGGCCCGGCTGCCGCACTGCCGCAGCATCTGGATGCCCAGCGTGAGCACCGTGACCAGATATACAATGTCAAAACTCGTCTCCATGATTGCCTGCATGGGAAAATACCTCCTTTATTTTACGCCCGGACCGCCCGCACGAAGCGGAGCCCGAACAGCAGTCCGGCCAGCAGCAGCGCTGCCCCCAGACCGGAATAAAATACCGCGATGAACCCCTGGGGGGCCAACCCCGACGCCCGCAGCGCAATGCCGCCCGTCATCATCACCGCCATAATGGCGAAGGAGGGGGCATCAAAGAAATTCCAGAAGAACTGCCGTTCCTGCTCATAGGCCAGGATACGGGCGGTGTGCTTGTGGACCAGCCGCCCGAAGACGAACCGGCGGAAGAGCTCAAACACCACCACGGACAACAGCAGATTCAGCGGTGTCAGTCGTCCGGGATAGCACGCCAGCCCGATGCGCAGGATATTGAATCCCGCTGCGGCCCATACCAGGCAGGCCAGCAGCAGAAGGGTGTGTTTCTTGACCAAAGGTGTATGCTCCTTTCCTGAATTTGAACATTGTTCATTTTGCGGTTAAAAAGAACCCGCTTGTGTGCGGGTCTGTATTTATTGGTACAGGGTACGGCGGGTCAGTTCCAGCGCAGCGGAAGGGTCGTAGTCCTCCCGCATCATGGCGCAGAACAGCACGGAAAACAGCACTTCCGCATACTGCTCGGCGCTCAGGGCGCCATCCAAAGCCCCGGGGCGGACCTTCGGGTCGGCACGCAGCATGCGGGTCAGTTCCTGGGGAATATGCTGCCAGGTCTTCTGCATCAGCTGCTTTCCGTCCTCCTTGCTCACCCCTGCAAAGCTGACTGCGTGCAGGTTGAAGAAGCCGGGATAATGCTCGGCTCCGTACGCCATGCGCCCGTACAGCCAGGAAATGCAGGCCAGGGTATCGGCAAAGGGCGGGTCCTGTTCGGGCGGCTGAAAAATCTCCGCCCAGACGCTTTCCACCGTAGCCGTTACCAGCTCGGACTTGTTGGAAAAATAATTGTAGATGGAACCGATGGATACCCCGCAGGCGTTGGCCACCGTGCGGATGCCCACGGACTCCCAGCCGCGGGCCCGGATCAGGGCACGGCTGGCTTGCAGGATCTCCTCCCGGGAAGTTACCACTGTATTCAATCGCATCACCTCAACATGAACAAGGTTCACTATACCCGGTCCGGAGCTTTTTGTCAACCCCACCCAGAACCGGGGGCGGCCGCAGCGGGCTTTTTCTTCGCTGCGTCTTGCAAAAATCCCGCACAGGTGTATAATAGGGAGCGTATTGTCTGGGACAGCGGTTTCGCCGCGGTCCCATTCAGGCAGAGTAGGGGCCCGCGCGTTAAGTGCCTGACCAACGGGGAGTTGTGGCAGGACGAAGCCCAGTGCGCGGTGCGGGTCCCGCATCCCACTGCTGCACACGGAAAGAGCGCTGCCGCAGAAGGGTACCCGCATGGCCTTTTGCGTTGGGTGCTCTTGTTTTTTGCCCCGGAGCGGGGCAGGGGAGTGCGCGGTCCGGGTGCGGCCCA
Organism: Oscillospiraceae bacterium; assembly: GCA_019413245.1. GTDB lineage: Bacteria > Bacillota > Clostridia > Oscillospirales > Ruminococcaceae > Gemmiger. The sequence goes on from DXNX01000118.1 coordinate 2,367, forward strand.
GCCTTTGTGTAAGGAGGGCAAAAACCATGACCCAGCATACCCTTTCCACCCGCAGCAGCCTGTATGACCGGCTGTTCGTCCAGGCCGTGCAGGAACTGCACAGCCCCAAGACCCTGGCCACCGCCGCGGTGCTGTCGGCGCTGAACCTCATCCTCAACCAGTTCACCATCCCGGTGTCCGGCGTTCTGGAAGTGGGGTTCGATTTCCTGGCCACCGCTGCCATGGGCTATATGTGTGGCCCCTGGGTGGCCGGTCTGTCCGGCATCGTCACCGACCTTTTCGGTTATGTCCTGCGCCCCAACGGCCCGTATTTTCCGGGCTGGACCCTCAGTGCCATTCTGGCCGGGGTGCTGTACGGGCTGTGGTATTACCGCCGCCCGGTGAAACTGTGGCGCATCATCGCCTGTAAGGCCATGGCGGTGGTGCTGTTCAACTTCCTGCTCACCCCGCTGTGGCTGCATTTCCTGTACGGGCAGGCCTTTGTGGTGCTCAGCAGCCTGCGTTTTGTGAAGAACCTGATCAAATTTCCCATCGATGTGGCCCTGCTTCTGCTGGTTCTGAAAACCTGCGAGAGTTACCGGGCCAGACAGCGATGACACGAACGCATCCTTTATAATAAAAGACTGTTTCTGCAAAAAATGTGCCGGTGCCCTGGGGGACCGGCCTTTTTGTTTGTCTGATTGTGCAGGTGGTTGGGAATGTTTTCCATCTAAAGACAGTTGCTCTTGTGACGAATGCCGGAAAAGTCGTACTTTTTCAAAAAAACCTTGTGCGTTTTTTCCAGAGCGACGCGGAAAAAATGACGATGAAAATTACAAATTCACAGTTTTTTTACAATTGGGCCGAAAATCATTGAAAATTGTCGGC
>DXNX01000118.1:3243-7425 GCA_019413245.1 Oscillospiraceae bacterium
TGTCTACAATGAAACGGTAAGGCGGCATGCCAATTCGGCGGGCCGCACATTTCATTTTGTTTTGCTTGCAAAAATGAAAAAGAAGGAGAACCTACTTATGAAGAAATTGCTCGGCATTCTGATGGCCGGCGCCATGATGCTGTCTCTGGCAGCCTGTGGCTCCACCGGCAGCACGTCTACTGCCGCCACCGGTGACACTGCGGAAGGCGCCGCTGCCTCCGCTTCCACCGACCTGAAGGTCGGCGTCATCCTCGTCGGCGATGAGACCGAAGGCTACAGCGCTGCTCACATCAACGGCATCAAGGAAGCCGCCGCCGAAGTCGGCCTGCCCGAGGACCAGATCATCTGGAAATACAAGGTGCCCGAAAGCGCCGAATGCTCCGACGCCGCCGAGGACCTGGTGGGCCAGGGCTGTGACCTGGTCATCGCCAACTCTTACGGCCATCAGACCTACCTGGTCGAGACCGCCGAGAAGTATCCCGACACCACCTTTGTTTCCATGACCGGCGACTTTGCCGCCATCAGCGGTCTGGACAACTTCAAGAACGCTTTCACCGCTGTGTATCAGTCCCGCTATGTGTCCGGTGTTGTGGCCGGCATGAAGCTGAAGGAACTGGTGGACAACGGCACCCTGACTCCGGAAACCCAGCCCAACTCTTTCGATGCTGATGGCAACGTCAAGATCGGCTATGTGGGCGCTTTCCCCTATGCGGAAGTCATCTCCGGCTACACCGCCTTCTACCTGGGCGTCAAGAGCGTGTTCCCCACCGTCACCATGGAAGTCATGTACACCAACTCCTGGTTCGACATCGACAAGGAAGGCGCTGCCGCTGAGGCTCTGATCGCCAACGGCGCCGTCATCGTCGGCCAGCACGCCGACTCCACCGGCGCTCCCGCTGCCACCCAGCGTCTGAAGGACGCCGGCACCATCTGCTACTCCGTCGGTTACAACATCGACATGCTGGACACCGCTCCCACGGCTGCCCTGACCTCCTCCACCAACGTCTGGAAGGTGTACTACAAGGAACTGTTCACCGCGGCCATGAACGGCGAGGAGATCCCCACCGATTGGGCCAAGGGCTATGACGACGGCGCTGTTGCCATCACCGACCTGGGACCCGAATGTGCCGAAGGCACCGCCGAAAAGGTCGCTGAAGTGGAAGCCGCTCTGAAGGATGGCAGCCTGCATGTGTTCGATACCACCACCTTCACCGTGGACGGCCAGGCCGTGACCAGCGCGCCCATCGACCTGAGCTACTATGATTACTCCAGCGGCGAGGCCGTTGCCGTGTACCAGGGCGAGACCAAGGAAGCCATCCATGACGGCTACTTTGACGAAAGCACCCTGCGCAGCGCTCCGTACTTCGCTCTGCACATCGACGGTATCGTCGAGGACAGCGAACCGGTTGCGTAAACCAGTTTAAACAGGAATTTTCGGGAGGGAAGCTCACGCTTGTGCGGGCTTCCCTTCCCGTTGTGAAAGGAGTAAGGCAGCCCATGCCGAACACGCAGTATGCCATCCGGCTGGAACACATCACCAAGACTTTCGGCGAAGTGACGGCCAACCATGACGTGACCCTGGAAGTCCGCCGCGGCGAGATCCTCTCCCTTCTGGGGGAGAACGGGTCGGGCAAAACCACCCTGATGAACATGATTGCCGGTATCTACTACCCCGATGAAGGCGAGATCTATGTGGGGGATGAAGCGGTGGACATTCGCTCTCCCCGGGATGCGCTGCGTCTGGGCATCGGCATGATCCACCAGCACTTCAAGCTGGTGGACGTCTTCACCGCGCTGGAAAACATCGCCCTTTGCATGGAACCCGGCGAAAAACTCGACCTGAAAAAGGTCCGCAGCAAGGCCCGTGCCATCTGCGAAAAGTACGGTTTTGCCCTGGACCTGGACCAGAAAGTCTATGAGATGAGCGTCAGCCAGAAGCAGACCCTGGAGATCGTCAAGGTGCTGTTCCGCGGGGCCGACATCCTGATCCTGGATGAGCCCACCGCCGTGCTGACCCCCCAGGAGACCGAAAAGTTGTTTGCCGTTATGCGCAACATGAAAGCCGACGGCAAGGCTGTGGTCATCATCACCCACAAACTCCATGAAGTGCTGAGCATCAGCGACCGGGTCGCCATCCTGCGCCGGGGCGAGTATGTGGGCGATGTGGCCACCAAGGATGCCAACGAGGCCATGCTCACCGAGATGATGGTGGGCAAGAAGGTGGAGCTGGACATTGAACGCCCCCTGCCCGTGAACCCGGTGCGGCGCCTGTCGGTGCATCATCTGAGCGTCACCGGCCCCGAAGGCGGCCGCGTGCTGGATGATGTGAGCTTCGACGCCTACGGCGGCGAGATCCTGGGCATTGCGGGCATTTCCGGCAACGGCCAGAAGGAACTGCTGGAAGCCATTGCCGGCCTGCAGCGGGCCGACGGCGGCGCCCAGATCCAGTTCTTCGCCCCCGGAACGGAAGACAAACCCACCTCCCTTATCGGTAAGACGCCCAAGGATATCCGGGACGCCGGCATCCACCTCTCCTTCGTGCCGGAGGACCGCCTGGGCATGGGCCTGGTCGGCTCTATGGGCATGACCGACAATATGATGCTCAAGAGCTACGGCAAGGGCCATTCTCCCATCGTGGACCGCAAGACCCCCCGGGAACTGGCCGAAGAGATCCGCGAAGAGCTGGGCGTCGTGACCCCCGGCCTGAACACACCGGTGTCCCAGCTGTCCGGCGGCAACGTCCAGAAAGTTCTGGTCGGCCGTGAGCTGGCGGCTTCTCCCATCGTGCTGATGACCGCCTACGCTGTGCGCGGTCTGGACATCAACACCTCCTACACCATCTACCACCTGCTCAATGAGCAGAAGAAAAAGGGTGTGGCCGTTATCTATGTGGGCGAGGACCTGGACGTGCTGCTGGAACTGTGCGACCGCATCCTGGTTCTGTGCGGCGGCAAGGCCAACGGCATTCTGGACGCCCGCACCACCACCAAGGAAGAAGTCGGCCTGCGTATGACCGACCTGCAGAATAAAAAGGAGGTGCGCGCCTGATGGCAGCCCAAACTACTCACCCGGCCGAACCGCTGGTGCGCATTGCCCGGCGGGAAGCCGCTCCCCTGCGCCGCAAGATCGCGGTGCGCGCCGCGGCCATTGTGCTGGCCCTGGTCGTGGATGCGTTCTTCATCTACTTTGTCACCGGCCTGAACCCTATCAACGTGTATGGGGTCATGTGGGGCGGTACCTTCTCCACTCCGGTCCGGTTCTCCTGGGCCATGCGTGATCTGTCCACTCTGTTGTGCATCGGCATTGCCCTGGCCCCTGCCTTCAAGATGCGCTTCTGGAACATCGGCGCCGAAGGCCAGGTGCTGGTGGGCGGCCTGGCCACAGCCCTGATCATGGTCTACTTCGGCAACAGCCTGCCCGCACCGGCCTTGTTCGCGGCCATGGTAGTGGGCAGCCTGGCTGCCGGCGCCCTGTGGGGCTTTGTGCCTGCCTGGTTCAAGTCCCGCTGGAACACCAATGAGACCCTGTTCACCCTGATGATGAACTATGTGGCCACCAGCATTGTGGCCTGCGCCACCAACATCATGCGTGGTCAGGCTTCCAGCCTGGGCACCCTGAACAAGGCTACCAAGGCCGGCTGGCTGCCCATTCTGTTCGGCCAGCGGTACACCATCAACATCATTGTGGTGCTGGTGCTGACCTTCGCCATGTACGCCTACCTGAAATATTCCAAGCACGGCTATGAGATCGCCGTGGTGGGCGAAAGCGAAAACACCGCCCGCTATGCCGGCATCAACGTCCGCCGCGTCATGGTGCGCACCATGATCATCAGCGGTGCCATCTGCGGTCTGTGCGGCTTCCTCATCGTGGCCGGCAAGGACCAGACCATCTCCACCAACTCGGCGGGCGGCAACGGCTTTACCGCCATCATCGTGGCCTGGCTGGCCAAGTTCAACACCTTCTACATGGCGCTGATCTCCTTCCTGCTGGTGTTCCTGGAGCGCGGCGCTTCCGAAATTGCCTCGGCTTACAGCCTGAATGAGTACGCCGCCGACATCATCACCGGCGTGATCCTGTTCTTCATTCTGGGCAGCGAGTTCTTTATCAACTACCGCCTGATCTGGCGCGGACATCACAAGGAGGTGAAGGGCGAATGAGCAGTCTGATTGCATGGATCATGCG
>DXNX01000119.1 GCA_019413245.1 Oscillospiraceae bacterium
CGCTGCTGCTGGCAGCTGCCATGACGGCCGGGCTGCTCGCCGGCTGCAGCTCTGCCAACAGTGACTCCGGGAGCACCGCCGAATCTGGAGGCACGGTCTTCCAGACGCCGGAAACTTCTGGTACCAAGGTTGAAGGGGGCGATATCAACATTGCCATCACCGCCGACCCCCAGGACATCAACCCCCTGTATGTGGTGGACCAGACCAGCTTTGATGTCATGCAGGCGCTGTACAGTCCCTTCTTTGAAATTGTCCACGGCGAAATGTACTACGGCAACGGTCTGTGCGAAAGCGTTACCGCCAACGAGGACGCCACCGAGTTCACTCTCACCCTGAAAGACGGCCTGATGTGGGACGACGGCCAACCCATCACCGCCGATGATGTGGTTTTCACCATGCAGGTCCTGGTGGATGAAAACCAGAACGTGCCTTACTCCTCCTACGGCTACATCGACGACCAGCCGGTCCAGGCCGAAAAGGTGGACGACCGCACGGTCAAGCTGATCCTGCCCGAATCTTCCGCCGGTTTCCTGGGCGGTCTGAGCCAGGTCTACTGCATCCCCAAGCATATCTATGAGGGCGTGTCCAACATCGGCGACAGCGACCTGAACAACAACCCGGTGGGCAGCGGTCCCTTTAAGTTCGACGAATACAAGTCCGGCGAATACATCCGGGTGGTCAAGAACGACAAATGGTTCAACGATGTCAACCTGGACAGCATCACCTTCCGTATCATCAAGGACGCCAACTCCGCCAATGCGGCGCTGGCCAGTGGCGACCTGGATGCCCGCCTGATCAGCGCGGATGAGTACCAGACCGTTTCCACCTATTCCAACGTGAATGTGTACAGCTACAATTCCGGCCGTGTGAACGCCATGTTCCTCAATGAGTCCACCCCGGCCCTGCAGGACGCCCGGGTCCGCCAGGCTATCGCCTACGGGCTGGACAAGCAGGAACTGTGCAACTTCGCCTTCCTGTCTGAAGATTACGCTGAACCCGCCTACTCCATCCTCACCCCCGATACCTTGTATTACACCGAACCGGACAACGTCATGGACAATGATCCCCAGAAGGCCGCCCAGCTGTTGAGCGAAGCGGGCCAGCAGAACCTGACCCTGCGCCTGATGTATGTCTCCACCGACAAGACCCAGGAAAGCCAGGCCATCTACATCCAGTCCGCCCTGGCCAACATCGGTATCACGGTCGACTTGGTCCCCACCGATGAAGCTACCTTCAAGAACAAAACCAAAGATCCCAGCTGCACCGATTATGATCTGGTGTTGAGCTTCTACACCCTGGGCGAGGAGCCGAGCCTGTACGCCGACATGATCACCAGCGGCAGCCGTTCCAATATGTCCCATGTGCAGGACAGCGAACTGGATGAGCTCTGGAACCAGGGTAACAATACCGCTGATGAAACCCAGCGCGCGGAGATTTATGGTGAGATCCAAAACCGTATCAATGATAACATGTACATTTATCCCATTGCTTACTCCAACGGTTTCTATGCGGTGAGCAAGAACTTCGGCGGCTTTGACGAGTGCCTGCTCAAGACCATCTACTACGATTACTCCAAAATCTACAGCGTTCAGTAAGCTGTATCCTGTCCGCCAAACAGACTCATAAACAGGAAAAGGGCTGCCGTCTGTGCACGGCGGCTGTGCATCACGCAAAATCCCATCTTTCACCTCAAAGGTGGTTTGCGCCGCCTTTGGGTGATTTTTTGCGGCTTTTTTGTGCGGCACACAGCCTGCCCGCCGGGACGGCTGCCTTTTCTTTTGCTTTTTGTTGATTGAAGGAGGGTGCCCGATGAAAAAAATCGGCAGCCGGTTCATCCAATGCGTTCTGACGCTGTTTGTGGTGTCAATTCTTTGCTTTGCCATGACCAAAGCGGCGCCCGGTGATCCGGTTCTCACATACGTTGAGCCAAACATGAGCGAAGAGTACATCCAGCGCCTTCGGGAAAGCCTGGGGCTGAACAAACCGCTTGTGGAACAATACATCCTCTGGCTGGGCCGTATCCTGCACGGCAACTTCGGCAACTCGCTGATGAACGGCCGTTCGGTCCTGACCCAGATTCTGGAACGTCTGCCCGCCACCGTGCTGCTGATGGGCTCCAGCATGCTGCTGGGCTTTCTGATCGCCATTGTGCTGGGCTTGTATTCCGGCAAAAACAAGAACGGCCTGCTGGACAAGATCGTCAGTCTGCTGTGTTATGTGGGAATTTCCATTCCCACCTTCTGGTTCGGCATCATGGCCATCTACCTGTTCAGCGTCAACCTGGGTATCCTGCCGGGTATCGGCATGTACTCGGGGGTTGACCGGAGTATAGGGGACCTGCTGCGGCATCTGATCATGCCCTGCGGGGTGCTGACCTTTACCAACGCGGCCCAGTATATCCGGTATCTGCGCAGCAGCACCATCACCGCCATGTCCTCGGATTATGTGATGGTCCAGAAAGCCTACGGCATGAGCTCCTCCGGCATTCTGTTCCGCCATGTGCTGAAAAACGCCATTCTGCCGATGATCACCGTTCTGGGCATGAGCCTGCAGTCGCTGGTGTCCGGCGCCATCATCACCGAGCAAGTGTTCGCCTGGCCCGGCATCGGTCAGCTGGCGGTTACCGCTGTCACCCAGTTCGATTATCCGTTGATTATGGGGATCACCATGTTTACCGCTGTTTTGGTGGTGGTCGGCAACTTACTGGCCGACGTACTGTACGCGGTGTTTGATCCCAGAATCCGCAAGTCGAGCTGTTAAGGGGGGCTGTTACATGAAGGAAAATATATGGAAAAACATCAAACTCGGCTTCCGGAGCAACAAACTAGCCATTGCCGGTGCGGTGTTGATTCTGTTGCTTGCGCTGGTTTCTTTGCTGGCGCCTCTGTATCCGGTAGATCCTAATGCAATCAGCGTGGACCGCTGGGCCGCGCCCAGCCTGGCCCATCCCTTCGGTACCGACGATATGGGCCGTGACTATCTGGCCCGCTGCATTTACGGCGGCCGTGCCTCGCTTCTGGTTGGTTTCCTGGCCATGATCCTCTCTACGCTGCTGGGCATTGTCATCGGTTCCATAAGCGGATTCCTGGGCGGCGCGGTGGATGCACTTCTGATGCGCCTGGTGGATGCACTGATGAGCCTGCCCACTTTTCTGATCATGATGGTCATGAATGCCTATTTGGAACCCGGCATTCAGAACGTGGTGCTGATCATCGGCTTTTTGACCTGGATGAACATTGCCCGCATTGTCCGCGGCGAGACCATCTCCTTGAACGAGCGGGAATATGTGGTCTATGCCAAGATCTCGGGCCAGAAGACCATCCACACTATTCTGTACCATATTCTGCCCAACATCATGCCCACCATCATTGTGGCGGCTACCATGAACATCGCTAACGCCATCCTGATGGAGTCTTCGCTCAGCTTTTTCGGTCTGGGCATCCGCCCGCCCACGGCATCCTGGGGCAGCATGCTCAGCAACGCCCAGCGCTACATTGAAAGCGCGCCCTATCTGGCAGTCTTCCCGGGCCTGCTGATCCTGCTGACCGTCATCAGCTTCAACTACCTGGGCGAAGTCCTGCGCAAAGTCTTTGAACCGAAGTAAGGAGGGAACCAGGTTGGAACATTTGCTGGAAGTCAAGAATCTGAAGGTATCCTTTTTCACCGAACTGGGGGAAGTCCAGGCGGTAAAGGATGCGGAATTCTATGTGGACAGCGGGGACTTCTTCGGCATTGTCGGTGAATCCGGCAGCGGCAAGAGCGTCACCACCAAATCCATTCTGCGTCTCGGTCCCGATAACTGCAAGATCATGGACGGCGAGATCCGGTTCGGGAACACGGACATTCTCCAAATGAGCCCGGCGGAGCTGCGCAGCCTACGCGGCCGGGAAATCTCCATGGTGTTTCAGGATTCCCTGTCCTCTCTCAACCCGGTGTATACCATCGGCAACAAGCTGGTGGAACTGATCCGCCGCCACAGCAAGAAAACCCGGGCCGAAGCACAGGCCTATGCTCTGGAGCTGCTGACGGCGGTGGGCATTGCCGACGTCAAAAAGGTCATGCGCAGCTATCCCCATGAGCTGTCCGGCGGTATGCGGCAGCGTGTCATGATCGCCATGGCCATGAGCAGCAAACCCAAGATCCTGATCGCGGATGAACCCACCACTGCATTGGATGTGACCATCCAGGCACAGATCCTGCACCTGCTGCAGAACTTGCAGAAGTCCAACGATATGAGCATCATCCTCATCACCCACGACCTGGGTGTGGTGGCCCAGACCTGCAAACGGGTGGCCGTCATGTGCGGCGGCTATGTGGTGGAGCAGGGGAGTGTGGAGCAGATTTTCCTGCATCCCTGCCATCCCTATACTCAGGCACTGATCGCCAGCATGCCCAAGGTGGGCGGCCGGTTTGAGCAGTTCCTGGAGCGGGACCTGTCGGACAACAGCGGCAGCCTGTGCCCTTTCCTGAACCGGTGCAAGTATGCCAACGCCGAATGCGAAAAGAGCCTGCCGGAAATTCACTCCTGCGGAGCCGGGCATGCCATTCGCTGTCATAGATGGGAGGACTTCAAATGAGCGAACCACTGATCCGTGTGGAGGATCTCAAGATTTATTTCAAGCAAAAGTCGTCCAAACCGCTGTCCTTCCGCTCGGATGTGCTCAAGGCGGTGGACGGGGTGAGTTTTGTCATCCGGCGCGGCAAGACCTTCGGCCTGGTGGGGGAGTCGGGCAGCGGCAAGTCCACCATCGGCAAGGCCATCCTGCGCTACTACAAGCCTACCGGCGGCAAAATCTTCTATGGGGACGCGGAAATCGGCTCCATGAAGAAAAAGGACCTTTTGCCGTATCAGAAAAAAATGCAGTCGGTCTTTCAGGACCCGTACTCCTCGCTGGACCCCAGCCACACGGTGCAGGACATCATCTGTGAACCCATGCAGATTCACAAGATGTACACCTCCGCCGAGCAGAAGGAGCGTGCCAAGGAACTGATTCATGTGGTGGGGCTGAAGGAAACCGATCTGTGCAAATATCCCCATGAATTTTCCGGCGGTCAGCGTCAGCGTATTTCCATCGCCCGGGCACTGTCGGTGCGGCCCGAATTCGTTGTCTGTGATGAGCCCATCTCCGCCCTGGACGTTTCGCTCCAGGCCCAGATCGTGCAGATGCTGCAGGACCTGCAGGAAAAATACGGCCTGACCTATCTGTTTATCAGCCATCAGCTGCAGGTGGTCCAAAAAATCTGTGACGAGATCGGCGTGCTGTATCTGGGCAACCTGATGGAACTCTCCGACGCCCAGGACCTGTATGCCAACCCGCTGCATCCCTACACCCAGATGCTGATTTCCTCCATCCCGGTGCCGGACCCGCGGGTGCATACCTTGGATCAGATCGTGACCGATATCGGTGTGCAGTCCCGCTGCATCGGCGGCTGCAAGTTCCACAATCGCTGCCCCTTCTGCACTGAGCGGTGCAAAACCGAGGTCCCTGTCCTTCGGGAAGTAAGCCCGGGACATCTGGTGGCCTGCCATAAATATGAAGGGAAGGAGAATTCCAATGGTTGATAAGAATGTGTATGACAGCTACCTCGCCATCATGAAGGAGGAGCTGGTGCCCGCCATGGGCTGTACTGAACCCATCGCCTTGGCCTACGGCGCAGCCCGCGCCCGAGAAACCCTGGGCCGCATGCCAGAAAAAATCCTGGCCCGCTGCAGCGGCAACATCGTCAAAAACGTCCGCTGCGTGCAGATCCCCAATTCCGGCGGTCTGGTAGGCATTGCCGCCAGTGTGGTGCTGGGCACCGTGGGCGGTGATTCCTCCTTGAATATGGAGGTCCTGAGCCGCGTTACCGACGAGGACCGCAAGACCTGCCGGGAACTGCTGGACAAGGAAATCTGCCAGGTGGAGCTGCTGGACTCCCCGGTGGTGCTGCACTTCATTCTGGAGATGCAGGCCGGCGAGGACAGCGTGCTGCTGGAAATCAAGTACGACCATCTGAACGTGACCCGGCTGGTCCACAACGGACAGACCCTTATTGAGACCGAGCGTGACCCGGAACGGCCAGTGGCGGCGGACCGCACGCTGCTGAAGCTGAGCCTGATCAAGGAGTTCGCCGACACGGTGGACCTGGATGATGTGAAACCCATGCTGGACCGCCAGATCCAGGACAACATGGCCATTGCCCATGAAGGCATGACCGGCAAGTACGGCCTGGGCATCGGCCGCATTATCCGGGAAACCTACAACAATGATCTGCTCACCCGGATGCGCAGCCTGGCCGCCGCCGCGTCGGAAGCCCGCATGGGCGGCTGCGATATGCCGGTGGTGATCAACTCGGGCAGCGGTAACCAGGGCATTACCTGCTCGGTCCCGCTGATCGTCTATGCCCGGGAGATGGAGCTGCCGGACAGCTGCCTGTACCGGGCCTTAGTCTTCTCCAATCTGCTCACCGTCTATCAGAAGGAATACATCGGCAAGCTGTCTGCCTTCTGCGGTGCGGTGTCCGCCTCCTGCGCGGTGGGTGCGGCCATCACCTACATTGGGGGAGGGGACCTGGCAGCCATCCGCCGTACCATCGAGAACACCCTGGCCAACATTCCCGGCATCATCTGCGACGGTGCCAAGATTTCCTGCGCCGCCAAGATCGCTTCCGGTCTGGATGCGGCGTTCCTGGCCCATCACCTGTCCATGAACGACAAGGCCTATGCTCCCTATACCGGCATCCTGCGCAAGAGCGCTGAGGAAACCATCAGTTGTGTTGGAATGATCGGCAAGGAAGGCATGAAAGAAACCGACCGTGAAATTTTGCAGATTATGCTGCAGCACTGATTTCCCGAAAGACGCGGAAAATGCGGGAATAGGGAAAAGAACTCTATAAAATGGAACGTCCGAGCCGCCGCAAAAGGCAGCCCGGACGATTTTTTGTGCACAATCTTCCGTCAATATTTATCATAAGTGATAGGTAAGAGGACTTCCTTTCCGAATCGGAGCCGGTTTGGTCCTGCCCCTTTATTAGAAGAGGGACAGGTAACATGTCAAAAAGTATTTTTCCCCAAAAAAGAACCTACGCATCCCGGGGAGAAGCATGTGCAGGTTCCTTTTTTGTCTGTCTGTTGTGGGGGACCTCAGGTGAAGTCCGTTATGAAATGTTCTTGTGCTACGGTGGCCAGCAATTCCGCGGTGCCGGTCACCCCGAACAGGCTGCTGTCGACCATCAGGTGGGGTTATTCCGGGGCAGAGGGCAAGTGACGGGCGTACTTTTTGCTGTACCGGTCACGGGCCTTGTCTACCCGGTCAATCATCCGTTTGGCCTCGGTGGGGGTCATTTCTAGAGAGTTGACGCAGTTCAGGTATCGTTTGGCCTTGGGAGCGTAGATGAATACCCGCAGACAGTTGTAGTTCTGCAGGACATAGTCGGCGTA
>DXNX01000012.1 GCA_019413245.1 Oscillospiraceae bacterium
GGGCGGTGCATATATACATTTTCCGCGGTCATGCGGCAACCCCAGTCAAGGAAAGGTAAGGTGATCCACAATGGAGCCGAATACCACCCCGGGCCATCTGCCCGAAGCATTCCTGCCGCCTTTGGGCGGTGCGGCCAACATTGTGAGCGCCTCACGCCGGGGAAGCCGTCTTTCGGTTTCTGTCAAAGACCAGAGTCTGGCAGACCCCGACGCCCTGGCAAAACTGCCGGGCGTTGCGGGCTGTACCCTGCAGAATGGTCGTGTCAGGATCGAACTGACCGAACAGACTCACCAAACAGTAAAGGAGAATCGTCTTATGCCCAGCAAATACGATGGTCTCGCCCGCATTATCATCCAGAACGTGGGCGGCAAATCCAACATCAACAGCGTGGCCCACTGCATCACCCGTCTGCGTTTCAAACTGAAGGATGAATCCAAGGCCAACAAGGAAGTTCTTGAATCCACCGACGGCGTCATCAAGGTCATGCAGTCCGGCGGCCAGTATCAGGTGGTCATCGGCAACAACGTGGCCGATGTCTACGACGCCGTCCTGGAAGTGGGTCACTTCCAGGGTGCCGGCACCGTGGACGAGGACGGCAACGCCGTGGACGATGCCGGCCCCGATGGCGGCAAAAAGAGCCCGGTGAGCATCCTCATCGATATGATCTCCGGCGTCATCCAGCCCACCCTGGGCGTTCTGGCCGCCACCGGCATCATCAAGGGTCTGCTGGCTCTGTTCTCGTTCCTGGGCGTTCTGCCCGAAACCAGCGGTACCTACCAGGTGCTGTACGCTGTGGGCGACGGCTTCTTCTACTTCCTGCCCATCATCCTGGGCTACACCGCGGCCAAGAAGTTCAAGATGAACGAGTTCATCGGCATGGCCATCGGCATTGCGCTGTGCTACCCCGCCATGGTCAACATCACCGGCGGCGAAGTGCTGGGCACCCTGTTTGCCGGTACTGCCTTCGAGATGAACTACTACACCACCTTCCTGGGCATCCCGGTCATCATGCCTGCTTCCGGCTACACCAGCTCGGTCGTGCCCATCATCATCGCCTGCGCTGTGGGCGCCATGCTGGAAAAGTGGCTGCGTAAAGTCATTCCCGACGTCATCAAACTGTTCGTCGTTCCCTTCATCACCCTGGTCGTCATGGTCCCCCTGACCTACCTGGTCATCGGCCCCATCGCCACCATCCTGTGCAACCTGCTCACCGCCATCTTCAGCGTCATCTACGGCATCCCCGTGGTGGGCGGCCTCATCGCCGGCGTTCTCATCGGTGCCTTCTGGCAGGTCCTGGTTATCTTCGGCCTGCACTGGGGCCTGGTTCCTCTGGCGCTCATCAACTACTCCAACCTGGGCTATGACTTCATCCTCAGCCCCTACTTCTGCGTCTCCTTCGCCCAGACCTTCGTTGTCCTGGCCATGCTGCTCAAGACCCGCGACGACAAGCTGAAGAAGGTGGCTCTGCCTGCCTTCATTTCCGGCATCTTCGGTGTCACCGAGCCCGCCATCTACGGTGTGACCCTGCCCCGCAAGAAGCCCTTCGTCTACTCCTGCATCGGCGGTGCCGTGGGCGGTGCGTTCATCGGCTTCATGGGCACCCGCAGCTTCACCATGGGCGGCCTGGGCCTGTTCGGTCTGCCCAGCTACATTGATACCGTGGGTGATACCGGCATCCAGAACCTGATCTATGTGGTCATCGGCACCGTGATCGCTTCTGTCATCGCCTTTGTGCTGACCTGGGTCCTGTACAAGGATGAACCCGCCAAGAAGTAAGCATTTTTCCAGCATCTGTTCCGGCCGCGGTGCTGCCTTGGGGGCAGCACCGGATGCGGCCCGGTCAATATTCCACCGAAATCGGGAGGTATTCTGTTATGGCTTCGGTTTTTCGCAAAGATTTCCTGTGGGGCGGTGCCTGCGCTGCCAACCAGTTTGAAGGCGCCTGGGATGTGGACGGCAAAGGCCCCAGCATCTCTGACATGTGCACCAACGGTACCCACACCACCCCCAAACTGCTGACCCCCACCATTGAGCCGGATAAGTTCTATCCCAGCCACGAGGCAATCGACTTCTATCATCATTATGAGGAAGATATTGCCCTCTTTGCCGAGATGGGATTCAAGACCTTCCGTACGTCCATCAACTGGACCCGCATCTTCCCCACCGGGGAGGAGACCGAGCCCAACGAGGCGGGCCTGGCTTTCTATGACCGTGTGTTCGACTGCTGCAAGAAGCACGGCATCGAACCGCTGGTCACCATCAGCCACTATGAGCTGCCCTACGCCCTGGTGGAAAAGTACAACGGCTGGGCGGACCGCAAGCTGGTAGATTTCTACATGAACTACTGCAAGGCCATCTTTGCCCGGTATCAGGGCAAGGTCAAGTACTGGCTGACCTTCAACGAGATCAACGCCGGCATGATGCCGTTCGGCGGCGTGCTGTCCCTGGGCACCTGCAAGGGCTACCGCGGTCCTGCCGTGGCCATGCCCGACGACCCCCAGACCCGCCTGCAGGCGCTGCATCATCAGTTCATCGCCAGTGCCCTGGCCGTGAAGTACGCCCATGACAACTACCCCGAGTACAAGATGGGCAACATGGACTGCTTCATCACCAGCTACCCCTATACCTGCGACCCGGCCGACATCCTGGCCAACCAGCAGGCCATGCGCAAGACCAACTGGTACTGCTCCGACGTGCAGGTCCGGGGCGAATACCCTGCCTTTGCCAAGCGCCTGTGGGAGGATATGGGCGTGACCATCCATATGGAGCCCGGTGACGCCGAGATCCTGAAGGAAGGTACCGTGGACTTCTACACCTTCAGCTATTACATGTCCAACTGCATCACCACCCATAAGGATGCCACCAAGACCGACGGCAACGTGGCCCAGGGCTTCAAGAACCCGTACCTGAAGGCTTCCGACTGGGGCTGGCAGATCGACCCCCAGGGCCTGCGGTACAGCCTGAATGAAATCTACGACCGGTACCGCATTCCGGTGATGGTGGTGGAGAACGGTCTGGGCGCCCGGGATACCCTGGAAGCGGACGGTACCGTGCACGACAGCTACCGCATCGATTACCTGCGGGCCCATATCGAGCAGATGGCCGAGGCTGTCAAGGACGGCGTGGACCTGATGGGCTACACCCCCTGGGGCTGCATCGACCTGGTCTCTGCCTCCACCGGTGAGATGGCCAAGCGCTACGGCTTCATCTACGTCAACAAGTACGATGACGGCACCGGCGATTACAGCCGCCTGCGCAAGGATTCCTTCTACTGGTACAAGAAGGTCATCGCCACCAACGGCGAAGACCTGACCTGATCCGACATTCTCCGCTTCATCATAAAAGCACGGGGCGCACCGGGCTGTGGTCCGATGCGCCCCGCTGTTTTTTCAGGAAAGGAACCACGATCATGTCCAAAATCATTTTTCTGGATGTGGACGGCACGCTGGTGGACTACCAGAACCGGCTGCCGGAATCCGCGGCCCGGGCTGTTCGCGGCGCGCGGGCCAACGGACATCGCGTATATCTGTGTACCGGCCGCAGCCGGGCCGAGATCAACCCCGCTCTGTGGGAGCTGGGCATCAACGGCCTGCTGGGCGGTAACGGCAGCTATGTGGAGGATGACGGCAAGGTCGTCATGCATCAGCTGCTGACCCTGGACCAGTGCCGCCGGGTGGTGGACTGGCTCCATGCCCGGGGTCTGGAATTCTATCTGGAAAGCAACAACGGCCTTTTCGCCAGTGAGCGGTTTGAGGACGTTGCCCTGCCTACCATGCTGGAATACATCCGCCGCAAGGGCCAGGAACCGCCCGCCGGTGTGACGGTGCGGGGCCTCTTTTCGGACCTGCAGTTCGGCATGAAGGGCGAACAGCTCTACCGGGATGATGTGAACAAGATCAGTTTTATCCTTCACAGCTATCAGGACCATCTGGACTCGGTGCGGGATTTCCCGGACCTGCAGCCCGGCACCTGGGGCGGCAGGGGAGAGACCGCCCTTTTCGGTGACCTGGGGGTCAAGGGGATCACCAAGGCCCACGCTGTGCAGGTGCTGCTGGACCATCTGGGGGCCGACCGGGCCGATACCATCGGCTTCGGGGACGCCAAGGTGGATGTGCCGCTGCTGGACGCCTGCGCCGTGGGTGTGGCCATGGGCAACGGTGGGCCGGAGATCCGTGCCGCCGCCGACTTCGTCACCGACGATGTGGAGGAAAACGGACTGTACCATGCCTTCGTCCGCCTGGGGCTGATCGAAGATTAAAAAAGGGCCGCACCGGATGGCTCCAGGATGGACTGTGGTGCGGCTTTTTGTACAACTGCTTTTGACAAAAATTTCACTTATGTGCAAAAAGAACGAAAAAGCGTCCATGTTTGTGGTCGCTTTTGGTTGACGTTGCGCGCCGAACATGATACTATATTAGTGACACTTTGACGCCGCGTACAGCGGCGTATGGGAGGAAACGAGTATGAAAGAATTCACTTATACCATTCAGGAAGCCGTTGGCATCCATGCACGTCCGGCCGGCCTGCTGGTCAAGGAAGTTAAGAAATATCAGAGCACTGTCACCATCACCAAGGGTGACAAGTCCGTCAACGCACTGAAGCTGACGGCTCTGATGGGCATGGGCGTCAAGTGCGGCGATACCGTCACCGTTACCGTTGAGGGTGCCGACGAGGATACTGCAGCTCCGGCTCTGGAAGCTTTCTTCAAGGCCAACCTGTAATTTTCTGCCCGACTCCGTCTGCGGCCAGCCGACTGGCTGGCCGTTTTTTCGTATTGCTATGCATTGAATGAGGTGTAAGCCAAATGATCAGTATTCAGGGCAAGGGCGTATCGTCCGGCGTTGGCGTCGGCCCGCTGTATTTCTATCACCGTGCCAAAACTTCCATTCCCCGCTATACCGTGGAGGATACCGATGCCGAATGGCATCGTTTCAAGGGCGCCCAGACCGGCGCCATCGAACAGCTGGGTGAGCTGGCCGAAAAGGCCCGCGCCGAGGCCGGCGACGAAGCTGCCATGCTGTTTGAGACCCATCAGATGATGGTGGAGGACCTCGACTATGAGGAAGCCATCGAAGACCGCATCACCAACGAAAAGATGAATGCGGAAGCTGCCATTGCCGACACGTCCCTGCAGTTTGCCGAGATGTTCGAGGCCATGGACGACAGCTATATGCAGGCCCGTGCCGCCGACGTCAAGGACGTTTCCCGCCGCCTGCTCTCCATCCTGGGCGGTGCCGTGGAAGGCGGCATTGCCTCCGACGTGCCGGTCCTGCTGGCCGCCGACGACCTGGCTCCTTCCGAGACCGTGCAGCTGGACAAGTCCAAGATCCTGGGCTTCATCACGGCGGGCGGTTCCGGCTCCAGCCACACCGCCATCCTGGCCCGCACCATGGGCATCCCGGCCATTGTGGGCGTGGGCGATGCCCTGAAGCCCGAGTATGAGGGCCGCCAGGTCATCATCGACGGCGCCACCGGCAGCGTGGTCATCGATCCCGACGATATGACCCGCGACAAGATGCTCAAAAAGCGGGAAGAGCAGCTGCGCCTGCAGCGCCTGCTGGAGACCCTGAAGGGCCAGCCCAACATCACCAAGGACGGCAAGACCATCCGGGTGTACTGCAACATCGGCAGCCCCGAAGACGTTCACGCCGTGCAGGTCAACGACGGCGGCGGCATCGGCCTGTTCCGCAGCGAGTTCCTGTACCTGAACTGCGAGGATTATCCCACCGAGGACCAGCAGTTTGAGGCGTACAAGCAGGTCCTGGCCGATATGGACGGCAAGGAAGTCATCATCCGCACCCTGGACATCGGCGCCGACAAGCAGATCGGCTACTTCAACCTGCCTCATGAGGAAAACCCTGCCATGGGCATGCGCGCGCTGCGTATCTGCCTGACCCGGCCGGAAGTTTTCCACACCCAGCTGCGCGCTCTGTACCGTGCTTCCGCTTTCGGCAAGCTGCGCATCATGTTCCCCATGGTCACCAACGTGTGGGAAGTGCGGGAAGCCAAGCGCCAGTGCGAGGATGTCAAGCGTGAGCTGAAGGAAGAAGGGATTCCGTACAGCGAGGATGTGGAGATCGGTATTATGATCGAGACCCCCGCTGCCGTGATGATCAGCGACCGTCTGGCCAAGGAAGTGGACTTCTTCAGCGTGGGCACCAACGACCTGACCCAGTACGCCCTGGCCTGCGACCGCCAGAACAACGACCTGGGCCGCTTCTATGACCCCCATCATCCCGCCGTGCTGCGCATGCTGAAGATGGTGGCCGACAACGCCCACAAGAATGGCATCTGGGTCGGCATCTGCGGTGAGCTGGGCGCCGACCTGACCCTGACCGAGACCTTCCTGGCCATCGGCATCGACGAGCTGTCCGTGTCTCCCCGTGCAGTGCTGCCGCTGCGCAATGCCATCCGCATGACCGACACCCGTGAGACCAGCCCCCGCATCCTGGCGGCGCTGGCGGACGAGTATACCAACAACTGATCATCCGGGGCCATTACCCCGTAAAACAACAAGCCGTTCCCGGCAAAAGGGAACGGCTTGTTTTGATGTGTTCAGGATTCGGCGGGCCGTACCCGCAATTGCAGCTCGGTCACATGGTCGGCATCATCCCCGGAAATGTGGATGTCCGCCAGCAGAAATTCCAGCAGTGGTCCCTGGGGTGCGCAGCCCCGGCGGGCGGCTTCCTCCAGCAGCTGGGGCACAAAGGTCCGGTTCCGGCTGTTGGGACCCCGGTAGGCCAGGCACAGGTACTGCCCCCGGGGCAGGGTGCTTTCTCCCTTCGGATGCAGGATGAACACCCCGGTGTACCGCTGACAGTCTCCCTGCCCGGCGGCTTCCAGGTCCAGAAAAGACCCGATGCCGTCATTGCCCCACACATACAGATGGTCCGGGTCGAACCGGCGCATTTCCTGAATCAGCGGGTCCATCTCAGCGTCGGTGCGGTAGGGACGGTGCAGGGCATGGCAGCGCCGCGTGGGAAATTTCTGCTCAAAACAGGTGTTCAGCGGCAGACTGTACGCCCGGTCGCAGCTGTCCATGCGCTGATGCACGGTATGGCGCAGTCTTTCCAGCCGTTCGATGCGCTTGTCCAGCAGGTCCAGCTCATCGGCCAGCAGCTGCCGGGTAGTAACGGCGCTGTGGTCACTCAGATATGCCCGTATGGTTTCCACCGGTACGTCCAGGGTGCGCAGATCGCGGATGACGTTCAGCCGCCAGATGTCCTCGATGCTGTATACCCGGTATCCGTTTTCGGTGCGGCGGGGACAAAGCAGCTTTTGCTGTTCGTAATAGCGCAGTAAGTCGGGGCTGACCCCGTACAGCCGGGCCAGCTCTCCGATGCGGAAATAGCGAGGCATGACGGTACCTCCTTGCCGATACGTTACCTCCATTATACCAAGTCCGGTGAGAAAACGGCAAGACCTGCTATCAGTTGCATGGATTGATGCCCTTTGGTATAATGAATCCTGGTACCGTATAGCTCAAAGCGGCGCTATGCCGTATCATATTTCGGCTTTCAACAAAGATTATTGCATCCGGGGGAAAATCATGTCTTTCGATGAAAAGAGGCTGACGCGGGATGCCCGCGACGCCTTGAATTTTCTGGGGGAAAGTTCCCACGAATATTATTTTTACTACAATTTCAGGGAGCATATGGCGGTATTTTCCCGCAATACCTGGGATCGGTTCGACCTGCCCCGCACGGAGGACGATATCTGCGTTCCCCGGCAGTTGTACGAGATCGTGCACCCGCAGGACCGGCCCATTGTTGCCATGCAGTTCCGCCGGCTCTGCCGCGGGGAGACGGATACCTATGAAGGGCGTTACCGCCTTCTGACCCATACCGGGGAATATGTCTGGGTATCCAGCTGCGGTAAAAGCCAGCTGGCAGGCAAAGATACTCCTGTGTGGATGATCGGACGCATCGCCGACTGTGAGGAAACAGCCCCGGCGGATGTGTTCGACCTGGACCGCCTGAAGAAAGATGTACAGATCTACCTGACCGGAGAAAGTCCGGCCAGTCTGCTGGTCCTTGGTGTGGACAACCTGCGCAGCATCAACCTCAAACACGGCCGCAGCTTTGGTGATGAGGTCCTGACCCATCTGGGGGCTGCCTTTGAGGAAGCGGTCTATGGCCGTCAGCGGATTTATCATACGATGGGCGACTGTTATGCGGCCATCCTGCCCTATGCGGAAGAAGAGCAGGTCACCCAGGTATTCCAGTATGTGCAGAAGCGTATGGCCGATTACTGTACGCTGTCAGCCGGCAGCGTTCCGCTTCTGACCTACAAGATCCCCGATGCCGAGACCCTGTATCAGTATGCGGAGGTGACCCTGGCTTCCGCCAAGCGGCAGGGCCGCAACAAGATTGTGTTCTTCTCGGCGGAAGACTATGAAAAGGAACTCAGCATCCTGGAACTCAAGGATGAACTGATCCACAGCGTGGAAGAGGGTTTCCGCGGCTTTTCACTGGTCTATCAGCCCCAGGTGCGCACCAACGGGTTCCGGCTGTACGGCGCGGAAGCGCTGCTGCGGTATCGCTCGGAACACCGGGGCATTGTTTCGCCGGTGGAGTTCATCCCGCTGCTGGAACAGCTGGGGCTGATCGGCAAGGTGGGGATGTGGGTACTGCGGCAGTCTCTGGCTCAGTGCAGGCTCTGGCGCGGCTTTATGCCGGATTTCCACATGAGCGTCAACCTTTCCTTTGCCCAGCTGTATCAGGAAAATATTGCCCGGGATGTGCTGCAGGCTGTTGAGGAAAGCGGCCTGCCCGGCAGCGCCCTGACCCTGGAAGTCACCGAGAGCCTGGAACTGGTGGAATATGCACGCATCAATGAGATCTTCCGCCAGTGGAAATACAGCGGCATCGAAATCTCGGTGGATGACTTCGGCACCGGATATTCGGGCCTGAGCCGCCTGAAGGACCTGGAAGTGGATGAGATCAAGATTGACGGGGTATTCGTCAACAACATCCACCGCAGCGCCTACAACTACCGTCTGCTCAACAATGTGATCCAGCTGGCGGACAGCAGCCGGATTCGTGTCTGCTGCGAAGGCGTGGAGAGTGAGGCGGAACTGCGGGTCCTGCAGGAATTGCACCCGGTGCTGCTGCAGGGGTATCTGATCTCCCGTCCGTGCACACCGGAAGAGTTTGAAAACAAATTCTTTGACACGACCAGTCAGGCCTATCAGGACCGCCAGACCCGCATTGCCAATTTCAATGCCCGCACCACGGAACCGGTGGAACAGGCATCCGCCTGTGATGAAAAGGAGCTGGCCCTGAAGGTGCTCAGCTCCGAAAGCAACATCTATTACATCAGCGACCCGGAAACCTATGAGCTGTATTACCTGAACCCGGCGGGACAAAGCCTGTTCGGCATGAAAAACTACCAGGGCCGCAAGTGCTACCGCGTTTTGCAGGGGCGGGACAGTCCCTGCCCCAACTGCACCAACGCGCGTCTGCGGCAGGACAGCTTCTATGTCTGGGATTATGAGAATGAGTACTGCAACCGGCATTTCCTGCTGCGGGACAAGCTCATTGAATACCGGGGCCGCCCGGTTCGCCTGGAAGTGGCCTCGGACATCACCAAGCATGAGAATGTCAGCCGGGATACCGGCGAGCGGCTGAGCTTTGCTCAGAAAATCGTGGAAAATACCGCCATCCTGTCCGGCAACAGCCGGTATGATGAGGCAGTGGAAAAGGTGCTGGCCTCGGTGGGGCAATACTATGAGGCCGACCGTGCCTACCTGTTCGAGCCGACCTCCGGACGTCAGAACTTTTGGGACAACACCTTTGAATGGTGCGCACCCGGCGTGGAGCCCCAGCACGGCAACCTGCAGCAGGTCCCGCCCGTTGTTCTGCGGCGCTGGATGGACCAGTTCTCCCATAACCGGACCATCTGTATCCTGAACCTGGATGTCATCCGGGAACAGAGTCCCAAGGAGTGGGAGATCCTGCACGCCCAGAACATCACCCGCCTGATTGCGGTACCTCTGCGGGATAATGACCGCACCATCGGTTTCATCGGCGTGGACAACCCGCGCAAATCCATCCGGGACGATTCCCAGATACGGGTCCTGGCCCATTTCCTCATCACTCGTCTGCATCAGGAACAGAATGATAACCGCTACCGGCAGCTTCTGCAGGCAAACGGGCAGGAAATTTTTTCCCAGCTGGGGCTTGGTATGTGGGTCATCCACATCAGCCCCGACCAGACAAGATACGAGATGCTGGGCGACGATACCATGGACCAGGTGATGGGAATCAACCAGACCCTGAGCCAGGCGGATTACTACCAGTACTGGTATTCCCGCGTCAATCCCGGCTATTATGAATATGTGAACCGGTCGATGCGCAGTATGGTGGATTCCGGCAAGGTGGTGCAGCTGGAATACAGCTGGAAACACCCGCAGCGCGGGGATATTCTGGTGCGGTGCACCGGCATGCGCACCGCCGATGAGAACGGGGACATCTGCCTCAAAGGCTACCATCGCATCATAGACGATGTGGACCAGCAGCCGTATATGCCCGCCGTCTGCGAACGGGATATCTTTGAGTACAACGAACTGAACCGCAACATCTTCTTCCATACCAAGCGGATCCTGCTGGATGGAAACAATCTGCAGGAGCAGGGATTCCCGCAAAGCTGGGTGGAAAACGGCATGGTGCACCCCAACGGGGCGCAGACCTTTGTGGAAGCGTTCCACCGGGTGCGCATGCGGGATGAGCTGGGGCAGGTACAGGTCCAGCTGCGCGCCAAAAGCGGCAAGTATGAGTGGTACCGCCTGACGCTGCAGCACCTGAGCCAGCAGCTGCAGGACCTGGATACAGTGCTGGTGTTGGTGGAACCCATCGGCAGCGAGCGCGTCCAGGAAGTGGAATATATGCGTATGCGCCGGTTCTATCAGGTCCTTCTGTCGGAATCCATTGCCTATGCGGAGGTGGATCTGGACAGCGACGAACTGCAGGCAGCGGGCGGTATCTGGCAGTGCTATGAAAAGGACTACCTGCATACCGGGCGGCATTTCTTCCAGGCACTGACCCGGGCACTGTCCCGGAGCCTGAGCCGGGACGAAGTGCAGATCCTGGAAGAATATGCGGACCCCGAAGCGCGGGAAAAACTTTTTGCCGAGGGCAATCTGAGCCACCGGTTCTATTACCGGCGGTCCATCGGCAATGAACTGCACTGGGTGGAGCTGACCGTCTACCTGTTCCGGGAACAGTTGTCCGGCAACGTCTACGGACTGCTCTATCTCAAGGATGTGAACGCCGAGAAAGAACGGGAACTGGCCCAACTGGATGCCGCCAACCGCGACCCGTTGACCGAGATATACAACCGCACGGCTTTCGAGCGGGAAATGACCCGCAGCATCATTGAATCCACCGCCAGTCCCTGCGGGTACCTGCTGCTTCTGGATGTGGATAACTTCAAGCAGATCAATGACAGGCACGGTCATATCCGGGGAGATGACATGCTCAAAAAGGTGTCCCAGCAGCTGCTGAAGACCTTCCGCAAAGGGGACGTGATCGGCCGTATGGGCGGGGATGAGTTCCTGGTCTATATCCGGGGCAGCATCCCGCGGGACAGCCTGGAACAGCGCCTGAAAAATT
Organism: Oscillospiraceae bacterium; assembly: GCA_019413245.1. Taxonomy (GTDB): domain Bacteria; phylum Bacillota; class Clostridia; order Oscillospirales; family Ruminococcaceae; genus Gemmiger. The sequence continues at coordinate 11,614 of DXNX01000012.1, forward strand.
TCCTGGAACAGCTCCGGCTGGATTCCGGCAACGTGCTGACCTGCAGTATGGGTCTGACCTGCGTTGTGAGCGAACATTTCGACTATGCGCGCTCCCTGAGCCGGGCTGATACCGCCATGTACCACAGCAAGCGCAACGGCAAGAACAGCTTCAGTTTCTATGAAGACCTGCAGCTGTAAACGGCCGGCAAAATTTTCCGGCCCGGCGGCCTTGACATTTTGCCCGTCCGGCAGTACCATAATATACCGTTAAACCGTCCATGACGGACGGCTGTGGATTTTAGGTAAGCAAGTTACTTTTCGCCACACGAGTTTGCCCTTCGTTCCGGGCAGATCGTGCGGCGTTTTTTCTTGCCCGAATGCTGTCAGAAAAAAGAAAGAGGAACCCGCCCCCATGGAACAAACATTCATGAAGCAAAAACCCGTTCTGCCTCTGGTCCTGTCCATGTCACTGCCCATGGTCCTGTCCATGATGGTATCATCGCTGTACAATATCGTGGACAGTTACTTTGTGGCCAGAATCAGTGAACAGGCCATGACGGCCCTGTCCCTGGTTTTTCCGGTGCAGAATCTCATCAACGCCGTCACCATCGGATTTGCCATCGGCATCAATGCGGTCATCTCCTACTACCTGGGCGCTCAGGAAAAGGAGCGCGCCGACCAGGCCGCTACCCAGGGCATCGCCTGCAATGCCCTGCACGGGCTGATTCTGACGGTGGGATGCATCGCGCTGATGCCGCTGTTCCTGCGGTGCTTTACCACGGATGCCGCGGTCATCGACCTGGGCGTGCGGTATTCCCGCATTGCCTTCAGTTTTGCGGTGGTCATTGCGCTGTCTATGTCCTTTGAAAAGGTTTATCAGGCAGCGGGGCAGATGATGCTCACCATGGTCAGCATGCTCTGCGGCTGCGTGGTCAATATCGTGCTGGACCCCATCATGATCTTCGGTCTGGGGCCGGTGCCCCGTATGGGCATCGAGGGCGCTGCTTTTGCCACCGGTATCGGCCAGGTCCTCAGCCTGGTGCTGTACCTGATTTTCTATACCGTCCGACCGCTGAATATCCGGATCGGCGGAAAGGCGCTGCGTCCCAATAAACGTATTCTGAGCCGTCTGTACGCCGTGGGGGTACCTGCTGCTTTGAATCTGGCCCTGCCTTCACTGCTGATCTCCGCCCTGAACGTGATCCTGGCTGCCTACTCACAGGTATATGTGCTGGTGCTGGGCGTTTACTATAAACTGCAGACCTTCCTGTACCTGCCTGCCAACGGTATCGTGCAGGGCATGCGGCCCATCATCGGCTACAATTACGGCGCCGGGGAACACGCCCGGGTTCGCAAGATCTACCGGGTCACCCTGGCCCTGTCCGCCGCCATCATGGCGGTGGGAACTGTACTGTGCTGGACCGTCCCCGGCCAGCTCATCGGCCTGTTCTCCGAAAACGCCGAGACCATCGCCGCCGGCGCCACGGCCCTGCGCATCATCAGCCTGGGCTTCCTGGTTTCGTCGGTGTCGGTCATCTCCTCCGGAGCCCTGGAAGGCCTGGGCATGGGCGGGGCTTCCCTCATCATCTCCCTCATGCGCTACACCGTGTTCATCATTCCGGTGGCCTTTGTGCTCAGCCGGTTCTGGCAGGCCAACGGCGTGTGGCATGCGTTCTGGATCACCGAGGTGGTCACTGCTGTGGTGAGCTACAAGGTCTACCGCAGCCGGACCGACACGAAATCACATGCATAAAAAAGCAGCCCGGAGTCAGGCTCCGGGCTGTTTCTATGTTTATTCGGTCTTGTACGGCGGGCACTGATACCGTGGTTTGCCCCGGCTGATGCGCCCGTACTCGATGGCATTCACCGGACATCCGCAGATGCAGGCCATGCAGTGGGTGCAGTGGTCACCCCACACGGGCTTGCCGTCCTGCAGCAGAATGTTGCCCAGCGGGCAGGCGGCCTCGCACCGGCCGCAGGCCACACAGGCGTCGGATACGGTGAACGGCTTGGCCTTGATCTGGAACCGGTAGAACAGGGTATTTACCAGCCCGGACTTCAGTCCGTCCACCCAACTCACAGACAGGGCAGGGAAGTCCTGCCCCGCCCGGATGCAGTCGGCTGCCTGCTCCAGGGAGGGACGCGCCGCTTCGATGATGGCGTTGGCCTCCTCCGGTTCGGGGGCGCTGAACATGGCAATATAATTTTCCGGCATGACGATGGCAGCGGTGCCCCGGTACGCAAGGCCCATATCCTGGCACAGAGCCTGGTTGCGGGCGACGGGATTGCCCGCTTCACTGCCGCAGGTCATCACAAAGTAGGCGTCACGGCTGCCTGCAAAATGTCCGCTGCGCAGAAAATCTGCAAACACACGGGGAATCTGCCAGGCGTAGGTGGGGGAAACAAAGACCCACGGCTTTTCGGAAGAAAGGTCGGCGGCAATGCCGTCGCGGATGAAGTGGAAGGCGTCGGTGCAGCGGTCCTGCAGACGGTCCGCCAGAAACTCGGCACAGTAGCGGCTGTTGCCGGTGCCGGTAAAATATACGATCATGGTTGGTTCCTCCGGTTTGGTCAGGTACAGAATCGGGAACGGGTCCATTGTATATCGGCAGGCGGGGCCCGTCAAGCCCCGGTTGCCCGCGGTGTGCCCGGCGTGGTATACTGGTGTACACAAGAATCGTTTATCCCCAAAAAAGGAGGATTCCGCAATGAAAATGGGTATTCTGGGCGCCGGGCAGATCGCCGGCGTCATGGCAGAAACCGTCCGTCTGCTCAACGAAAACGGCCACCCGGAAGTGGAACTGTACGCGGTGGCTGCCCGGGATCTGTCCCGTGCTGAGGAATTTGCCGCAGCGCACGGTGTGCAGAAAGCCTTCGGCAGCTATGAGGAAATGCTGCAGGACCCGGCGCTGGACTTTGTGTACATTGCCACGCCCCACTCTCACCATTATGGGCATATCAAGCTGTGCGCCGACCACGGCAAACATATTTTGTGCGAAAAATCCTTCACGGTCAGTGCCCGGCAGGCGGCGGATGCCATCCGGTATGCCCGCGGCAAGGGAGTTCTTGTCACCGAGGCCATCTGGACCCGCTATCAGCCCATGCGCCGCATCATCCGGGAGACCCTGGAATCCGGAATCATCGGGGAACCCCGGATGCTTACCGCCAACCTGGGATACTGCACCACCGGCAGCCGCCGCATCGTGCAGCCGGAACTGGCGGGCGGGGCGCTGCTGGATGTGGGCGTCTATGCCCTGAATTTTGCCGAGATGGTGTTTGGCCGTCCCCAATCGGTTCACGGCCTGTGCACCAGGAACGAGAACGGGGTGGACCTGACCGACAGCATGACCCTGACCTGGCAGGATGGTCGGGTGGCAAACCTGACGGCTGCCGTCAATTCCATTTCCGACCGGTTTGGCGTCGTGTACGGGACCAAAGGCTACCTGATGGTGGAAAACATCAACAATCCCCAGAGCCTGCAGGTCTATGATGCCAAGCACCGTTTGGTTCACAGGGAAAGCTGCCCGGCCCAGCTCACGGGCTATGAGTATGAGGTGCTGGAAACGGTGGACTGCATCCAGAAAGGCTTGCAGGAATGCCCTTCCATGCCCCATGCCGAAACGGTGCACATGATGGAACAGATGGACCACCTGCGGGCGCAGATGGGCGTCTGTTACCCCTGCGAGGACCTGGCCTGAATCTGTGTGAAAAATGCCCCTGCCGGAAGTTCCCGGCGGGGGCATTCATTTTTGGCGGAAAATGGTTATTTTACGCCGTAGATCTCGGCGCACAGGTCACGGCCTGCCTTGGTGCGGAAAATCATTTCCTGGGCATGGCGGATGCCATCCTTGCCGGTACCATCCTCATACAGGTTGACCAGAAAATCTGCTTCCACCAGGATCTGGTAGTCGGGGCCGTCGATGCCGGTATAGGTGTGATGGTGCCCCACCAGATAGCAGATGCGGTCGATGTCGGCCGCATCCAGGCCCAGCTCCTGCAGCAGGGGGCGGGCGTACAGCGGGCCTTCCTGCTCCTGCAGCTTGCCGGTACAGCTGCCATACTTTTGCTCGGCGGGGCGGATGCCGATGTCATGGACCAGGGCCGCACACTCGGTCACGAACCGGGTGTGGTCGTCCAGGTTTTCCAGACGGGCAATGAGCTGGGCAAAGCGGTGGACCTTCATCAGGTGCTGGATACGCTTGGGGTCTCCTGCGTTAAAAGCAAACATTTTCCGGGTCAGGCGGTCAATGATTTGTGTCGTTTCCATGGTGTGCTCCTTTCCGGATTTTTTATGTACAGATCATTCGTTCTTTTCTATGATACCGCAACCGGAGACAAAATTCAAAAGGCAGGGAGCAATCCCTGCTTTTTTGCAGTAGATCCGGGGAAAATCCAAAACAATACAGATCGTATAAAACGAACTTATTTTACCGGAATAGACAGTCCGAATCCGTACGCATAGTAATTTCCGGCTGTGTCACGATAGGCGTAGGCCTTGCCGTTCTCGTCCTTCAGGGAATCGGGCATATACTGATCCTTGTCATACCCGGGTACATCGTTGGGGCTGATGCACACGCCGTCGGCATTCACGGCCAGCACAGCATCGTTCCGGGGCAGGGTCAGGGGCAATTTGCCCACCGGCGCAAAACGTCCCCGCATGACGTCCAGGGTGGCATCTGGGTAAGTGTCGAATCCGGCGGTCAAGGCGTCGCACAGCGGTTCCAGGTGCCCGGGCTCCCAGGCCAGAGTGATGTTCAGGTTGCCGATGACCTTGCCGCCGCTGGCATGCACGGTACGGGCAATCTGTTCCAGGCGGGCCATGCCGGTGACGGTGGTTTCCTCGTGGGTTTCGGCGGTGGGGCGGCCCTGTTCGTCCACGTTGTATACGGTTTTGTTTTCGCACAGGTCCAGTTCCAGATACCCCGGTGTGGCGCTGAAGTAGGCGCCGGACTGGGGCGTCACAAAAAGCAGGGCATAGTCGGCTTCGGCCGGGTCATCGGTTAGAGTCAGGTCTTTCAGCAGTTCCCGCAGTCTGGCCGTGGATTGGGCCGAAAGCCGCGGGTCCTTGTGGAAGGCTTCGGCGTATACCATCTTCCCGGCCAGTTTTTTGTCCGTCAGGGGCAGGGTGCCGTCATTTTTCAGCAGCACCACGCTCTCCCGGTGGACCCGGGCGGCCTCCTCCCAGTCGGCTTTGCGGGCCACCACGGCCTCGGCTTCCTCCGGGTCCCGGTAGGGATCGTCCACCATCCCCAGCTCAAACATTTCGGTCAGGGTGCGGGTCACGGCCCGGTCCAGGGCTTCGTCGGTCAGCACCAACTGGTCGGCGGTGAAGCCTTCCGGCACCGGATGGGTTTCATAATACCCGTTATGGGCACGGTCATAGGCTTCCCGGGCGGCCTCTGTGTCAAAGATGCCGCTGATGATGTCCACCCCGGCATGATTGACCGCAAAACCCACCCGCTCGGCGGTGTCCAGCATCTCCACGCCCCAGGCCATGTTCCGGGTGATGCCGGAATCCGAGTTGATGTAGCCGGTAAAGCCCATCTGCTTGCGCAGGATGGTGTCGATGAAATACTTGTTGTAGGCAAAGCCGTAGGGTTCCAGGTCAATGACATTGCCCGCGGGGTCTTTCTGCGGGGCGCTTTTGGCGGCGGCCGGCTTGGAGTAGTAGGGCATGATGGAGGACGTTCCGCAGTCCACCGCCGCCTGGAACGGGGGCAGGTGATAGGCTTCCAGACTGCCTTCGGTGGCGTAGACGTTCCACTGCCCGGCGGCATAGTGGGGGTCGAAGCCATTTTCCCGGGCACCGCCGCCGGGAAAGTGCTTGGTGGTCACGGCCACGCCGTCTTTGGCCACCCCGTGGGGCTTGCCCTGGATGCCGGGCACCAGATGCCGCATGATCTCGCTGATGAGGGCCGGGTCCTCCCCGAACGTGCCGTAGGTGCGCTGCCAGCGCGGGTCGGTGACGGTGTCGGCCATGTACATGTAGCCTTTGCGCATGCCGCAGGCGTTCCATTCCCGGCGGACGGTATCGGCAAATTGATCAATGATGTCGATGCGTCCGGTTCCCTTGACGGCCGCCGCAATGCCCAGCGTGCCGGGCCAGGTGGCCAGCACGCCGAAGGCATCATTCATGCCGAAAACCACTTCGCCGTTTTCGTTGCGGGAGTTGGAAGTGGCCGACAAGGGCAGGAAATGCGCACATTCCTCACAGACCGCATTGACCTGGTTGACCCAGTCGGCCAGATCGGCGGGGGTGGCGTTGGCCCGCAGGATCACATGGCGGTAAAAGGCCTCTTTCAGCATGCGGGTGGTGCCGATGATGTGCTGCTTGCCGAAGATGGTTTCGGTATCGCATTCGGTTTCGTCCAGGATGCCGGTCTCGTCGTGGACTGGATTTTCGATTTTGGCTGCGGAGGGTCCGGCTGCCGGATACTTGGCCATACGCCAGTCTGCCACGAACAGCTGGGCCAGCTTTTCATGGACAGAAAGCTGTTTGACATAGGCGGCGGCACGCTCGGCAGCCGGGCGGCGCCAGTCGTTGACAATGCTGACGGTGCCGCTGCCGTCAATATCCTTGAACGTCAGTCCGTCCTGCTGCAGCAGGGCGCGGCTCACGGTGCTGACGGCGGTACCGTCCGGGTTGTATACGCGGTGAAAACGGCGGGAGGCTTTTTCGGTCATGGGATTCATCCTTTCTGTACGGATAGGTGGGGGTCAGGGACGGGGCATGCCGTGGTCCTCGGCAGTCAGGCGTTCCAGGTCGTCGATCATGGACGCCAGGGTGATGCTCTGCATGGTGCGGGCGATGGACTCCTCAATTTGATGATACGGCCCGCACAGGACCTGGCGGATGTTTTTGGCCACGGGACAGCTGCGCCCCTGACAGGGGTGGATGCCGATGATGGAGGAAAGGCCCCGGGGCTCCAGCGCGGTATAGATCTGATACAGGGTGATCTCCTCCGGCTTTTTGCAGAGCTCGGCCCCGCCCTGTCCGCGCTCCACTGTGATAAGCCCGGCTTTTTTCAGGGCACTGAGCAGATTGCGGATGATGACCGGATTGCACCCGGTGCTCTGGGCCAGCAGCGTGCTGGTGACCCGGGCCTTGCCGCGGGCCTCCCAGATAAAGAGAAGACAATGTACTGCGACCGAACATTTCATGCTGAGCTGCATGGTGGCTCCCTTCCCTTGCAAAAAAGTGATAGGCTTTTTGAAATTACAAGCCAACTGTGCTACCCTGACAGCAGATGTAATGCAACAGGTTACACCTATTGTACCGGTTGGACGGCGGAAAGGCAAGTCCTGCGGCGCCGGTTCCCGAATCCCTGCTCCAGACCGCGGCGGACAGGGCAATCATCGTCATGTGTGCTCTGCCTGCAAAAAGCCCGCAGGCCCAACGGGCCGATACCGGCTCTGGTGGGCGGGTGCTGAAAAAGCCCCGTTCCGGCCGCAAGAATAATGAACGTTTCCTGTAAAATCAACAAAACCGCCTGCCGGAGAAGGGCCCCGGTGGGCGGTTTTGGTATTTGGCAGGCAGTCGGTTTCAACCTGTGGGCAGGCCTTTCCATTCGTAGCGGCCGCACAGGTCCAGCATCAGCCCACAACTGACGCCCAGGGCGGCCGCCAACAGCAAAAATGTGAGCCAGCCGCAGGCAATGCCGTTCCAACCGGCCAGCAGGGCGGCTGCATGGAACAGCGGCCAGAACCCCAGCCACTCGATGCCGCCTTCCATGCCGGAAAGGCACAGCAGCGCCGGCAGGCAATACCCCACCGCGCTCACGAACAGGGTGGGGAGAAGGCTGCCGAACCGCTGTCCCAGCCACAGGGTCAGGCAGCCCATGCACAGGCAGGCTGACACCCGGCACAGAAACCAGAACAGTAGCATGTCCGAAAGGGTAAACACGGCAGGGACACGCTCAAATTCCGGCAGGCTCATGGCAGGGGCGAACAGGACCGGGAGTCCGTAGTCCCGCAGCACCTGGATGACATGGGGCAGGCAGCCGGCACCGGCAATCAGCAGCGCCGCCCCGGCGCTGATCCCCAGCTTGGCGCGCACTGTACGCTTGCGGCCCAAGGGGGTGGTGCACAGTATTTCTTCCATACCGCCTTTGCGCTCCATGGCGAACAGCCCCGAAAAACACAGGGCACACATCAGCCCGGCGTACAGGGTATCCTGCACATCCGCCGTGCCGCTGAAGCCGAACAACGCCTGGTAGCCGCTCTCATACACCAGCCAGGCTCTGGGATGGCTACTCAGATAGGAATTGATGTTCTGGGTGACGATTTTCTGGTATGCGCTGTACTTCTGCTGCAACGCCGAATAGGGCAGCAGGGCGTCTGCGCTCAACTCTCCGGCCGCTACCTTTTCCTGTACTTCCAGCATGGGGGCAAATTCCTCTCCCTGCTGTTCCAGCCAGTCTTTGGTCTGTTGGGTGTAAGGTCCGGAAATTGCCTTCATGTAGTACGCATAGTAGATCTCGTCGGCGCTGATGTAACTCTCAGCAGTGACACCCTGCCAGATGCCGAACCCGATAAAGGCGGCCAGAAATACCGCCGCACCGTTCAGGACCAGCAGCTTGCAGCTTTCCTCCCGGAAAACGGAGGTGGCCCGGGTTTTGTGCTGCCGCCCCAGCTCAAATCTCTGGTTGGGGGCGGGCAGAAGCTGGGCGCGGGCAAACACCATGCAAAAGGCAGCCCCAAACCCGGCACCGAATACCACAGCGGCGGTCCATTCCACCAGCGGCAGCCCGATGGGGGAGCCGAACCAGTAGAGGTTGCGGTAGTTGCCCAGCAGCTCGTTGGTCTGCAGCAGACTGGCCAGATTGGAGTATTTCACCACATTCAGGCGGCTGGTGGCCGGAATGGCCGCCCGGATGCCGTACATGGCCAGGGGCAGAGCCAGAGCCCCCACCCAGCCTGCTGCGGCCCGGCGGGCCAGCAGCGCTGCCAGCATGACCCACAGACCCATCACAAAAGCGCCGGCACACTTGGCCAGCAAAAACCGGAACAGATACCGCCCCACCGTGATCTGCATGGTGCAGCGCATAAGGGCGGGGACACTCTGGATGGTGCGGGTCAGTGGCCCCAGCCCGAAAGAAGCTCCGCAGTAGGCCAGGTTCACCCCGTACAGCAGCATCAGCACTGCCAGCAGGGAGAGGGCAAAGGCTCCCAGCTTGGCCAGGGCGGTCTGCAGCCGCCCGCCCGGCAGACTGCGCACCAGGGTCAGCAGTCCGCTGTCCCGCTCCTGCCGCACCAGCAAAAGCGCCAGCAACAACATGGCGGCCAGCAGGATCAGGTCGGTGAAAGCATAGGAGAGGGCGGTGTACAGCCCTTTCTGCGGATAGTAGTCAATGACGGTGTCGTTCAGGCCTGCATAGACTTTGGACGTGACTTCGATATTTTTCAGGTCATAGCCGGTGGAATCCTTCTGGAAGATGGAAATGCCCGCCAGCTGCGTGGCCTTGGTCTGCACACTGTCCAGAAAATCCCCATATCCTGCTACGGTGTCGTATTCGCTGCACAGCTGGTTGAACAGCTGGTATTCCAGAGTGGGACTGTCTGTATACAAAACGTAACTTTTGCTTTGATATTCCTGCTCGTATTCATCAAACAGGGCAGCGTTCTCCTCCCGGTAGCTCTGCAGATAGGCGCTGTTGCCGTAGGCCAGCTCCCGGTAATAATTGGAGATGCGCAGAATACTTTCGTACTCGGTGAGCTTGCTGTGGAGAAACGCGCCTTTTTCTTCCATGGTCATGCCGCTCATTTCCGCCCCCACGGCCTTGTACGCCGCGGCGGGTGGCTGGTTGGAGGTGGGGCGGGTGCCCATCCAGAGCAGCAGCAGATTGGCGGCGGCCAGTACCGCCAGCAAAAGCGGGAAGACCCGGTTGCCCCAGACCTTGCGCAGTTCAGCAAACAGCAGGTTCATTTTTCTGCCTCCCCGTCAGGTCTGTGCGGGAGATGCCGCAAAGTCAGAAATCTTTTTCCCATATGACATTTGCCTTCCCGCCTTCTCATGCAAGGGAATCCGCGACGACTTCTCCGTCGATTCCCTGCAGAAAGGCCTCCTTGTCGGCAATTCTGTACACACCCACATAGGTGCTTTCGTTTACCAGGCTGTACTCCGTCTGGTTGCGCAGGGGAACTTCCTCGTCGTGGTCAAAGTACAGCACCTGGTCGCCGTAAACGGCAATGACCTGGCGTGCATGCTCCCGGGTCTCGCTGTAGCTGACATCCGTGGGCTTGCCAGTGGCGGTGTCCAGAATGGTGGTGACATTGGATACGGTATCCCCATTCTTTTGGTCGTAGGTCAGAGCAAAATGGTCATCGAACAGGTATTTCAGCCCCACCCAGGAGATATTCGGGTCGGCGGCCGGGTATTCAAAGGAGTATACCTCACTCGTCAACAGGTTGGTGGCGGACAGTTCTTCCTGTTCCCGGTCTACCTTGCACAGATAATCCCCTTGAATGGAATAGTGAACTGCTTCGTCATCGAACACCTCAGTGAGCGGTGTTTCCTCGACGCAGGTTTCCAGAGAAATTTCGCTTTGCGCGGGGTCCACCCAGAAATACTGGTATCCCTGATCGTCCATGAACAGGTAAATCAGCCGGCTGCCCGCAGCGCCCATCAGGGCGTAACGGCCGCCATCCGGGCAGGTGAAAACCGATTTCCGGCTGCCGGTCTCGCAGTTGATTTTTTCCAGCCGCTTGATGGTCTGGCCCTCCGGCGTCACGGAGTATATTTCAACCAACAGAGAATCCCCGTATCCGAACAGCTTGCCGGTAAAATTTTCTCCATCTTCCAGTGTACACAATTCTCCCAGGCCGCTGCCGTCCGGCATCATTTTGGAAATGTGGGGCCGAAGATCGTCCCCGGAAGAACACTGGATCAGATAGAGGGCATCGTTGTAATAACACAGAGAATAGCCGTTTGCCGCATCGCGCAAGGGCAGATAGGAGGAGCAGGCCTCGGAATCATGGCGGCAGTTGGGCACTGCACACAAAAACAGCTGCTGCCCGGACTCTGCATCCAGGTAAAACAGGTTTTGGCTGGCAGGGTAGATGTACTGGACGGAATACATCCCTTCCGGGGTACAGGCCCGATTGGACAGATAGTCCTGATAGGCGATATGGGCGACAGGCGTTTCTTCACGGCTTTCCGATGTGGTGCTTGTGGTGTCGGTTTCCGGCTGTGGTGTTTTGGCACAACCGGACAACAGGACCGCCGCCGAAAGAAATCCCGCAAAAAGAGGGGACAACTGGGCTTTGCGCGTCATGGCTACCTCCTTTTGATATTTGTGAGGGCACACGGATTCATTTCCCGTCCCCCTCACCGAACACATGCAGGTATACATCCTCCAGTCCCTGGCCGGGGGCGTATTTTTCGATGAGTTCAGGCACCGGGGCGGCGTCCACGATCTGCCCCGCCCGCAGCAGGATGACTTTGGTGGCCACCGTTTCCACGTCGCTGACCACATGGGTGGCCACCAGAATGATACGGTCGGCTGCCATGGCGGCCAGCAGTTCCCGCAGGCGTACTCGCTCCTTGGGGTCCAGCCCGGCGGTGGGCTCGTCCAGAATCAGCAGTTTCGGGTCGCCCAACAGGGCGGAGGCCAGCAGCAGCCGCTGCTTCATGCCGCCGGAATAGGCGGAAAGCCGCTTGTCCAATTCATCGGACAGATTCACCGCCGCCGCCACCCGGTCCACTTCGGCGGGAACATCGGCACAGCGAATCTCCTTCAGAGCCGCCATGTAGGCCAGAAACCGTCGCCCGGTATAGCTGTCGTACAGCCCCTGCTGCTGGGGCATGTACCCCAGTACCCGGCGGAAAGCAATGCCCCGGGCCGGTTTGCCGTCCCACAGGACCCTGCCGGAATCTGCCGCCAGCGTGCCGGTGATGATGTGGATGAGGGTGCTTTTGCCTGCACCGTTGGGCCCAAGAAGGCCATACAGCCCCGGGCCCAGGATCAGGGATACCCCGGCCAGGGCCTGCTTGACTTTGGGGCCGGCGCTGCGGCGTTTGAACAGTGGGGCGGGCAGGGGATAGGATTTGCGCAGGGAATCCAGAACAAGGGACACATCGGACATGAGCTCAACCCTTTCCAGAAAAAATAGGAACAACTGTATCCAGCATAGCGGCCGGGTGTGTCAAAGTTATTTCGGGGCCGTGCCGTTCCAGTACTCTTCCCGGGACATCAGCACATACTGCCGTTCCCCTGTAACGGCGTACGGGCTGTTTTCCAGCTCGGACGTCTGGGGCACATCCTCCCCGGCAATGACCAGATATTGGTCGGCACCCACCGTGGTGACCCGGCTGTACGGCATTTCCATATCGCCTGTGGTATACAGAAGGCCCCAGGGTTGGGGTGTCTGATCGGCTGTCAGCATGTAATAGTCCGAGGCTTCGGCACTTTCCGCATGGAAAATCAGATGGTCTTCGTCGGCGTCAAGAATGGAAATATTGGTCCCGTTCGCCTCTGTGACCTGATACCCGCCCAGCGTTTTGTCCTCCCCGGTGGTCAGGTCCAGCAGGTGAAAGACCCCGTCCTGAAGGTACGCCAGGGTGGAACCAAACAGGTTGGAGTGAATAAGGGCGTCCTCTGCCTGATAAAGGTCGGTGCGCTCTCCGGTGGCGGGGTCATAGCCAACATAGGTCTGTTCGGCATCCCACAGGATCAGCCGGGATCCCGCGCCGCCCTTGAGCCATTCCTGGTTCAGGGGACACAGCACTTCCGGTTCACCCCCGGCGGGGTCGATGCGTACCAGCTGGGCGGTGAAGCTGCCGTCCTCGGCGGTGGTATCCAGGCGGGTGTACAGACAGGTCCCGTCGGTCACAAGGGGACGGGAGATGACCTGGTTGGCCCCCAGGGTGACGGTGGTTTTCCGGTTGCTGCCGTCCAGGCCCATGGTTTCAATGTGGGGCAGCACCGACTCCGTCCCGGAACCGGTGCCCGTTTGGAGATTGCCCGGGAAGACCAGGACCAGCTGCTCTCCCACCACACTGGCCAGAATCCCGCCGGCCGAATAGGGCAGGTAGCTGGTGCAGGCGTCGGTGTCATGGCTGCAATTGGGCTGGCTGCAAAGATAGACCTGCTGCATGGTGGCGTAATCCAGATACATCAGATTGGTGGAACCGTCCTCCCGGCAGTCGGCGGAAACAAAGTAAAATCCGTCCGGGCCCATGCCGCCGTAGTTCCACCCGCTACTTTGCTGCAGGGACGTGAAGGAGGTGCTGGCAGCAGGGGTGTCCTGTGCCGGGGAACAACCGGCCAAAGAGATGGCCAGCGCCAGGGAAAGGGACAGAAAATGCGTGGCTTTCATGTGTTTCTCCTTTCGTGCCGTCGGTCAGGAGGCCGCAGCGGCGGTGATGGGCCGATACAGGAGAAACAGCCGTCGTTTCGGCGGGGTCGGTTTGGCCGTCCGCTCAGAAAGGCAGGCAAAAACTTGTTGTGGACTTTTCATAAGGCAACATCTCCCGAAACAGCCGATACAGGTGGAATGTGGTAAAAATTTCTGTTTCGATTGTAGGAAATGATTGTATCCGGGATGTTACCGCAAAATGCCGGTCGGCTGGCTTCAGAACAGTTCCGTGAATTTTTCCGCTTCGCCTTCCGCCGCAGTCAGCTGACTTTTGGGAACAAAGGCGTACCGGGCATTCAGGGACGACTGCAGGCTGTCGTCCTCGGTCATGCGGACAAACAGATTGTCGCCATATTCGCCCAGCACGGTCAGGGAGCGCCCCCGGGCAAGGGGGACCGGGGCGATGCTTCCGTCCGGCAGGTCCAGCTGGTACAGGCAGGTCACACCGTCCGTGCCGTTTTCCGGGGCGGTGAACCAGATGGCGGTATCATCGGCATATTGGATCACGGTCACCGACGGAACCAGTCGGTCATCCCGGGCCAGTTCGGTGAGCTGGTTTTCCTCAGCAAAGGCGCAGAGCCGGTGGTCGGCGGTGACGCAGTACAACGTGTCCGCCAGGGCAGATTCCAGGGCCGCGCCCTGCTGCCATTCATACAGCGGGGTGGTGCTGCCGTTCCGAGGGTCTGCCAGCAGCAGGGTATGGGTCTGGTCAGCCAGCTGTTCCGCCGTTTCGGTTTCCTGCGTGTTGCGCCGGATTTCCTTGAGCACCAGGTGGTGGTCAAGGCATCCCGTCAGGAAAGCATAGCCGGTGCCGGATTCCCTCCACAAAGTTTCGCAGCTGCCGTCTGCCAGGCTGATGCGCAACAGGTCCTGACTGCTTTCCTGCCCGTTGGTAACACTGGTGGACAGGATATATACGGAAGTTTCGTCCATGCAGAATCCGTCTCCCGGGGTCTCGCCGTCGGCAAATTCGTACAGCACCCTTCGGTTGCTGCCGTCCATGTTGGCGGTTTCGATGCGGGCCGGACTGTTCAGATAACAAAAGGCCAGCTGCTCCCCGTTGGTGAGAAGACGGGGGATGTTTTCCCCGAACCAGGCGGGGCAGGTTTCGTCGTGATGCTCGCAGTTGGGCTGGGCGCACACCGGCACGGCCTGCCGGGAAGCATAGTCATAAAAGACCAGGCAGCCGGTCCAGTCGTCATAGGTGTAGATGGTGTAAAATCCATCCGCCGTCTGCGCCCCGGCGGTGTGGGAAAAGACAAGACGGTTTTCCGGTTCGCTGCTTGCCGCCGGTTTGGTTTCACTGTCCGGGGCAGAAGATTCGGCACCCGGAGCGGGGGAGGGCTGAGTTTCCGTGTCTGCGGGGGCTTTGGGGGAGCAACCCGCCAGAAGCCACAGCATACCGGACACAAGGAACAAAGCAATCGGTTTTCTGCACATGATTTTCCCCTTTCTGCGGAACGCAGCAGAGGTCGGCGTCCCCGCAGGGCTG